>JAZBPA010000174.1:0-55761 GCA_036351435.1 Candidatus Competibacteraceae bacterium
ATTGCTTCGATAGAATACTCGTCATCGCCGCCGTTAGCGTGGTCTTCCCATGATCTACATGGCCGATCGTTCCCACGTTGACGTGCGGCTTCGTGCGCTCGAATTTCTCTTTGGACATCCCACACTTCTCCCAAAAACCCGAAGGTCCACTAAGCGGACTACAAATATTGGAGCCCATAACCAGACTTGAACTGGTGACCTCTTCCTTACCAAGGAAGTGCTCTACCGACTGAGCTATATGGGCGCTAAACTTTCACTTTGGAGCGGGTGATGGGAATCGAACCCACACCATCAGCTTGGAAGGCTGAGGTTCTACCATTGAACTACACCCGCTACACCGTTTTGGCCACACCAACAGAGTAGATTTGACCAAAAACACTTGAGATGGTGGAGGGGGGAGGATTCGAACCTCCGAAGGCTGAGCCAGCAGATTTACAGTCTGCCCCCTTTGACCGCTCGGGAACCCCTCCGAGAGCAAGCTGAGCATTCTCTTCAAATAACTCTTCTTTGTCAAGCAAAACACATGCTTGCTTGCGCCTGCCAGCTAATTCACCGGTCGCTCGAACACTAGCGTGGCGTTACTACCTCCAAAGCCGAAGCTATTAGAGAGCACCGCATTTAATGTCACGTTATCCTTACGCTCACGCACAACCGGCATAGCGCTGGCCTGAGGATCCAGTGTTTCGATATTGGCGGAAGCGGCAATAAAGTCATTTTCCAACATCAACAAACTATAAATTGCCTCATGAACGCCGGCCGCACCTAGCGCGTGTCCGGTCAAGGACTTAGTAGCGCTGATCGGCGGCACTTCGGTGCCAAATACTTGGCGAATGGCTTCGAGTTCCTGAATGTCGCCCACAGGAGTACTGGTGCCGTGAGTATTGATGTAGTCAATGGGTTGCTTTACCGTCTCCAACGCTTGTTGAATACACCTTTGCGCGCCCTCGCCGGAGGGTTGCACCATGTCTTGCCCATCCGAGGTGGCGCCATAACCAGTGACTTCGGCATAGATCTTCGCACCACGCTGAAGCGCGTGTTCCCTTTCTTCTAGAACGACGACACCGCCGCCGCCGGAAATTACGAATCCATCGCGATTGGCGTCATAGGGGCGCGAGGCAGTCGCAGGATTATCGTTATACTTCGATGATAATGCGCCCATGGCATCGAACAGTGCTGTCAAACTCCAATGAATCTCTTCACCACCACCGGCGAACACCACATCCTGTTTACCCCACTGAATCAACTCACATCCATTACCGATACAATGCGCGCTGGATGCACAGGCAGAACTAATCGAGTAATTAACGCCCTTGATACCAAAGGGCACCGCCAAGCAAGCCGTTGTTGTACTCGCCATGGTACGCGTTACCAGATAGGGTCCCATGCGTCGCACACCTCGATTACGCAGGGTGTCAGCTCCCCAAACGATATTTTCCGGGCTAGCCCCACCGGTACCCATGATCAAACCGGTACGCGGATTGGAGATCGCATTTTCAGTAAGCTGCGCGTCGGCGATAGCCTCGCGCATGGCCAAATAATTAAAAGCCGCAGCATCACCCATAAAACGCAGCACTTTGCGGTCAACTTGTGCCGCCAGATCAACATGAATGGCGCCACGCACCTGAGAGCGCAAACCCAGTTCCGCATAATCTTGGGCAAATTCCAGACCGCTGCGACCTGTGCGCAAGGCTGCCAGCACCTCCTCCTTGTTATTGCCGATACTGGACACGATCCCGATACCCGTAACAACCACCCGTCTCATCGCATGATTCCTCAAAAACGCTCTGTCGAAGTGAACAAACCTACCCGTAAATCCTTGCCGACATAAATTTCATTGCCATCTACCGCCATCGTAGCATTCGCTATACCCACGACCAACCGACGTAAAACTACCCGTTTCATATGAACTTGGTATGTCAGTTTGCTAGCGGTCGGTAACACCTGGCCGGTAAACTTAATTTCCCCCGCACCCAAAGCGCGACCACGTCCTTGACCGCCTTTCCAACCGAGATAAAAACCGACCAACTGCCACATCGCATCTAACCCTAAGCAGCCGGGCATTACCGGATCCCCCTCAAAATGACAATCGAAAAACCACAAATCAGGACGGATATCCAATTCTGCAATGATATGGCCTTTGCCGAAATCACCGCCATCTTCGTTGATATTAACGATTCGATCAAACATCAACATAGGCGGCAGCGGCAACTGAGCATTACCAGGCCCAAATAATTCGCCACGAGCACAAGCGATTAACTCATCGAAGGTGAAGCTGGATTTGTTGAACACTGCAAATTATTCCTCAAGCGCTTGGCAATTACTGTCAAACTTATGAACGCTACAATATTTATGAGCCGTCTTCCAACCCATTATACTAAGAACACCTCATGACCAATCCTTGCTTTGCCACATCTTTCGCTGCGGAATCCGCTTTTTACGCTGCTTTCGAAGCAGCCGACGTGGATGCCATGATGCTTGTTTGGGAGAATAGTGAGTTGATCACTTGCATACACCCGCTAGGAGCTCCCTTACAGGGAATGATTCAATTGCGGGCAAGTTGGCAACAGATCTTCGCCACCGGAACTCGCTTGCGGTTCAGGATCATCAACATCAATACCGTCACGCAGAACGATCTAGCGATTCATGTGGTATACGAAACTATCACCGTGGTCAATGCTGCCGAGCAACCCCGCCAACCGATTATTGCCACTAATATCTATAGCCGCAAGCCTGAAGGTTGGCACATGGTTTCACACCATGCTTCACCTGCACCTCCTATCGAGGACCATTCGCATCGGCTCCATTGAGCCAGCAATTTGTTGTTACACTCAAACCCCCGAGGGCTGGGTGCTGGACCAAGCACGGGCTAGGCGGCGGTCGCGCTGATAAATATCGTCACGGAAATTGACGGTTCCATCCTCATCTACCCAAGCTGTCCAATACAGCAAATAAACCGGGATTTTTTCCGCCAGATGAACGGTTTTTTGCCATTTTCCGCGAGTAGCTGAAAGGATCTTTTTCCGATTCCAACGAGGATCGTCTTTCAAGAGATATTCCGCAAGGTCAATCGGATCAGCAACTCGGATGCACCCTGAACTAAAAGTTCTCTGATCGCGCGTAAACAGGTTGCGGGAAGGCGTGTCATGCAGATAGACACTGTAAGGGTTGGGAAACATAAACTTGACTCTGCCCAGCGCATTACTCGGCCCGGGATCCTGGCGCAACCGATAGGGAAAGTTTTTAGCGCTAACTTGATGCCAATTAACCGTACCAGGGTCGACTTCCCGTTTTCCAGAGTAAACTCGAATTCGTTGCCCGGTTAAAGAGTAGGCATTGCGCCGCAGCTTGGGTAACTTGTCTTTAACCGCAATAGAGTATGGAACATACCACTTTGGGTTTAACACCATGTAGCTCATATCAGCGTTAAATATTGGAGTGGGCCGTTTAGTGCGGCCAACAACCACCTTGGTCCCGAAAGTTTCGCGGCCATCTTCAATAACACTCATAGTGAAATCGGTGATGTTAACCAGGAGATGACGACGTCCGAAATCATCCGGCAGCCAACGCCAGCGTTCCAGGTTCAGTTCGATTTGTCGCGCCCGTTCCGCTACCGGGATGTTCAACTCGGCTAAGGTTTTAGGCCCGACTACGCCATCATCCGTCAAGCCGTGGCGACGTTGGAAGCGTTTAACCGCTTGGCTCAGCGCATCATCAAACAGCGTATCCTGAGCTGCGGTCTCCTCAGTTAGATCGCCGCTCGCTAACAATCGGATACGCAACTGTTTTACCCGCCCATGGCGAGAGCCTTTGGCTAGTTTCGCGCCGGAACTGATTGTCACCCAACCACCGTTGTCTTCCAGCGTTCGATAGTCGGCCAACGCTTGCCGCAGTCGTTCATATCCGGAATGGGGAGGAACCAGTGTTGCCAACACTTCGATCGCTTGATTGCGCGTCAAAGCGTCCTGCAAAACCGGCACCAGGTCCCGATTATGGTCCTTGATACCCCATTCTCGGTCGATCCGATGCGGATTCAACCGACCGCCTAGTCTATGTTCACCATAGGTGAACCAAGTATCGGTCACGCGCAATTCCAGATCTGCCCACTGAGCTACCGAATAAGTCGCAACGTTATTTTGCGCAGCGTTTAGCTGTTGCTGTAATTCATCAATAGGATAATCAGTAGCTCGCAGCCCCTCGCGATCAGCTTCTGCTAAAGCCAGCAACAAGTCGGCCGGCCAGGAGGCCAGACCGGTATCCGTCAGCCACGCCGGTCGGTATTGGCGTTGCGTGTAAAAACGGCTGATCGCTACCAGGGAGTTGAGTTGTTTGGATAATATCGGTTGCGTGGTGATGTCGACCTCGAAACGCTGGCGCAACTCTTCAGTAATCGCCGCCAACGGGACCGTTGTTTTCGAAACAGCAGCACTGGATTGCGAGATCTCGGCAGGTTGCTCAAGAGGGATTGCCGCGTGGCTTACACTGATCCCAAGCAAGAAACAAAACGCAACCAAGCGGTAAAAAAAACCATGAAATACGGAAATCATCAGCTTCATACCCCTCTGCGAATGTGTCTTAGTTCCAACAATGTATCATCAAAGCCACGCTTAGCCTAGCTTTAAACGCTCCCCGTCATGATTATTTTCATGCGCTGCATGATCTTTATAGGGAAATCGTCAAGCCTTCTGTGCACTACGCAATAATCGTTGCTTATCCCGTTGCCAGTCGCGTTCTTTTTCGGTAGCCCGCTTGTCGTAGCTTTTCTTGCCCTTGGCTAATCCGATATCGAGCTTGGCAAACCCGCGCTTCCAATATAGGGCTAAAGGGATAAGCGTATAGCCTTGCCGTTCCACGGAACCGATTAGTCGGCTTATTTCGCGCCGTTGTAACAACAGCTTGCGAGTACGGGTCGGATCAGCTTGGACATGCGTGGAAGCCGAGCTTAACGGTGCGATGTGGCAGCCAAATAGGTAAGCTTCTCCTTCCCTAAGCAGCACATAACTTTCTTTGAGTTGCGCACGACCGGCTCGCAAGCTTTTGACTTCCCAACCTTGTAAGGCAACACCCGCTTCAAAATGTTCTTCAATAAAATAATCATGAAACGCTTTTTTATTCCGAGCGATTGTCGATTCGCTAGTTTTTTTCATGGTTCCTGTCTCCGGGCTGTTCCCCGCACCCGATCATTGAGTACATTCATAAGTTCATCAATATGAAATCGCCACGTATCTAATTCTGCGCACTTATTCCACGTCAGATACGGCCACGAGTGTCTCGTCGTTCTTTCGCATGGCTAATGCTAATGGTTCGACATCGACGCCAACCTTGAGGGTATGAGAGCCACCGCCGCTCATAACCCCTTTGAGAGGAGCGACATCACTGTAGTCTCTACCCCAGGCCAAAGTGATATGTTGCTCGCCTGACATGCAATCATTGGTGGGATCGAACTCTGCCCAGCCCAATCCCGGCAGGTATACCGCCAACCACGCATGGGATGCATCCGCTCCTACCAAACGCGGTTGCCCAGGTGGCGGCCGGGTTTCCAGATAACCGCTGACATAACGGGCAGCCAACCCCAGGGAACGTAAACAACCGATCGCCAAATGAGCGAAATCCTGGCAGACTCCGCGGCGACTTTCCAATACCTCGCTCAGCGGCGTAGCCAGGGTCGTAAAGTGGGGATCAAAAGTAAATTCCTGATTGATTCGCCGGTTCAGATCGACCATAGCATCCAGCAACGGTCGTTGTGCTGGGAAACTAGCCCGCGCGTAATCGGCAAGCGCCACATTGCGGCTGATGAAAGGCGAGTTCAAGACAAATTGTCGCGCTTCAATAATCTCCGGGTCTGGGTCATGCCAAAGCGCCTGTATCACTTCTTCCCAGGATTTGTTGAAAGAGGTGTCAGCAAGCGGTCGTGTGGTCACGCTAACCTGGGTTTGCACCTCAACTTCCAAACATTGATGAATATCTTGGATAGCGAAGTAGAGCACCCGGTTGCCAAAGAAATCAAGGCGTTCTTCAAGCAAAGCCGGCTTGGGTTGAATCTGCAGACGACTGTCAGCACACCGCTGCCATGACAGGCGCCTTGGCAATAACAGCGCCTCGTTGTGACATAGGGCTACAACGCCACTGTAATCATAGACAGTGCTATGGGTAACTCGGTAATCCATCATGACATCATCGTTATCAGCTGGTGGGGTACTTCGGCATGACTAAAATAGCTATGCGCCAAGGCATCCGACAAGGCGCTCAACGGCTGTTCCAAGCGTTCCAATAACCGCGCCAATTCCTCAATGGAGCGGGTGCTGTGGTCCAGGGCGGAGAGCAGCTCGATGTCGGCCAACTGCAAAATCGAGACTGCTTCCAACACCAGTCGCTCTTCGGCACTGCGGTAGGGGGTGCTCTCTTTGTGTGGTAAGCGGCTGATCCGGTTTTGCAGGCGTTGTAATTGATACCCGATGGAGCGGGGATTGCCTTCGTCAAACAACAGCAGGTCTACGATCGCAGTGGGGTGTAGGGCAGAGCGGTAACGGCGCCGATAAACCGTTAAATTATCCGTAGTGCTGAGCACTACTTCCCAGAGTGTAACGCCGGGATTTTTCGCTGACACAAACGCCAAATTGAATAAATCAAGGGTAAACAGTACCCGCTCCAACAAGCGACCGATGTCCATAAACAACCAGCCATAATGATGCGGTATGGTCTCGTTGTTCAACCCCGCAAACGCCGCCGATAGCGTCAAATGCCCCTCCAACGATTCGCGTGCCTCACGCGCCGTCAGGCTAGGGGAGGTTTGCTGGACCCGCTGGTGCAGACGGTTCAGTATCCGCCAACTGTCTTCGCCCAAATGATCTCTTACCGCCCGTCCGGTACGCAACATGCCCGCCAGGGTGTGGGGGACGCTGCCAACGGCCTCCTGGTCGGTCAACAAAATCAACAATTGTCGCCGGAAATTAAAAAACCGGGAGCGGTTAGCAAGCACCGTTTGCTCCTCCTGTGGACTCAGTACCGTCAGCAGATCTTCCAGGCAATGATCGGCATCATCCTGTTCCTGCAGTTCGAGTAATTGTCCCAGGGCTTCTCGCAGCAACCGCAAGGTGCCGTCCAAGCGTTCTCCATAGCGACCCAGCCAATACAAGTTATCCGCCACTCGGCTGGGCAGATCGGAACCATCCCGCGTTGCGACCACAGGCCCATAGGCTTGGCGCAACAAACTGACATGTTTTTGCGGCGCTTCCGCCAAAACCCATAAATCCTTGCTGATCCCCCCCTTCTGCACAGAAACCCGCAGATCGTCTAAGCCGGGAGAAACCCTCGCCAAGGCTCCCGGCATGACCCTATAACCGTCCTCGACCGCAACCGCGAAACCACGCAACATGATGGGGCGCGGTACGATTTGGCTGTCTTCCAAGCAAGGCGCGGTCGATAGGTCTACCGTGGCTTGACCCACAAACAAATGAGGGTTTGCCTCGATTTGGCCAATCAGATTGTCCTTGCTCTGTTTATCCAGCAGAGCACCGGACCAAGGTTCCTGACCCGTCAGGATGGAACGGATAGTTAATTCATCGAGATGCTCCAGCACATACCGGCAATCTTCTGCAGTACCGCACCACCAAGTATCAATGGACGGCAGTAACAAATCCTCGCCCAGCAAGTGGCGGCATAAGCCGGGTAGAAATGCCATCAAGCCGGCGTTCTCCACGATACCGCTGCCCAACGCGTTAGCGATCGCCACGCCGCCGCAGCGCACCGCTTGCAACAAGCCCGGCGTCCCTAACAAGGAATCGCCGCGCAATTCCAAAGGATCGCAATAATCATCGGCTACCCGACGCAGGATCACATCGACAGGTCTCAGACCACCGAGGGTTTTGAGCCAAACCCGGCCATCACGCACCGCTAAGTCTTCGCCCTCCACTAACGAAAGGGATAAATAATTAGCCAAATACGCGTGTTCAAAATAACTTTCGTTTAAAGGACCCGGCGTCAACAATACGACATGCGGTTGTTCATGATTACGGTATGCCAAGTTCGCCAACGTGGCCCGTTCAGCCTCCAGAAAACTGGCCAAACGACGCAACGGGGCATCGCGGTATAGATTAGGTAGGGCGCGGGCCAGGATGATCCGATTTTCTAGCGCATAACCGGCCCCGGAAGGGGATTGAGTACGATCTCCCAACACGCGAAAACTGCCGTCCGGTAAACGCCCCAAATCCACAGCGTGAAAAATCAACCAACGCTGGCCTTCCGCTAAGCTTTGATGACAGGAACGCAGAAAGCCGGGATGAGCATAGATCAGTTCCGCCGGTAACAAGCCCTGACGTATCACGCTGTGCGGGCCATACAAATCGGCCAATAAAAGGTTCAGCAACCGCGCCCGTTGTTCCAGGCCGGTTTCAACGACGGCCCATTCTTCGCTGGTAATCAGCAGCGGTATGGGATCTACTGCCCAGGGTCGTTGCGCATCGCGCGGGGCGTCGTAGACATTGTAAGTGACGCCGTTTTCCTGCAGCAGGCGCTGGACTTCATCACCACGTCGCTGCAACGTGTCCATACCCATCGCTTCCAGGGACGCCACCAATTCCCGCCAATGGGGGCGGAGATCGCCGGTCACCGAACACATTTCGTCATAGACCGCCGCGTCCGGACGATAGCCGTCCGTCAGGATTGTTACAGGGGTCTGAGTACGAGTTGTTTGGGCTTCCGCCATGCTGGTCTCCGGGAACGCCTACCGTGATTACAGAATTGGGCGTCCATCATAGGGCAGGCTAACTTGGGAAGCGAGGGGAAACAGCCGGGTCAGGCAGTCATCTTCTCCGTGCCGCACAGGTTAAGTAACTCAATAGCGGAGTTTATTGTGTTGCTTTTGTATGCAAGCTTGAGCTTAGCCGTGCGTCGACGGTGGTTAACATCATGTGCGGAACCGTCAAGGCCGCTAAACCGATGAAAATAATCTGCGTCAATTTCTCCGACAGCACCATGCTACCCATCATCATGTAAGCGATAAGAGCGAAGCACAACGTCGCCATCGTGACCGGCGCTGTTTGCCGAAACAACCCACCGAGCACGGACTGTGAACTGGACTGTAGACTGGTTGAAAGCAACAGCTGCCTGAGCGAATGCAATGCGCAGAAATAAACCCCGAATGCTAACAAAGGCGGCGCCAGCGCAAACAGCAGCGCTAACAACATCAACTCCAAAACCGTGAGCCAGTGCGCTTTGTTATGCTGAACTGTCGCAATCATCATGTGCTTAGCGACACAAGCCAGCAGGGCTGTTGCCGCAAGCGGTGCAAACCAAGCACAAACCGCTGCCAGCTTTACGGCGTGCTCAGAGGGCGTTAAGTATCCGAATAGTAGCGCCACCTCGTGATGATAAAAAGCTGCCGGAAAGCTGATCACCACACTACCACGTGCCAGGATTTCCAGCCAGCGCAGCGACGGCGATTGTTCCTGACAGCCCGTGTCACTGACGCCAAAATGAAACCATGAAATTAGCAAAAAAGCAGCCAAGCTAATCGCCGGCATCAGTCCCCATAACACCACCACTACTGCTGCGATCAATAGATATAACGGCAGGAAAACCATAGGCCAATAAGATCCCAGGTGAGGCCGGGCAATCCGCTGACCGAGTCCATAATCCAAGGCCCCATGAGGAATGCCCAATAACGCTACTGGTAACAGCAATGCAGCCAATTGCACATCCAGGGTAGGTTCCTTCAATAGAAGGCTTAATCCGATCGCCAGCAGCGCCATTACGCAAAAGACGGTCACCTGCCCGGTATGCCATTGAGAGCTACACGACTCGTTCACGAAGGCCCCCAATTGCGCCGCCAGCGCAAGGTTTCGCGCATAAACGGCAAAGTCGGCATCGCGCGGATTACTGCACCATAATCGCCATAGGCGGCTTGATCGGACAGGAAACGGACCAGCGCCTGCGTATCGGTGCGTTTGAATAAACGAAAGAAAATAGCCGGCGCCTGTTCCGGAAAATGGCTGAGGTAAGAGAGAAAAACCCGGTCGAACCAACGAACTAACGACGGGCGAGGCTCAGGTGGCTCAGGCAATTCAGCGATCGCCAAACGTTCCACCATTTCTTCGGTCCAGCGCTGAATGGGTAAAAACCCATAACCGGAACTGCCTTTGACCAATCCACCCGCAGTGCCGATCCGATAAATGCGTGGAGCTGGGCACAGGCGTGGCGACGCGGCACTCATAGGAATCACGCCGCGTTCTTGTTCAAGCACCTCAAACTCGGTTACTTGGTAGCGCTCTGCCAAGTACGCTCGTATAGCGGTCTGATAATGCTCTTCAGGCAAAGCTTGAGGCGAGATAAAGGTTGCTTCCACGAGTGCTTCGCAAGGCGAATAGGGCAGTACGTAAAAGAAATGGATAGCCTCGTCTTGAGGCACGTCGAAATCCATCAAGGTCAGGGTAGCGGGAGAAAAAACCGGTGTTGAGGTACGCACTCGCCAGCCGACGAAGTGTTGCAGCAAACCACTGGTCAGAACTTTAGGTGGGCGACTATCGAACACATGGCGGGCGCGCAATCGACCCTGATCAGTTTCCACAATCGCACACTCGCTGGCTGCAGTAATCACCTGCGCGGTTACGCCCAGCTTAAGCGAAACATTAGGCGCTGCAGCGAGCCGTTCTAAAGCAGTATTATAAAACGCATCCGCCGGAATATGTTGATACGGATAACGATGACTTTCGCGGATGATTTCCCGACCATCGTGGCGTACTTTCCAGCGATTCCAAGAGTGGCTGACAGCGGATTCGAAACGATGCGGCCGGACTCGCCAATAACACCAGGTGCGGTCGCGCACATAGTGAGTACGCGGCTCAACAACGATGATCCGCGATGAAGGTTCGAGTCGTTCGGCAAGCCCCACAGCCAGACTCAATCCGGCACAACCACCGCCCACGATCACATAATCGGCGAACTCATCGCTGGTCATGGTTGTGCGCCCGGCAAGCCTCGCAAGGCTTGATGTAATTGCGGATCATGGCGAGGCGGCTTTCCACTAAGCCAATACCCGGGTTGACTCAGCGCAGCGCTCAGAGCGCGGGTGGTATGCCAGCATTTACCAGCCACGCCGACATAAGAGCGACCTCGCCAGTATTCATCACCACGCCTTTGCACAACTCCGCCGATGGCTTCATAGACGCGTGCAGCGGTCAGAATCGCTAAACGCGCTCGCCAAGGTAAATACCGCATACCCTGATCGGCGCTGCGATAATAACCATTCGCCCGGCGCAAAACCTGCTCGACGACACTGTATGCCGCGTCGCGGGTTGCCCCATCGCCGGCCACCAAATACTGCGGTTGTAAACTGATTGAGGTAGCTTCCTGAGGCAGGTAAACCCGGTCGCGAGCAGCATCTTCCAGCACGTCGCGTGAGATATTGGTCAATTGCATGGCGATACCCAGATCAATCGCGAAGGGCAAGGCCGCCGAATCCCGCACTCCTAATACGCCACACATCAAAATACCGACGGTCGAGGCGACGCCATAAGCATAGCGCAGCAATTCGTCCCAGGTCTGCAGCCGAACAGTCCCCACGTCGTCAATGAGTGTATCGATCAACACCCGCGCCGGCATCAGCGGTAATTGTTGCTCAGTGGCTAGTTGCAGAAAAGCGCTAACGGTCGGATCGGCACTAACGCCTCGCTCCAGTGCCTGGCGAATATCGCTTAACCCGGATCGAGCTATGCTCGGGTCAGTGCCATCGGCCAGATCGTCAGCGGCCCGACAAAACGCATACAGTACCGCTGCATGTTGGGCTTGTGCAGGTTCCAACAGGGTCCCGGCCCAATAAAAACTTTTGCCGTGCCGCTTGAGCGTTAGCCGAGCTTGAGACTCAGCCTGCGGCGGTAACGCGGTGGTTCCTGTCATTATGAGCATGAGATAGGTTTTGCCATTGGTGAGCCGGCGGAATCAAACTATCCAGCACCTTGGCCGAACTCAGCACGCCGGGAACTCCGGCACCGGGATGGGTGCCAGCGCCCACAAAATAAAGCCGCCCGATATCATCCGCACGGTTATGAAAACGAAAATAAGCCGATTGACTGAACAAGGGCGCGATAGAAAAGCCGGTTCCCCAATGGGAAAGATAATTGTTTTTGAAATCGACCGGCGTCATGGTGAAATCATGGACGAGGTGTTCCTTTAGACCCGGCAAAATCGTATTGTGCAGCGCTTCGACGATGCGTTGTTGATAACGCGGCCCTTCCGTTTCCCAATCAATGCCGCTCTGGAGATTGGGCACCGGAGAAAGCACATAGAAACTGTCGCATCCCGCAGGCGCCATGGACGGATCGGTGGCGGTGGGGCGGTGCAAATAAAGACTGAAATCGTCGGACAACACCTGACGATGAAAGATGTTTTTTAATAGCTTTTTATACGTCTGGCCTAACCAAATCGTGTGATGGGCAACATCCGGGTATTGCCGGGTAGTACCGAAATAGAGCACGAACAAACCCATCGAATAACGTAGTCGTTCGATACGCTTATCCGACCATTGACGGCGATGCTGTGCGGGAATTAGATGCTTGTATACGTATGGCGGATCGCCGTTGACCACCACCAAATCGGCCGATAGTTGCTGTCCGTTTTCCAGCCGGACGCCGCGAGCATCCCCTTGCTCAATCAGAATTTCACTGACGGTTTCGTTAAGCCGGATATCAATACCGACTTCCGTCATCAACCGCCCCAGACCGGCCACCAGCGCACCCGTACCACCCATGGCGAAATGCACGCCCCACTTACGCTCCAGATAATGGATCAGCACATAAATCGAGGTGGTATCAAAGGGATTGCCGCCGACCAGCAGCGGTTGCAGGCTAAATGCCTGGCGTAACGCGGGGTGTTTAATATGAGCCGCTACTAATCCGTAAACAGTACGATAACTACGCAGCGCGAGCAGCCGAGGTAGTTGTTTGAGCATCTCGCTGAAACGATGGAAGGGCTGGTGCGCTAATTGCGAGAAACCGACTTCGAAGATGCGCCGCGACGTTTCGACTAGGCGTAGATACCCATCACAATCGGCGGGATTGAAGCGGGCGATTTCCGCCAAGGTGTCGTCAACGCTACCCCCGTAATTGAACTGCTGACCGTCGGGGAAACGAATCCGATACCAGGTGTCGAGGGGTTTCAGTTCGACATAATCACGACTGTCCCGCCCAAACAAGGCAAATAATTCGTCAATCAGAAAAGGCGCGGTAATTACCGTGGGGCCGGCATCGAACACGAAGTCGCCGCGCCGAAAAACCTGCGCTCGGCCGCCCAGCAAGGAGGCTCGATCAATCACCGTGACCTGGTAACCCCGCGCTCTAAGTCGCAAAGCCGCTGCGATGCCGCCGAAACCGGCACCGACTACCAGTGCAGTTGGCATAGCGTTTCTCCCAGTCACGAGTCGCTGGGACGCAACTCGGATGCCGATTTAAATTGGCCACCGGCTTCGATTATAGTTTGCGCTAGCAGCGTAGGCAGTTTTTTCAGATGTTCGGTAACCCTTGTTTGGACACTCTCTAGCTGATTGAGGGTTTGTTCGAACGCAGTTGATTCACACAGTAGCCTCGCCCAGCGAGTGATCTCTGTTGTGGTGGCTTGGCCACGATTCTGGCGCAGGAAAATCATGAGCTGCTCAAGTAAGGGCTGCTGCTGAGAAACAGCGCATTGCACCAACACTGCATTCACCACCCCAGCACGTAAATCAGAGCCCGCCTCGCGACCCACTTTAGAACCCATAAAATCACTGAGATCGTCCTGAATTTGATAAGCCACACCCAATTGTTCCAGAGTTGTTACTACAGCGCTCTTCAGAGTGGACGGCGTATCCGCCAGCACCATCGCGCACTCGGCGGGCAAAGCGAAGAATGCGCCGGTTTTAGCGCGTACCATGGATTCATAGTCCGCAACCGTGAATTCGGGGGTGAACCGCGCCGAGAGCACCTGTCCGCGAATGCTTTCGGATATTCTGCGAGTAAACAACCTCGTTAACTGTAAGCGCGATTCGGCAGAACTCGGCGTCTCCAATAGCAGACCCTGTGCCTGGGTCAGGAAATAATCTCCCAAATTTAGCGCAATGTCCTCACCGAAGCGCTTCCATACCGTGTATTGGCCGCGACGCATGGTGTCCCTATCCTGCAAATCGTCGTGTACCAACGAAGCGTTATGCAGTAACTCACAAGCAGCGGCGGCCGGAATAATGCGCTCGGCGGGAATACCTAAACAATAGGCCATTGCCAGCGCCAGTCGGGCGCGAAACTGACCACCGCTTGCTGCTAGATGATAACGGGCGCTGATTTGCAAAGGACCAGCGTGGTTCGCAACCCGTTTAAGTAAATTGTCCACGGCCGGTAATTGGGTAACCGCCCAATCCCAGGCATCCTTGCCGTTTCCCGGTGCAACACTCGACAGCAAATCAGCACATTGTACGGTCTGATGGCTGTCACAAACCGGTTTGGCGGGCTGAACAGCTGCAATTGTCGCCATGTTCCTATTCTCTCGTCTTGGGTGTGGGCGGCGGCAAACTCAGCCGCCGCTTGGTCGTGTGGCTCAAGCGTTAGCCAACGCTTCGGTTTCTTGCAGTCGGGTCAGTTGTTTAACGGCGCCCAACGCAACTAGGCCGTAACCCACTTTATTAAACACATCGGAGAAGTTGTAAATCAGTTCGCGCAGCAACAAGAGTTCCAGTGTGCCGTAACTCAAGGCGGCAACGAAACCAATCGGATAAATCGCCCAACCGAAGGTAATGAACATACGCAGAGTACGTAGCCCGTCGCGAATGGGACGCGGTGCTTTATTGATGTCTTTGTCAATGCTGATGAACAGATCGAAAACAATCATCAGCCAAGCCAGTGTCGAAACACCGAACATGATCCAGGCAAACATACCGGATGTTTCCTCGGTATTGATGGCAATTTCGCCTAAATAACCGGTGGTAATCATAATGATGTCGAAGATAACCAGACGGGTCATTAAACCACGCCCCCGGGTTTGTAGCATGATCGGCACCATGGCCACTAACAACGGTGTAGTCAGCAACCAATCGACATAACGTAGTTCAGTTGGAAAGGCGACGATAGCTTCGGCTCCGCCATCAATGCCAACCACCCCTTTCATGCCAAAATACTGCACTGCGGCGATAAAGCAGATTAAAGTTGCCATGTTCACGGCCGAACGATATTGGGCCGCCACGTTGCTGCGTTCTAAGGCAAAATAAATAGCGCCTGCCGCCATAGCGATGAAAGCAGCTTGGAAGGTATATTTAGTCGCGAGAACTAGAAATTCCACTGGTTAATCTCCCGGATTGATTGCGATAAAGGGCCTGCATAGTCAAAAACCAGCAGTTGTTGAAGGTGCCTTAAACTATCAAGAGTTTGTAACTGGAATATGTCCTGACGAGAAATCTTTGTAACGGTTTTGTAAATATTTATGTGCGCCAACTATGACTTTTCAATTGCCTGATTTTACAGGGGCTAATATTTTAATCGTCGGCGATGTCATGCTAGACCGATACTGGCATGGTCCAACTTCCCGAATTTCTCCCGAAGCGCCGGTACCGATTGTCAAAGTGGATACCATCGAAGAACGCCCTGGTGGAGCTGCCAATGTGGCAGTCAATATTGCAGCATTGGGTGGACATGCTGAGGTTCTTGGCATCGTAGGCGATGACGAAGCCGCGCAGATTCTGCAGACCAAATTAACCCGCTTGGGAATAGCGGACGGGCTGCTGCGCGAACCGGAACAGCTGACTATCACTAAATTACGAGTGCTGAGCCGCCACCAACAGCTACTCCGGGTCGATTTCGAGAATCCATTTCGTTTCCAATCCAGCACTTTGCTGGAACGTTTCAAGGCCCGCCTCCCGGCAGCTGATCTGGTAGTGGTCTCCGATTACGGCAAGGGCACCGTCCCTAACGTGCAGGACTACATCGTCAGCGCACGAGCTGCCAATCGTCCGGTATTGGTGGATCCAAAAGGGCGGGATTTCTCTATTTATCGGAATGCGACATTAATCACCCCCAATCTACCAGAATTGGAAGCTGTGGTCGGTCCCTGCGCCGATGAACAAGTGCTGGTGAGTAAAGGAATGGCCTTGCTGGAAGAACTCTGCCTGGACGCCCTGCTGGTCACTCGCGGGGAACAGGGCATGAGTCTATTGCGCCGCGCCGCAGAACCCCTGCATCTAGCGGCGCGGGCTCGCGAGGTTTATGACGTCACCGGTGCCGGTGATACTGTCATCGCCACCTTGGCAGCGGGCTTGGCAAGCGGTTTAGATCTAGCAACCGCCATTCTGTTGGCTAATGCAGCTGCCGGTATCGTGGTGGGTAAACTGGGGGCTGCCGGGGTGACTGCTTCCGAGTTACAGCGTGCGCTCTATGAACATGCAGAACCGGCTAAGGGTTCAGTCAGTGAAGAGCAGCTCATCATGGCGGTAGCAGATGCCAAACAGCACGGCGAAACCGTTGTGATGACCAACGGTTGTTTCGATATTTTGCATGCCGGTCATGTGGGCTATCTGGAGCAAGCTCGCCGACTTGGCAATCGTTTGATTGTCGCGGTCAACGACGATGCTTCGGTGCGCCGGCTAAAAGGTTCGGAGCGTCCGGTGAACAAGTTGCAACAGCGAATGCAGGTACTGGCTGGCTTGGCAGCCGTCGATTGGGTGGTGCCGTTCAGCGAGGACACCCCCGAGCGCTTGATTTGCCGGGTTAAACCGGATTATTTGGTTAAAGGCGGCGATCATGCGCCGGATACGATTGCTGGCGGACGTTGCGTGCGGGAGGCCGGTGGTCAAGTGGTGGTCATGGACTATTTTGACGGCCATTCTACGAGCAATATCATTGCCCGCATTCTCGACTCGTCTTGAACTGATGCGCATTCTGTATAGCGTGTTGTTGACTTTGGCGGTCCCTCTGATTCTGCTGCGTCTTTACTGGCGTGGCGGTAAAAATCCCGCTTACCGACAACGTTGGGGCGAACGGTTCGGTTTTGTACCGTCACTGCCGGAAAACAGTTGTCTGTGGATTCATGCGGTGTCCGTCGGAGAAGTGCGTGCAGCGCTGCCACTGATTAACGCCTTGCAAGAACGTTATCCGGCGCGTGGGCTATTGGTGACGACTACTACGCCTACCGGTTCACAGCAGGTGTATCATGCTTTGGGAGACAGCGTTAGCCATGCTTATTTACCCTACGATTTACCTGGTGCGGTACGTCGCTTTCTGAGCCGTGTCCAACCGGGGCTAGCTATCGTTATGGAAACGGAACTGTGGCCCAACGTTTACCATCAATGCGCAGCAGCGAATATTCCTTTGGTAGTGGCTAACGCACGGCTTTCGGCACGTTCTACCAGCCGTTATCTGCGGTTGGCGGATTTTTCCCGCAGCGTATTGGCTCACACCACGCTGATCGCTGCACAGAGTGAGCTGGATGCCGAACGTTTTCGCGCCTTGGGTGCACCGCGGGTCCGTGTTATGGGCAATCTTAAATATGATCTAAGTTTGCCGACAAAATTGCCCGCTCAGGGCGGAGCTTTGCGGCAAGCATTAGGGATTTCGCGCCCCGTATTGGTCGCTGCCAGCACCCATAGCGGTGAAGACGAGCAAGTCCTGGAGGCTTTTCTTACTGCGCGGTGCAGGTTGCCGGATTTACTCCTAGTGCTGGTACCGCGTCATCCAGAACGTTTCGATACGGTTGCGAATCTATGTTCGCAACGGGGCTTGACTGTGGTTAGGCGCAGCACAGGGCAATCTTGCACATCGACCACAGCGGTTTTTCTGGGCGACAGCATGGGCGAGTTGCTGTTGTTCTACGCCGCTGCCGATGTGGCTTTCGTGGGCGGTAGCCTGGTGCCACACGGCGGTCACAATGCGCTGGAAGCGGCTTTATTAGGGTTGCCGGTGCTGTTCGGCCCGCACATGTTCAACTTCATCGAGGTCAGCGAACGGTTGCTCACGGCGCAGGCCGCTTGGCGAGTCACTAACGCTGAAGAATTGGCAGCTAGGCTAGTAGAGCTGGTTGCGGATCACTCGTTGAGACGGGTTGCCGGTCAACGGGCACAAACAGTTGTGGAAGAAAATCGCGGAGCCCTGGCCAAGCTATTGACACTCATTGATGAATTTGCCTGATGGTGTCGCTGGCCAAGCGTAATTCAGGGTTAAACCTCTAAGCGCTCGATTTGCTGTTTAATCTGCCGCAAAACCAATTCGTATTCACCGGCAAGATCGACAGCTACAGTATTGGCATCCGTAGCGAGATTGGTTTGCTGTTCCACTTGCATTAACATTTGAATCAGTCGGTTGCTGCCATACAGTTTAGCAGTTCCCTTTAAACGATGAGCGGCGCGACTAGCCGTTGCCCAATCCTGTGCGGCCAATGCTTCGAGTAGGGCGTCCAATTGCTTAGGCACATGGACCATGGTGGTTTTCAACACAGTGAGCGCACCGCTTGGGCTGAGGTCGTCAACCAATTGTCTCAGTGCTCGGCGAATTTCCTCTGCCGGGTCAGGGGCTCTTAACGGCAAAGGTGGAAGCGAAATAGGTTCATCATCAACCACTGCATAATCCTCGCGCAACCAGCGACTTAACACTGCATTCAAGGTTGCTCTATTAAATGGTTTCGTCACATAATCGTTCATTCCCGCTTCTTCGGCAACCCGCCGACGTTCGGGAGAATCTATATCTGCAGTCAAAGCAATGATCGGCACCGGCGTTGTGTGGGTAGCGGCCTCATGGCTACGAATCCGGCGGGTTGCCTCGAAACCATCCAGATTCGGCATCTGAATATCCATGAAAACAGCGTCATAGGATTGCTGCTTGACCATGCGTACCGCTTCATAGCCATCGCTGGCGAAATGAACCTCACCACCCAAAGTGCGTAACTGCAGTTCAGCAATTTCCTGATTCGGTGGGTAATCGTCAGCAACCAAAATCAGCCGTCCACGTAAAGGGTTTTGCGCTGTGACAAGGTGATTCGGTTGTTCGCGCTTGTCTGCAGCCCGGCGAAAATCCAGGGTAAACGCAAAGGTACTCCCTCTCCCGGATTCGCTGAACACCTTGATTTCCCCGCCCATCAACTCCACTAGACGTTGGCAAATAGCCAACCCTAAACCCGTACCTCCATACCGACGCGTAGCGGAAGAATCGTTCTGAAAAAACGGTTTGAACAGCTCTTCAATAGTGCGCGATTCCATGCCGATGCCGCTATCGTTTATTTCAAAGGTCAATCTGCAGGCTGTGTCAGGATGCAACGTAGGCTGTTGGGTAATGCGCAACAACACCTTGCCCTGATCGGTAAATTTGAGGGCATTATGGAGTAAATTCAGTAATACCTGCCGCAGCCGCAAGGGGTCGCCCTGCACGTGCTCGGGTAAAGCGGCGGGCACCTGAAAGGCTAGCTCCAGATGTTTACGATCGGCCCAGGGTTGCAGCGTATCTTTAAGCATTTTCAGCAATGACGGTAGCGCAAAAGCGCTGTTCTCCAACTGCAACGCATTGATTTCGAGTTTGGAATAGTCCAACAAATCATTGATCAGACTGAGCAGGTTCTCCGAAGCATGAGATACCGTTGTCAGCCAATGCTGTTGTTGTTCGTTCAGCGGCGAACCGGACATGATGTCGGCTAGACCCATAATGCTGGTCAATGGGGTGCGCAGTTCATGGCTGATGTTGACCAGAAAATCACTCTTGGCTTGATTGGCTTGTTCAGCATCGATTTTGGCTTTTTCCAGGGCCTCTTCAGCCTGCTTACGCCGGTTGATATCGACCACGAACGTGACTTTTTTCCTGCCGCCGTCAGGTCCAACAATAAGCGCGGCGTTGCCGAGAATAGTAAATAGCTGGCCGTTTTTGCCGACCACAGACCATTCGCCCTGCACTTCGGCCTTACCCTGAATGTATTGATCGTGCAGAACGCTTAGCTGTTCCTTGTAAGGATCGGGGACAATAACGGTAAAATGCTGACCGATTAGTTCCGCGCTGGTATAGCCATAGATGGTTTCATAGGCGGGGTTTACGTACTCGAAAATTCCTGTTTCATTGGTAATGCAGATGCCGATCGGCGTTGCGGTAATGATGTTGCGCACGCTTGCTTCGTTGAGCCGGAACACAGTTTCAGGCGCTGTGGATTCCGACTGGAAGCTTGGTGGCCGCTCATACAAAAAACGCTGTACCCGCATAACGAGTTCACGGTGCGGAAGCGGTTTCCAAATAAAATCGTCTGCGCCCGCCGCCAGCCCTTGTTGTACGGCATCGTGCTCTTCAAGATCTGCGGTTAACAGGATTTTCGCTGAAGTGTGTTGGTGCGCCGTTTGGCGAAGTTCCTTGACCAACTCTCCGCAGTTCCAATCAGGTAGCGTCGCAGCGAGCACCATCACCTGTGGCTGAATTTGACGCCACGCGGCCAATGCTTGGGCACCATCGGTCACGGTTACCACGGTATCGGCCCAGGTCTGCAGAATTGTTGCGCACTGCTTGAGCGCGACTACATCACTGTCGGCGATCAGTATTTTGTCCATCTTGCTAAACTCGCTACCGGCGCCCCTTTATACAGGGCTTAGAGTTTGATCGGCCTTAGCGCCCGTATTTAATCAGAGGCTCTGCAGACTGTACGTTGAAGCTTGTTAGCCAACTAGCCGCTTCGGTTACAGCGAGCGGCGGCGAGAACCAATACCCTTGAAAATACTCACAGCCCATACTCTTGAGTTGCGTAAACTGCTGCTGGGTTTCCACGCCCTCCGCAACAACGTACTGACCGAGATTGTGAGCCAAGTTGATAATGGTTTGCACAACGGCTGAATGTTCCTGATTTTTGCTCATGTCCGCAACAAAAGAACGATCAATTTTTAATGCCGCGCTGGGTAACCGGTATAGATAACTGAGCGACGAATAGCCGGTACCGAAATCGTCGATGTGACAGGTCACACCTAAAGCCGACAGGGCATTAAGTTTGGCGATGACCGAGTCGGTACTACTCATCAAGGTACTTTCGGTGATTTCCAGTTTAAGCGCGGACGGATTGAGCTTGGTCGCTTGCAATGCCGCTTTAACCCTGGGTAGCAACTCAGGTTCATAGAACTGACTGGCTGATAAGTTAATACTTACCGTCAAAAGATGCGGACTCGCCTGTTGCAACAACTGGATTCCCCGACAGGCTTCTTCCAATACCCACCAACCCACTTCGGTGATCAGGCCCATATCTTCGACACAGGTAATAAAACAACCTGGCGGTAGCAAGCCTCGCTGCGGATGTTGCCAGCGAATCAGCGCTTCGAAGCCCACGGTATGGGGTTCAACCGAACAGATCGGTTGGTAAAACAATACAAATTCCCGTCGTTCGATAGCTAGGCGCAACTCATCTTCCAACTTCAGCCGTGTCTGTACCCGCTCTAACATGGCGTCATCGAAAATAGCGTAACGCTTGTGGAAGGTGTTTTTGGCTTCGTACATAGCGATATCGGCGTTACGCAATAAATCCGTCGCGCCATAACGCCCGTTGCTCATGGCAATACCGGTACTACTGGACAAACTGAAATTATGGCCGCGCACGGTAATAGGTCGGCTCAGGCACTGTTCGATATGCTCGGCAATCCGACAGGCGCGTTCAGTGCTCTCGACACCTTCCAAGAGTATGGAAAACTCATCACCACCGAAACGGGCCACTGTTTCGGTGTGTTGCAAGACCTGCCGCAAGCGCTCCGCGAATTGCCGTAGCAGCTCATCGCCAGCCGCGTGCCCCAAACTATCATTAACCACTTTGAAACGGTCCAGATCCAAAAACAATACGGCGCAACGGACCTCGGGCTGATTGGTTCGCAGCGCCTGCTCCAGGCGTTCCAAGAAAAAGCGTCGGTTAGGCAATCCTGTCAGGCTATCGTGTAAGGCGCTGTGCGTTAATTCGATTTCGAAGCGTTTACGGTCGGTGATGTCAGTCATCGACCCGGCGACCCGCGAGTTACGCACCAAAACGCCTTGGGTTCTGACCCATCGATAGCTACCATCCCGGTGCATCATCCGATGTTCATTGCTAAACGATGGCTGTTCACCGTTCACATGAGCAGCGAAATCGGTCTTGAGTTCGCCCAAATCCTCATGATGAACCCGTCCACGCCACTCGTCCGGACTCATGGTTAATTCATGTTCGGCGTAGCCCAAGATGGCTTTCCAACGCGCCGAGTAATACACCGTGTCGGTGCTTAGATCCCAGTCCCAAATACCATCATTGGTGCTTCTTACCGCTGCTGCGTAGCGTTCTTCGCTTAATCGCAATGATTCCAAAGCCTGAGCATGATTCATCGCGTGACGAATGCTCCGCTCTAACAGGGAAGCGGTGATTTCGCCCTTGACCAGATAGCCCGTGGCCCCGACTTCCATGGCCTGCGTGTACAGGCCGTGGCCACCAGTGCTAGTCAACAAAATCATCGGCACATTCCAACCCTGAGCTCGCACATCCTGCATCAGCTGCAAACCATTGTCTTGACCCAATTGATAATCGATCAAGTACACATCATAATTGGCTTGTTCAATAGCCTGAAGCCCTTGTTCAGCACTTTCAACCCAGGTTAAATCACACTGCAGCCCTTTAATTTCACGGACCAACACGCCCAAAAACACCGAATAAATCTCATCATCGTCAACCAGCAGGATTTTGATAGATCTACTGGGGTCTGCGATATCATAACTTGCGGTCACTTATACTAACCTTCTATCCTAGTGTGCCGTGGTAAAAACAGATTACGGGGTTGTCATTCTCATAATATTAGCCACACTCTGTAACATGACGATGTCTGAAGCATCGCGCTAAGTAACACTATGTAACAAACGATTTATTGCAATCTGTGGTCGGCTTACACAGGCAGCTGGAGCTGAAGCGAAAGGCTATGAGTGAAGTACAGCATATCTTGGTCGTCGATGATGACCCGATCATCTGCGAATTGCTGGAAAAATATTTGACCGCAGAAGGCTTTCTCGTTAGTACCGCGCAGAGCGGCGAGGCCATGCGCGACATTATGGCCAACCAGGCTATTGATCTCGCTATCTTGGATTTGATTATGCCGGGTGAAGATGGCCTGACCCTGACCCGTTATTTGCAGCACGAGCATTCGAACGTCTCGGTGGTGATTCTTACCGCCAAGTCGGAAACCGTCGACCGCATCGTCGGGCTCGAAATGGGTGCCGACGATTATATCGTCAAGCCCTTCGACCTGCGCGAACTGCTAGCCCGTATCAAAAGTGTACTGCGCCGGCGCCAACGCGCTACCGACCGCGAAGAAAAAAGCGTCCCGCCCACTCCAGCGCGCAATGCTGCTCAAGTCCACTTCGCGGGTTGGCGGTTGGATTTAAGCCTCTATGAATTAACTTCACCCCACAATGACAAAGTACCCCTCACCACCGGCGAATTCGAACTATTGATGGCGTTTATCCGGCATCCACATCGCGTGCTCAGCCGCGACGAGCTGCTGACCATCATCCATAACCGGGAGGCCGGTCCTTACGATCGAAGCATTGATGTCCAAGTCGGACGATTACGGCGCAAGATTGAAATCGATCCGAGTCAGCCCGAATTGGTCAAAACTGTTCGCGGCGCCGGTTATTTGTTTACCCCCACCGTACATACTGTCCACGGCGACGCTTCACTGTAGGGGTTGCTGCCCGCAAACCCCGTTTCAAAAAACTTTCATCGTACTTTCACACGCTGCGGTTATAAGATTATTTCAGTAACCGACAGTACGCGTCTTGCTAGCAGCTTACCGTCGGTTATGTAGGGCTGGTATAACCGGGCGAGTCTCGCAAATGTTGTTAACCTCATCACTACTCCTGATACTGACCGTCATCCTCAGTCTGTTACGCTTGGATAAAATCAGACAGTTTCGAAGATTAGAAGAGATTCAACGCCACATAGTGGAGCAACATCAGCAAAGCGTCGCAGCTTCCAAGCCAACCTTCGATTGTCTCCCGTCATTCCAGGAGAAATGGATTACTATTCCAGATTTCCTACCTTCTGAAACTTTCCAGGCATTGCAAGAACAAGCATTAACCTGCCAACTCACTGAACGTAGTTATTTACCCGGTCACAAGAAAGGTGGCACGATTGCTTATGAAAAGCTGCATTCATTAGCACCCAAACTGGTTGCGTTCTATCAGTCCGCTGAATTAAGGGCTTTGTGTTCGCGAATAATTGGTGAAGCTGTGGTACCCACTCCCATTCATGATCAAAGCTCCTGTTCACTGCTTTTCTACGAAAAACCCGACGATCATATTGGCTGGCATTACGATTATAACTTTTATCATGGTAGGCATTTTACTGCATTATTACCCATTGTGAATCAATCGACTGAGGACGATCGGTTATCCTCAGCCAAGCTAGTCATTAAAACAGGTGGTCAAGATATTGTGATACCCACACCACCTAACTCATTGGTCTTATTCGAAGGGGCGCACATTTATCATAAAGTCACGCCGCTCGGTCACCAAGAGCGGAGAATATTACTGAGCATGACCTTTTGTACTAATCCGCAAACCTCTCTAATCAAAAACCAGATCCGAAGAATTAAGGACACCGCTTATTTCGGTATACGTGCTTTGTGGACTTGAATCAGCTATTGCGTCCATTTGCAGTCTATCTATCATCTTAGTTTCAAAAAAAATTAATCTTATTGCGCCATGATGCCCATTCAGGCACCCAGAGGCAATAATCATGAAATCACTCCGCTTTCGGTCGATTTGGATATCCGATGTTCATCTCGGCGTTAAGAATTGCAAGGCCAACTTTCTGTTAAATTTTCTTGAATCGACAGCCTGCGAGAATCTCTATTTAGTTGGTGACATTGTTGATTTTTGGCATATGCCGCGCGGTAAACGTTGGCCCGATGCCCACAACCAAGTATTGCAAGCACTGCTAGAAAAGGCCAATCAGGGTGCGCGAGTTGTTTATATCCCAGGAAATCACGACGAATTAGCCCGAGATTATACGGGTTTATTTTTCGGTGGCGTTGAAATTTTACCGCAACATATTCATGAAACCGCCGATGGCAGACGCTTGTTGATTGTCCATGGCGATAGTTTCGACAGTGCGGTCAAATGCGGTCGCTTGCTGGAATGGATCGGTGATTGGGGATATGGTTTTTTATTATTCGTTAATCATCTGATTAATTTCATGCGTCGCCGTTTCAATTACCCCTACTGGTCGCTAGCGAATTTTCTCAAGCAAAGGATTGGCACAGTGGCAAACTATATTGTCCGCTTCGAACAGGCAGCAGCACATGAGGCGGCTCGCCGTGGCTTAGACGGGATTATCTGCGGTCATATTCACAAACCGGCGTTGACAACCATTAATGGCGTGCTGTACTGCAACGATGGCGATTGGGTCGAAAGCTGTACTGCTTTGGTCGAACATAAGGACGGGCAGCTGGAAATCATCCATTGGGCCGATAAAACGGTAGTGATGCTCCAGGAAAGACGCGTTCAGGCGCCCGCCCAAGCCTTGCCCTTAGCAGGTTGAGCGCGACTTTACTCGGAGCCGGGTTTTTCCCCGACAAATAAGAAATAAGTCCACAATCCGCCGTAGGCCTGACGAATCTTTAACTGATGCGTATCGAAGTTAGCAGCCAGTAGCGGGGATAGATGGGCTTCCATTCTGACGTGATTGAATGCCATCCAACGTTGGAAGGCAGAAAGGTTAGTTGCGTTGAAATCGACAACTGCTAGCACACCTCCCGGACTTAAATCTTGTACGGCGTGCTCAATCGCTTGTTCCCAACCCGGATTCATCATCGACAGGGCATAAGAGAACACCACTAAATCAAACGATGATTCTGCTCTATCACTCAGGGGACGATCATATGCCTGGTTGAGTAAGGTAATATGTTCATATTGATGACTCAGTTTTTTTCGCGCCTTAGCCAACATAGCTTCGGAAATATCCAACCCCACACACTGTGCTTTGGGAAAGGCTCGGCTCAACGCTAATAAGTTCTTGCCGGTACCACAGCCGACTTCAAGAATACGCTCGACTGTGTCCCGTTCAGAAATAGAACGAATGAGGGCATGCCGGCCGAACAAAAACAACCAGCGGGTCGCGTCATAGACGCTCGCGTGAAAGCGGTAATAACGCTGCAGTGAAGTGAGCGGGTCGGTTACCCGGTAATCATGGGGATGGCTCACAACACTTCTGCGAGATGCAAGCTGCCATAAGTCCCGACTCTATCTTCTTGATGCAACCGCTCGGTCAGTTCGGGGAAAAACTGCAGTTTCGGTTTGACCGGTTCGGGCAAAAAGTTGATGTCCATAGCGGCAGAGCGCAGCAGGATTCTGCTCCCAGGGCGACTATTACGTAGGATTAACTCCCATTCTTCTCTGAGTGCGGCCGGATCATGCCAAGCCAACCAATCCTGGTGATCTAGCAGTACAAAATGGCTGTATTCGCCGGGATGGTTTTTCAGAAATTGGGAAACGGTGGAATTATGGGTATGGATTTTAGCGATGTTCTCCCTGAGCGCAGAAAAATTCTCCATTTTTAAATAATTTGGGCAACAAGTTTGGGTGTAATATCCGGTCAAATAGACACGCCAAAAGTAATTATCTCTAATCAGGACCTCGGTTAGAACATGCCTGAGTTTGTCACCAACATAACCCAACACACCGCCTGGGTGTTGTCGATTAATTAGCTGTATCTGAGGTCTGGGAACGCCTAACATCGCTAATGTTAGCGGTTGCTTTACCACCCAAGAAGTAAAGCGATTCCATAGAGCGGGCTCAATCTGCTGATAAATTTCCTTCTGTTCAGCCAGCGTTTGAGCGTCCAAAAAATCAAAGATATGTTGCCTGAGTGTTTTCGAGCGAAGCAAATAGCGTTTTAATGTCCAGGCCACAGCACCGGAAGTACCATGATAATAAAAAGATTGCTTTTTGTTATTGCTATCAAAGTAGCGAATCTTTTCGTCCCAAAACAATTGGGCGTAATCGGGTAGTTGTTTTCTAACTGACGCATAAACAGATCGAAATCCCTGATGAGAACCTTCACCAAACATGGTAAATAAATTCTCAAAATTACCCTGTTCAATCAAGGCTAATTTCAAATGCAACAAAGCATTCTGTCGAGGATTAACATCGACGGCATGAATTTCAGCAGGTTGTTCTAACAGATAATCGAGCGTATTGCAGCCGGCACTGGTTAACACGACTGCCTTACTGTCTCTATTTAGACTTAATATTTGTCGATCAATGCGAGGATCTTCCCAACACACATTATAAATCAGGTAGTTATTATGTACTGCTCTGAAGATTAGATCATGAAATTTATGCGCTAATCTTTTTTGCTTGTATTCACTCATCATTGTCAGTAAGAAGCATGGCCTATTGAAAAAACACTGGGCAGTGTAGGCCAAGTTATACGAGAGAATAATTGCAATTATGTGACAGTTTT
The DNA here is from genome assembly GCA_036351435.1 of Candidatus Competibacteraceae bacterium. GTDB lineage: Bacteria > Pseudomonadota > Gammaproteobacteria > Competibacterales > Competibacteraceae > JAAUQA01. The sequence continues at coordinate 27,421 of JAZBPA010000174.1, forward strand.
TTGATACTCAGCAAATAATACTGCGGATTACTCATAGCATGGCAATGCTCGCCCACCGCTCCAATACAACACTAACCGGTGGGCGCCACCGTGAAGCAATCGATGCGCTTCACTTTCAATGCATAACAGGCACTTCCGGCATTTTCCTGACTGAGTCCTTGAAACAACGCCTTATATAACATGGTTCCTCCCCGCCACAGCGGTACAACCACGGCTTTGGCATTGAATAGTACCGCAGGAGCAGCTTGCAATGACGCTGAAAGCTGCTGTCTTGCCGATGTCAGCTGCGAAAACACGCCGACCTGCACTTGCCAAAACCCGTTATCGTTCAATCCCACCGGCTCCGGCCGTGAGTTCTGTGCTTGACCGATCAGTTCGACTTTGCTTGACGTTGACGCCTGCCGTGAACGCCTACTCCTAAGCTGTGGCTGACTAGACCGGGCGTAGGTGGTTGTTCTCAATTGCGCGAACCCGTTATCCAGCAGGGTCCGCATGTGCGCATCCCGTGTTTTCGCGGTTTTCCCTCCAAAAACTACGCCGATTAGGCGTCGACCATTGCGCCGTGCGGAAGCCACCAAATTAAAGCCCGACATGCGAATGTAACCGGTTTTTATACCGTCCGTACCCGCATAATTTTTCAGTAAATGATTATGATTCCTGTGATTCTTGTTGCGGAAATAAAATTGGGGAGTCGAAAAATACCGGTAATATCGGCCATGGTTGCGTATTAGGGCTTTGGCAAGCGTCGCCATATCCCAGGCAGTGGTGATCTGCCGCTTATCGGGTAATCCGGATGCATTGCGAAACGTGGTCTGAGTCATCCCTAATCCTCTTGCGCGTCGGGTCATGCGTTGGGCAAAGCGTGCTTCCGAACCAGCTATCGCCTCACCGATTACAGCCGCGACATCGTTAGCCGAACGGGTGACCAAGGCATAAATGGCTTGTTCAACAGTGATGGTGTCGCCTGCTTTTACACCTAACTTGGAAGGAGGACGGCTAGCCGCTTGTTTGGACACGCGCAAACGTTGTTTAAGCCTGAGTTCGCCTCGTTCAAGGGCGTCAAACACCATATACAGGGTCATCATTTTGGTCAGCGATGCTGGATGGCGTGGCGCTCGAGCATGGCGTTCGAAGAGAACCCGACCGGAATCTGCATCGATGACTAAAGCGGCATAACGTTCTGCCCAGGCGCAAGGGATAATAGTCACAGCCAAGGCGACGAAAACCAAACAACGGCAAAGGAAACCCAGAGATGACATTAGCACTGTTGGCGTTCCTGGTTAGGGTTATTTGACGAACGAGAGTGTCTAGGCAACTCGCCTATAGACGGGTCAGTTTACCCTCTGAATCCATCCATCCCAATAGCTGAAGAGCAAATCAAGCCGGATTGTTAATTGTTCGGCTGTGTGGATCGGAACTCATCATCCAGTGACATGACAATTATTCGCAAGCCTACCTATTGTATAGTCAACGGATACAATCCAATTTATATGAGAGTGACTCGCAATGACAAACGCGTTCAACGAAGTGGAGTTCCGTCGCACCTTAGGGACGTTCGCCACCGGCATCACTGTGGTCAGTATGGTCAACGGGAATGGCCAGTTTGATGGGTTGACAGTCAATTCCTTTAATTCGGTATCGCTCGACCCACCCCTCATACTGTGGAGCCTTTCGTTGACTTCGCCCCGCTTTGCAATGCTGCAAAATATCCCCCACTTTGCAATCAATATCCTGGCCGCAGATCAAATTGCAATCGCTGACCGCTTTGCCACCCAAAATGATGATCCATTTGATGGCATCGAAACCACCCTAGGACTGGGCGGTGTGCCGCTATTGCAAGGCTGTGTCGCAATACTGGAATGCCGCACCGAAACCACTTACCCTGGCGGCGACCATCTCATTTTTATCGGGCACGTTGAGCGTTTGCATTACCAAGTCGGGGAACCGCTAGTGTATTGGAATAGTGGTTACCGAACATTGGCTTATTGAACTGTGCGGATTGGTTAATGAGCTTACCCAGCCACAAGTGACGCGCTTCAATCTCACGACTACCAGGAGATCAATATGGAACCTGAACTGACCACCAGAAACACCAAAAATGAAATTTTGGAGGCCTACAACGCCTTACTGAAGAAGGTCAAGGAACAAAAGCCGGTAGACCGGCAGGCCGACAAGGAAAAAACTGAAAAAATGGCGATTGTGGAAACCGCCGCTCAAAATTCAGTGGAAGGCATCGTCAAAGGGCTGGCCGATCTGAAGCTCGCTTTCACTCGCTCGTTGGACGAGATGGAACAGCAACTCATCGGCGAATCGAAAAATTTGCATAACGTGCGTCAGGCCATAGAGATTGAGCAAAAAAACCTGGAGGAAATCCACCAGATCCGGGTCGACGCTGATAGCTTGGCCGCTTTATTGTTGGCTCAACGTGAAAAGAAACAGGCATTCGAAGCGGAAATAGAACAAAAGCGCAGTGATTTTGAAACTGAGATCGCTCAGAAGAGGCTCCTGTGGAAAAAGGAGCAGGAAGACGTGGAGCGTTCCACGAAGGAACGAGAATTAGAGACGAAACGTGCCCGGCAGCGCGAAGAAGAGGAGTACGCCTATAATTTAAAATTGCAGAGAAAAAAGGATCAGGACGCGTATGAGGAGAAGCAGGCTGCCCAGGAAAAAGAATTGGAGGAGAAAAAACTGGTGCTCGAAAAGGAATGGGCTGAACGAGAATTTGCTCTATTGAGCCGGGAAGCAGAACTGTCGACGCTGAAGGCTCGTGTTGAATCGTTCCCTCAAGAATTGGAACAAACCATCCAAAACACAGAAAAAACCATCACCGAACGGTTGCAGTTCACATACCAGCACGAAACCCAGATGTTGACTAAAGAAACGGAAAGCGAAAAGAGATTGAGCCAGCAAATTATCGCTTCTCTGGAAGCAAAGATTAACGAGCTGGAAGAACAGATTCGCCAATTGACTCAGAAGGCCAATGAATCGGGGCAACAAGTGCAGAGCATCGCGTTAAAAGCGATAGAAGGTGCCGCTTCATGGCGAGCATTCGGCGCAGCACATGAAAAAAGTGGTGAGTAAAAAGACAAGCAAGGGGTCACCCAAAGGGTCGGGGCTTGCTATAAAACAATCAAAGCCCAAGCGTTTTAAACTCTTGAACGTTGATAAACAGCATGATTTCAGCACGGTGTCTGTTTGTGATCAGCGCAATCCGCGTGTTCGATTTCCACCGTAGCGTGGCCGATGTCAAAGCGTTGTTGTAAACGCGATTTGATCTGCATTGCCATAGCGCCGGGGTGACTGCCTTCCGGCACCCTAGCATGCAATGTGACCATGGTTTTGCGTTGGGTCAGCGACCAAGCATGAACATGATGCACATCCTCTACGCCATACACATTTTCCACCAAATCCGGGCCGATCTGACGGATATCCAGGCCCGCCGGAGCACCTTCCAATAATATATGGGATGATTCCGCCACCAATCCCCAAGCACTACGCAACAACAACAACCCAACCAGTAATGAAAGCAGCGGATCTATCGGGGTCCACCCGGTAGTCAAAATCACCAACGCCGCAATCAGTGCAGCCACTGAACCCAGCAGATCGCCCAGCACGTGCAATACAGCACCTCGAATATTGAGATTATCTTGTTCGCCACCGCTCAGAATCAGAAAGGCGACGATATTAACCAGCAACCCCAGTAAAGCAATAACCAGCATAGTCCCACCGAGCACTTCGATAGGTTCGAAGAAACGTTTGATGGCCTCAAAAGTAATCCAGCCAATAATAAAAAATAGTGTCAGTCCGTTGGCAAACGCGGCCAAGATTTGCAGCCGGTCGAAGCCATAAGTGCGTTTCCAATCAGACGGGCGGCGGGCCATGCGAAAAGCACCGTAAGCTAAACCCAGCGCAACAGAATCGGTTAACATGTGGGCGGCATCTGCCAACAGCGCTAAAGATCCAGCCACCAATCCACCGATGACTTCAGCGAACATAAACCCACCAGTCAACAGCGCTGCCCATAGCGTGCGGCGTTCGCTATCAGCGTCACCATGATGATGATTATGGGAATGGGCATGGGCATGCGCCATATCAGCTCCTCGGCAACCAAAAGTCAGTCAGAGTCAAGAGTATTTCGCATATCATAGCCTTACCTCAGAATCCATGACCAGCACCTAATCATCACGGTCAAGGCTATTGCCATGTTGGGCATGTTTCCCACTTTACGGTACAACCCTGAGGCATTACTCACTCCTTTTCATTGCAAATAATGGAGCCTCTACCAGACATGCAGTGGAAATCCCCATGTGTTGAACTCATGCAGTATCTACCTAAAAGAGCTGCTTTTTTTCGTTAATGGCCAGTCGCTTTCCTCGGACTTGTCTATCGCTTTTATAGCCCTCGTTATGCTGCACTTGCAGCATTAATAAGAAAAAATGAACAAATACATTAGAAATATCAATTTTACGAATATTCCAGAGTTTTTTATGCTGCAGGTGCGTCATGAACATTGACCTGGGAGAATGACTCACCATGACCTTCGCAACCAATGCGATCACACCTTCCTCTCTGCGCAACCAACGCGAACGGGGAGCACTGTTAACCGGGCTCATGTGGCTACTCTTTATAGTCAGCCTCAGCGCAGGGCTTGGGGTAATTTTCAGCGCTCAATCCATTGAGATCGCTGGGGTCATGCGTTTTGACGTGCTGGCGGCGGTAATGACTGTACTGATCACCTTGGTCAGCGCTATCGTTCATAGCTTCGCACGACGTTACATGGACGGCGACAGCAATTTCAGTACCTTTTTCAACAAGCTGACCGGCGTCACTCTGCTAGCGCTGCTCACGGTTTGCGCCGACCATGTGTTATTGCTAGCAGCGGCCTGGCTTGGCACGGGGTTAGTATTGGCCAGGCTCATGGGTCACGTCAGCACGTGGCCGGAGGCCCGCCATGCGGCATCCCTGGCCCGGAACAGTTTTATCGGCGGTAGTCTGTGTTTGGCCGCCGGTCTGACGTTGTTGGGAACCGCTACCGGCCAGTGGACCATCAGCGGCATTCTCAATGGATTGGCGGCTGTCGATACCCTAGACCCCAAGCACCTCCTAGCCGCGTTGTTATTGATCTTGGCAGCTATGGTGCAATCTGCACAGTGGCCATTCCAGCGGTGGCTGATCGGTTCGATGAATTCGCCAACTCCCGTTTCCGCATTGATGCACGCCGGGATTGTCAATGCTGGCGGCTTTCTGTTGGCCCGCTTTGCACCGTTGTTCACCGCTAGCGCTGAGCTGATGTTGTTGATCTTCGCGATCGGCGCGATCACAGCCTTGCTAGGAACAGCCTGGATGCTGGTACAGACCGACATTAAGCGTTCGCTGGGCTGTTCGACTATGGGGCAAATGGGCTTTATGGTGATGCAGTGCGGTTTGGGTCTGTTTACCGCCGCCATCGCGCATCTGGCTCTGCATGGATTGTTCAAGGCTGCGTTGTTCCTGGGTGCTGGTTCTGCCATTCACGATGCACCAGCAACTCTGGCACAAAGCACGCTACCGCCCACCAAGTTGTCCGAGCGTTTAGGGCTATTGCTAGGCATTGGTATACCGGCCCTGATAGCTGCTGTTATTTTTGCTCAGCTCACCGGCAAAACCCTGATGCCTGCAGATGCCAACACTGTGCTGGTCGCGTTTGCACTGCTCGCCGCGTTGCAAGGCGCTCTATCAATGAATCGGGATGCTGCGCAGCTGTCGGTTGCCAGGCTAGTCCTTACCAGTATGCTGCTCGCCGCCGCTGCAGCCCTTTATGCCGGTGGCTTCATTCTGGTGCACGGCGCACTGTCAGCGATGCCGATGCTACATACCCCGCAATCCTGGAACCTGCTTGATGTGGTAGTACTGATGGCGTTTGTGGGCGGCTGGTTGGCTTTGACCTTGCGGCTGCACACCACTGGGGGTGATCGTTCCCAAACCGCGCAGAAGCTATACGTCAGGTTACTAAACGACAGTCAACCGTCGCCTGCCGGCATCACTGCTTTAAAAAGCCATTACCGGCCTTACTGAGCTAGCCCCTAGCACACGCTTCTCACCCTAGCGTACTCACGGCATGACCATTAAACAGGACAGTCCAATGCTTGACGATACCGCAGCCATCCCGCTCTCGGCGCTCGACGGAGAAGCCACTCAAGCCGTTATTGATCGGCCGGTTGACCCACTCACCATCCGCGCGTTAGTGGACAATGCGGCGCAACCCATCTCCCCATTCTGGCCGCTTCGTTCGTTTATTGCCTGCAATCCCCTCAGTGGCTTCGAGAGCCTCAGCTTTGACGAGGCTATTCAGCACGGCCAAGCATGGTTCAATGCGCAGGGCTATCCGTCCCGTGCAGTGGGGCAGGCTGCACTACGGGAGAACAAGATTGGGCAACGCCCATTGCGGCACACGGTGGAAACCCAAGTCCGTTCATTGAGTGCAACGCTCACGGTGCATGGGCGAACCCTCAAAACTGTCGATATTACCCATGCTTTTCTGATTTCTGCGCCGATCAACGCATCGACCTCGAACACGCCGGACATTAACTCCGTCTCTAAGACACAATGTCTCCAGGAGACGCTCGCAGCCGATTTAGAACGTTTGACGATCAAATGGATTGCGGCCTTCCTAGACGAAGGCCAAGCCGTCTGGTCTATGCCTAACCGGGAGTTGGGTTTCTACCGGGCGTGGAAAAGCCTCGTCGCATTCGACGATCATCTGTTGCGCCTGCTTGATGACCAAGTCCGGCAGCAGCTAGCGAAGCTCCCTGATAAACCGGAGCGTGCTATCGCTGATAATCTGCAGGCCTTGAGTATCCCTGCCGACCAACAGGAAGACTATCTCGCCCGGCATCTCACGGCATTGCCGGGGTGGACCGGATTTATTAAATGGCGCAGCAGCCAGAAAAATCATATTTGGCAAGCGCGTTATCCGATCTCGTTGACCGATTTCCTGGCGGTGCGGCTGACCATCGAACGCTGCTTGGTAGAAGCAGCCGCATGTCGGGCACAAGCTGATACCACACCAATAACACGGCTACTCACTCAGCCCAGCAAGGCGGCATCGCAACCGCTTGTATCCGCAGACGAACGGACAGCATTCCACCGAGTGATCGGTCGTCTGGCCGGCTTGGCTGAAAGCGATCTGGCCATGCTCAGTAGCACTGAACAGGAGCAGATGGAAGCTTTATTGAGGGCAATTTTGGCTGTTGAGGGGCGCATCTGGCTGGAAGCCTGGGAAGAAACGTTCCGCGCCAGTTTGCTTCACGAAATAGCCGGCAATGTGTCAACACTAGCTATAGATTCGGAGCGAGCACGGCCTGCAGCACAGCTGGTGTTTTGCATTGATGTGCGATCGGAGCCATTCCGGCGACAATTAGAAAGCCTAGGTGCCTATGAAACGCTGGGTTTTGCTGGGTTTTTCGGGATTCCCGTGCACTACACACCGTTCGGTACTGCTGACGGTGTAGCATCTTGTCCGGTGTTGTTGCAACCGAAACATTGGGTCACGGAGATCCCCAAAGCCGACCAACAAAGCCAAGCCGACCGTCACCTCAAAGGATTGTCGCTGACCAAAAGCTTGAAAACCCTATTGGTTTCGCTGAAGCAGAACCTCGCCGCACCCTTTGCGCTGGTCGAAACCGCCGGCGGCGTGTTCGGTTTGCTGATGGCGGCGCGGACGCTGGCCCCGCTAGCGCTGCATCGTTTTCAACAAGCCATTAAGGCCTTGATCATACCGCCGGTGGCCTTGCAAACCACCATTGCTCTGCCTGCTTCGCTCAACGATGTTGCCGATGTCCCCGAGCACAGTCAGGCCTGCGGTCATATCACCGGTTTGAGCGCCGATGAGCAGGTCTTTTACGCCGAGGCCAGCCTACGTATGATGGGGCTGGTGAATAACTTCGGCGCACTGGTGGTTCTGTGTGGGCATGGCGGCATGACCGTCAATAATCCGTATGCGGCCGGTTTGGATTGCGGCGCCTGCGGCGGTAATCACGGCGGGCCGAATGCCCGTATCATGGCCTCGGTCTATAACGACCGGCGGGTGCGGGCGGTGTTGCGGGAACGCGGTATCGACATTCCCGATGACACGGTTTTTCTAGCTGCCGAGCACAACACCACCACCGACGAAGTCGCTATTTATAACAGTGCCGATGCCCCCGTATCCCATGCCGAACATCTGAACCGGCTAAAAGCCGATCTGGAGACGGTGCGGCAAAAAACCTGCGCTGAACGCTGCCAGAAATTCGGTCAGTTCGGCTTGAGCGACCAGGATGCTCGCGCTCATGCCCAACACCGCGCGTTGGACTGGGCACAAGTGCGGCCGGAGTGGGGCTTGGCGCGTAACGGTGCGTTCATCGTCGGTCCGCGCACGCTAACCCAATCGATGAACCTGGACAGCCGCTGCTTTCTACATTCCTACGATTGGCAAGTCGACCCTCAGGGTAAGGCGTTGGAAATCATTCTGACCGCACCGTTGGTGGTAGCCGAGTGGATCAATACCCAGTACTACTTTTCGACCGTGGACAACGTTCATTACGGCAGCGGCAGCAAGATTACCCATAACGTCACTGGAAAAATCGGGGTTATGCAAGGCAACGCCAGCGATCTGATGACTGGCTTGCCTCAGCAGTCGCTGACAGTACGTGAGGGTGAACTCTATCACGAACCACTGCGCTTGATGGCGGTAGTCTACGCGCCGCTATCCCGGGTCGCAGAAATTATCGCCCGCAACACCATTCTCCGCCATTTCTTCGACAACGGTTGGGTAGCGTTGACCGTCATCGACCCCAGTAGCGGCCGGATGTTGCGCTATCGCAAGGGCAAAGTCTGGGAGGATTTCCTGGACGATAAAAGCGGTGATACCGGTGAACACCCCGCTAAAAAATCGTCACTTACCTCTGAATCGCACGAAGACCTTCAGGCCATGTTGGGCGTACAGCCATCCACAACGGCAAACCACCCGACAAGTGTGAGCTGATTACGGCGTAAATAAATTACAGGTGCAACATGACTGCTCAGAACATTTCCTTTCATCCCATGAAGCGCATTGAAATTATCGTCAAAGGCGAAAAAGAATCTTTCGTGCGCGACTTGCTTGATCAGGCGGAAGTCTCTGGCTATACCCTCATCCGCGATATTGCGGGCATGGGCCATCACGGCTTCCACGAAGGCCGGTTGCTGTTCAACGAAACAGCCAGTCTGGTTTTATTTATGGCGGTCGGACCGCAAAGCATCATCCAAAGTATTGCGGAAGGCTTGCGGCCGATCTTCGAGAAAAACTCAGGCGTCATGTTTTTTTCCACTGTCGAGGTAGTCCGGATGGATTATTTTGACCGCTGATGCCTATGCGGCCGAACTTATAATTTAAACCTTCCCTGTCCATCCTCCACGGAAGCGCTCTGTGGGGGATGGACGTGTTTGTTAAAAACGCATCTCTAGATGCAGGAGTAAACGTTAATGCACGACATCATCCATCAACTGGAAGAAAAACGCGCAGCAGCACGCTTGGGCGGTGGTCAAAAGCGGATAGACTCTCAGCACTCCAAGGGCAAGCTTACCGCGCGTGAACGTATCGAATTGCTGTTGGACACCGGCAGTTTCGAAGAATGGGATATGTTCGTCGAGCACCGTTGCCACGATTTCGGGATGGAGAAACAAAAGATTCCCGGCGACGGGGTAGTCACCGGCTACGGCACCATTAACGGTCGGTTGGTATTTGTGTTCTGTCAGGACTTTACCGTGCTCGGCGGTTCGTTGTCCGAGGCCCATGCGGAGAAGATCTGTAAGATCATGGACCATGCGGTTCGGGTAGGCGCACCGGTGATCGGCCTGAACGACTCCGGCGGCGCGCGCATTCAAGAAGGGGTAGCCTCGCTGGCCGGCTACACCGAAGTGTTTATGCGTAACATCAATGCCTCCGGGGTGGTTCCGCAGATTTCCGTAATCGCCGGTCCCTGTGCGGGTGGTGCGGTATATTCACCGGCCATGACCGATTTCATTTTCATGGTGCAAGACAATTCTTATATGTTTGTGACCGGCCCCGAAGTGGTGAAAACCGTCACCCACGAGGCCGTGACGCCCGAAGAATTGGGCGGGGCAGTCACCCATTCCACCAAATCCGGGGTCACCGACCGCTATTTCGAGAACAGCGTGGAAATGATGTTGATGCTGCGCCGGTTCATGAGTTATCTGCCTTCCAACAACCGTGAAAAACCGCCGTTCCGACCGACTCCCGACCCGACCGAGCGACAGGAGTTCTCGCTCGACACGCTGGTGCCGGACAGCCCCAACAAGCCCTACGACATGAAAGAGCTGATTTTGAAGGTGGTGGATGACACCGACTTTTTCGAAATTCAGCCCGATTTCGCTAAAAACATCGTAGTAGGCTTCGCTCGGATGGCGGGCAACCCGGTCGGGATCGTGGCTAATCAGCCGATGGTGTTGGCGGGCTGTCTAGACATCAAGTCATCGGTCAAGGCAGCGCGGTTCGTGCGCTTCTGCGATTGCTTCAATATCCCGATTCTCACCTTTGTCGATGTACCGGGGTTCCTGCCGGGTGTCTCCCAGGAACACAACGGCATTATCAAACACGGTTCCAAACTGATTTTCGCCTACGGCGAGGCGACCGTGCCTAAGATCACCGTCATCACCCGTAAGGCTTACGGCGGGGCTTATGCGGTGATGAGTTCCAAGCATCTGCGCGCCGATGTCAACTTCGCTTGGCCCAGCGCCGAAATTGCGGTGATGGGCCCCAAAGGCGCGGGAGAAATCATCTTCCGGCAGGATATGGGCGACCCAGAAAAAATCGAGGCCCGCACCGAAGACTACCGACAGAAATTCGCCAACCCGTTCATCGCCGGTAGTCGCGGCTTTGTCGACGACGTGATCATGCCTCATGACACACGCCAGCGCATCTGCCGCTCACTAGCGATGTTGCGCGACAAACAAACGGAAGCGCCATGGCGCAAACACTCGAATATCCCATTGTGACGGTCTGCTCAATTTAATTAAGCAGCACTGGCGACCGATGTGAAACCCGAACATTCAGGACAATTAATATGTTTCAAAAGATACTGATAGCGAACCGTGGGGAAATCGCCTGCCGGGTGATTAAGACCGCGCGTAAGCTAGGCATTAAAACCGTAGCGGTTTACTCCGAAGCAGACAAAGACGCGCTACATGTGGAAATGGCCGATGAAGCCGTGCTGATCGGACCCCCGCCGTCAGCGCAGAGTTATCTACAAGCCGAACGCATCGTACAGGCCTGTAAAGATACCGGAGCCGAAGCGGTTCACCCGGGCTATGGCTTTTTGTCTGAGCGGTCGGCGTTCTGCGAAGCGCTGGCACAAGCAGGCATAGCCTTTATTGGCCCTCCAGTCGGAGCCATTGAGGCGATGGGCGATAAAATCACCTCCAAGAAATTGGCGAAAGAGGCCCAGGTCAGCACCATTCCCGGTCACATGGACATTATCCAAGACGCCAGTGAGGCGGTAGACATCGCCCGCGACATCGGCTATCCGGTCATGATCAAGGCCACAGCTGGCGGCGGCGGCAAGGGTATGCGGCTGGCCTGGAACGACGAAGAATGCCGGGACGGTTTCGAGCGCGCCACCAGCGAGGCCCGTTCCAGTTTCGGCGATGACCGGGTATTCATCGAAAAATATATTCAAGAACCCCGCCATATCGAAATTCAGGTCCTGGCTGATCAGCACGGTAACGTATTGTATCTCGGCGAACGCGAGTGTTCTCTGCAACGCCGCCACCAGAAAGTCATCGAAGAAGCCCCCTCGCCGTTTCTGGACCCGGCGACCCGTCAAGCGATGGGTGAACAGGCTTGCGCACTGGCCCGCGCTGTGGATTACTCCTCGGCAGGGACGGTCGAATTCGTAGTCGATGCCCAGCGCAATTTTTATTTCTTAGAAATGAACACCCGCCTGCAGGTCGAGCATCCGGTCACTGAGTACATCACCGGACTTGATCTGGTCGAATGGATGATCCGGGTTGCGGCGGGCGAAAAACTACCGTTTAGCCAAGATGACATCCAACTCAAAGGTTGGGCGATAGAAGCCCGCGTCTACGCCGAGGACCCGTTCCGTAACTTCCTGCCCTCCACAGGCCGATTGGTTCGCTATATGCCGCCCCAGGAAAACGATTCGGTGCGAGTCGATACTGGCGTATACGAAGGCGGCGAAGTCTCCATGTACTACGACCCGATGATCGCCAAGCTGATCGCCTACGGCGCCACCCGGGATCGGGCGACTGCTCGCTTGCGTGATGCGCTGAATGAGTTCTATATTCGCGGCGTTTCCCACAACATCAGTTTTCTGGCAGCGCTGCTGACCCATCCGCGCTTTATTACCGGTCGCATCACCACCAATATGATCGCCGAGGAATATCCTGACGGATTCAATCCCGCCGATATTCCCCATGATGATCCGGCCTTGCTGATTGTAGTGGCGGCCTCCATCCACCGCCGCTATATGGACCGAGCGGCGAAAATCAGCGGCCAACTGGAGGGCCACGAACGTCGGGTTCACGATCAATGGGTAGTGGTGCTGGAACGCGAGCAACACCCGGTCAATATTCGCCCCGTCGACGGCGGGTATGATGTGGAATACGGCGGTGAAACCTATCCGGTACGCAGCGACTGGCAATTCGGTCAACCGTTATTCAAAGGAACGGTCAGCGGCACCGAGGTGTGTATCCAGGTAGAGCGGCGCAATCTGATTTACCGCCTGTTCCATTGGGGTTCCCAGGCCGACCTGATGGTTATGACCGCTCAGGCTGCAGATTTCCTTAAACTGATGCCGGTGAAGGCCCCGCCGGATATGTCCAAGTATCTGCTCTCACCGATGCCGGGGTTGTTGGCTCAATTGATGGTGCAACAGGGCGAACCCGTCAAAGCCGGACAGGATTTGGCCATCGTAGAAGCCATGAAAATGGAAAATGTACTACGGGCTGAGCGTGACGCAACCGTTGGTAAACTGCTCGCGAAGCCCGGCGATAACCTGATGGTCGATCAGGCAATTTTGGAGTTTGAGTAGGGAAGCGGTAACTGCCTGGTCATGCAGGCACCTGAGACACGATGCCCGGTAGGCATTTCCTAACGAGACAGCTATCTGATTGGAAGCTGATAGAAATGCTCCGGTTAAGCCACGGGGACTCAGTGGTGAAACCGGAGCATGGGTTGTGAATCAACAGTTGGGCCAGACGCTAACGCGGGCTCTTGATCGTCAAGCTACCGTCACCTTTAATGACTGGTTTGCTGTCTTTGACAAAATCCAAATTCTTGACATCAATTTCCTTGGCCAAATATTCACCGATGAATGGCAAGGACCTGATGATGCCGTCCATGATGCCAATCGTGGTTTTATAGGAATTTTCGACGGCACTCTTAAACGATAGGCCACTCTTCCAATTATTCCAAAACAGGTACATGGAGGGTTCGGGCAAATAGTTGTTTTTGATGGTTCCTGAGGATACTTTCGCCCCGACCTTCAACCAGGCATCATTCAGCGAAGAACCAACACAATTCATCATGTATACCGCTCGGAGATTGAGTGGGTTACCAGCGTTATGTTTTGTCTTGATCTCCACAATTTTTGCGGAATTTATTCCACCTTTTACTGAGATAGAATCAGTCCCACCATGAGTAAGAATAAACAAATCGATAATCTTGTTCGCTTTGGTTTGATCAATCAGTGCTTTCTTTAAATCCGTATAACTGGCTGAGCTATCTCTGAGGATAATCACCTTGCCATAGTGAGCAGGAACCGCTGAATCAAACCGATTCAGCAACAAATCCGCAGACTCCAAAATGGAGTCGGTTTTCTTTCTAATTTGTTCCTTTATGTAGTCGCCGGCTTGTTTTAAGGCGCTATCTGGGATCAAGCTCTCCACAGCGTCCGGAAGAAGTTTTTTAAGCTTCAGGAGAATCGCTGCAACATCAATTTTAATACCTCCGTTTTCCAATAAAACGACCAGGACGCGGTCTTTCGGGCCAGGCGGCTTCTTGGGTTTGTCATCAGTGACATCATGATTCTTTGGCGGAACCGGCGGGGTTGGCGCAGCGGAAACAAAAACAATTACTGAGCGAAAACGCTCATCTTCCGTACCGTCGCGATACCCTTCCTTTTCGGCTTTAGTTTCGCCAAATCCGGTGACCGTGCGGGCGGCAAACTTTTTAGTCACGGCTTTTTGCAGAAAAGCCAACGTATTATTGGCTCGCCTTTCTGACAGAGCCTGGTTATGGCTAGCTGAACCACTCCGGCTGGCTAAACCGACTAGGCTAACGCTGCCTCCTCGTAGGAGTGTCGGAACAACTTCTTTGTGCAAGAACGCTTCGTGTTCGGGTTTTAATCGATCTCCGTTGATGTCGAAGTTGTATAACAACAAGCTTTTCGGACTAGTCCGATGTTCTGTACGACCTGGACCGGTAGGTTTACTCATTTCGAGTTCTCCAAAAAATGGCTACTGCAAGTCAATAATCGATGTTATTGCGGTTTAAACCGACTCCGAAGTTGAGAAAGAGGATATGCGGAGACGCTGAGTTACAAAGTATTCAGCTACGCATATTACTAATGCAGTGTTTGCAGAATGGGTACCAACCCATAAAAATATTACAAATCAAAAAGATATGGCCAACTTTCAAATTGGAGCATAAGGGTGGGTCGGTTCAAAATAGGCCGTTAGTAAAGATCAAATTGGCCCATTACCGGTCCAAAATGTTTTAATGAGCTACCTTGCCCTGGAAAAACAGAAGTAGAAGGAAGAGTCACACCTTCAATTTATGAAAGGGGTTTCGAATGGCAACTGAACGTGGCTGGGTCGGTGTATTGAAACTGTATGGACCGGTGTCACTCATCGTCTTGTTCAGCTTCGTGCTCGCGTTTCAATTCATCAAACCGGCACCACCGGATTCGGTGCGTATCGCCACCGGTTCTACCGAGGGTAGCTACTATGCCTTCGCCCAACAGTTTGCTGAGGTACTGGCCCGCGAGGGTATCCAGCTTGAGGTAGTCGCCACCGGCGGGTCGGTCGACAATGCTCAGTTACTCTCAGACGGTCAGGTTGATCTGGCGTTCATTCAGGGGGGCGTCGCCTCGAAGGCCCAAAGCCAAAACTTCGAAGCCCTAGGTTCGATGTATTTCGAACCGCTGTGGTTATTTCATCAGGCCGACCTCAATCTTGATCGATTACCCGCTTTACGCGGGCTCAAGGTTGGCATTGGCGATGCAGGCTCAGGGACTGCAGCACTGGTAGAGCAGCTCTTGTCAGCCAATGGAGTGGATGCCCGCAACGCGACCCTCCAGGCAATCAGTAGTAGCAGCGCTGCTAGCGCGCTTAAACGCGGCGAACTTGATGCCGCTTTTTACGTCATATCTCCGACTAATCTGCTGGTACAAGAATTGTTGGAGAACGATCAAATCAAACTGGCCAGTTTTTCACGCGCCGCAGCCTACGTGCAGCGCTTTCCCTATCTCAGTGTGGTCCAGTTGGCCGAAGGTGCGGTCGATCTCGCAAGCAATAATCCCAATCGAACCATCGACTTGCTGGCCTCGTCAGCGCAACTGGTCGCCAAACCGGATCTGCATCCCGCCATAGTTGATCTGTTGTTAGTGGCCGCCGAACAGTTGCATGGCCAGGGCGGCTGGTTTGAGACTGCGGGACAGTTTCCTTCAGATCAATTTCTGGATTTCCCGCTAAATAAGGAAGCCGCTCGATTTTACAAGCACGGTCCTCCCCTATTGCAACGCTTTTTACCATTCTGGGCTGCTTCGCTAATCGACCGGCTCAAAATCATGCTTTTGCCGCTGATCGTATTATTGATGCCGTTATTCAAGATCATGCCGCCACTCTATCAGTGGCGCATGCGGTCACGCATTTATCGCTGGTATCGGGAACTGGAAAACGTCAATCTGTCCTGGTCTGATTCGCAAGCCCCGGACCGGCGCGAACAAGCGATCAACGAACTCGAACGGATTGATAACGAGGTTCTCCATATTGAGGTTCCGCTGTCGTATTCTGAACACCTCTACCATCTGCGCCAACACATCCAACTAGTGCGGCAGAAGATCCAGTCGGAAGTCGGAGACAACCATTAGGCGCAGTTTTTGAGCCGCCTGCACAGTCATTGTAATCAGTTAGTTGCTAGCTCTATCTGTTTGGTGACTTGCGCATCCACCACTGCTACAGCGGTCATATTGACAATCCGGCGCACCGTGGCGGATTTATTCAACACGTGAGCCGGTCTCGCCAAGCCCAACATCAACGGGCCGATAGCCACCCCGTCGGTAGTCATTTTCACCAGATTGTAAGCGATGTTGGCGGCATCCAGGTTGGGCATGATCAACAGATTAGCTGACCCGTGCAGCGCCGAGTTGGGAAATACCCGCTTGCGCAACCCCTCGGATAGTGCCAAATCGGCCTGCATCTCACCCTCGACCTCCAAGTCCGGCGCGCTTTGCCGAATCAGCTGCAGGGCTTCAGCCATCTTGCGCGATTGCGGACCGGTTTGCGAACCAAAATTGGAATGTGATAACAACGCGACTTTAGGAAAGATTCCGAACCGTTTGACTTCCTCTGCAGCCATCAGGGTCATATCGGCGATTTCTTGGGCATTAGGATTGTGGTTCACCTCGGTGTCGCAGATGAACACACTGCCCTTAGGTCCGATCAGCAGGTTCATGGTGGCCGGTGTTTTCACCCCTTCGGCTAAGCCCAGCACATCAATGACGTGATCCACATGTCGATGGTAACTGCCAGTCATACCGCACAACAGCACATCGCCGTAACCCAGCCGTAACAGCAGCGCGCCCAAAATGGTGGCACGGGTATTGACGCGGATACGGGCACCGCTGGGATCGACCCCGCGGCGTTCCAGCAAGCGATGATATTCATTCCAGCATTCATGATAATAAGGATTGTTCTGCGGATCGATCAGCTCAAAATCTTGATTGATTTGAATATGCAAACCCAACTCATCAATACGTTCCTGAACCCGTTGCGGACGTCCGACCAGAATAGGGTATTTGACCATACCATCGACGATCGCGACTTGTACCGCTCTGAGAACCCGAACCTCTTCGCCTTGGGCGAAAATGACCCGTTTAGGATCGGCACGCGCCCGCTCAATCATAGGACGCATGATCATCCCAGTGCGGGAGACAAAATGACTGAGTTGGTCTCGGTAGGCAGCGAAATCCGCAATCGGTCGGGATGCAACGCCGCTATCCATGGCTGCACGCGCCACTGCAATGGGTAATTCGACGATCAAACGCGGATCGAAGGGCTTGGGAATCAGATAATCGGGATTGAGTTTGAGCGCTTGATCGCCATAAAAGGTCATGACCTCGTCCTCGTCGGAAGGCGGGGTCATGGCCATATCGGCTAGGGCATAGACGCAGGCTTTCTTCATTTCCTCGTTGATGGTGGTCGCGCCGACGTCGAGCGCGCCGCGGAAGATATAGGGAAAACACAACGCATTGTTGACTTGGTTAGGGAAATCAGACCGGCCAGTAGCCATCACGGCGTCTGGCCGCACTTCCTTAACCAGGTCCGGCATGATTTCCGGGGTCGGATTGGCCAAGGCTAGCACCAGCGGATTAGGTGCCATGAGCTTGACCATCTCCTGAGTCAGGATGCCGGGCGCGGAAACGCCCAAAAACACATCGGCACCGTTAATAGCATCGGCTAGCGTCCGCGCTTCGGTAGCAGCGGCATAAGCCGCTTTGCTGGCATCCATCCCACCTTCACGGCCTGTATAGATTACCCCTCGGCTATCGCATACCAGGATGTTTTGCTTATTCAGCCCTAGGCTGACCAACATATCTAGACAGGCCATGCCGGCGGCACCCGCTCCAGAGGCGACTAGTTTGATTTCCGCGATGGGTTTATCCACTAACCGCAATCCGTTTAAGACGGCAGCAGCGGCGATAATTGCAGTGCCATGTTGGTCGTCATGAAATACCGGTACTTTCATCCGTTCGCGCAATTGCCGTTCGATGTAAAAGCATTCCGGCGCTTTGATATCTTCCAGGTTGATGCCACCGAAGCTGGGTTCCAAGCTGGCGATAATATCGATCAACTTGTCCGGGTCGCGCTCATTGATCTCTAAATCAAACACATTGATGCCGGCAAATTTCTTGAACAATACGCCCTTGCCTTCCATCACCGGTTTTGCTGCCAGCGGACCGATTGGCCCCAGCCCCAGCACAGCCGTGCCGTTGGTCACTACCGCAACCAGATTGCCGCGGGTAGTGTAATAAGCGGAATTGGCCGGATCGTCTACGATAGCATTGCAGGTAGCTGCAACGCCGGGGGTATAGGCGAATGCCAGATCGCGCTGATTGGCCACGGGTTTGCTGGAGATGACCTCAATTTTTCCTGGATAGGGAAACCGGTGATAATGTAGCGCTTGGTCGTATAAGTCGTCAGACATCAGTGTTTTCTCTTACGATTCAATTGTTTTTTTGTAGTACAGCGGTTATTCAAGATTGGACCACGCTGGGAGGCAGTGGTTGTAGTAACAGGCTTTGGTGTTAGGCATCAGAAATCGCTGCGGTGGCCACACCCGCTCCGACTAAAGCGCCGCCACCGACCCGGTTGACGATCCGCTGCGCCGCCGGTTTGCGCAATAGGTGCTTGACGTTTCCAGCAAATAACGCATACAGCCCTGTATTCAGCCCGGCGAGCAGCAAAAACGTAACTCCCATGAACAGCAACTGCGGTAAAGCGGCGTAGTGTGGATCAATGAATTGTGGCAGAAAGGCGATGAAAAACATAATGCTCTTGGGGTTTAGTGCCGTGACCACATAGGCACCAAAAAACAACGACCTGTACGGTGTGGTTTCTCGCTGAGCACCAATCTCTGGAGAAACGTTGGCTTTCCAGGTTTTGATGCCGAGATAAATCAGATAGGCTGCGCCAATCCACTTCAAAATGGTAAACAGCAATGCCGAGGTGGCCAGCACTGCCCCCAAACCCAGCAGCGAACCAACCATTGCGGTAAAATCGCCCAATACCACACCCAGCACCAGAGGCACTGCCGCACGCCGACCCTGGTTAAATGACTGAGCAACCACCATCACGATAGTCGGACCGGGAATGATTAAGATAATCGCGGCGGCAACAGTAAAAGCCAGCCAAGTGCTGAAGTCCATAGACTCTCCTCAGTGGGTAAGGTGATTGGTATTAAGGGCATCGCGTAAAATGAGCTATATCATCACAGTCTAGCTTGCCGGGATACTGACTTACATCAGCCAACGCGCTCAGCCAGAAAACAGCAAAGGGGCATTCATGTCATCAACTCAACTAACCGACCACGATTGGTTAGCGTATCCCCGCGCTATGGCAGGTCCTATTTATGAGCATCTGGGTTTTTCGATCACGGACGGCGGTAAGGGTTGGCTTGAAATTACCCTAGCCATTACTCCTCAGCTGTTGAACAAAGACGGGGTATTGCATGGAGGGATGTGGACGCTGATTGCCGATGCCGCGATGGGCGGTGCTTGCCGCACCCGGTTGGATTCGAAATCGCGCGTGGTCACCAGCCAGATGGATTTTCGCTGGTTACGCGCACTATCTGGTGATCACTTGCGCGGCGTCGGTCGGGTCCTCAGCCGTAGTCGTTCCGTGTGGCATTGCACTTGTGAACTGTATAACCCGCAAGACGTGCAGATCGGCTTTGGTAGTGGGAGCTTTATCGTGATGCCCTACTCGCCTCCGCTGTGAGCGGGAGCAAGCACAGTGCTTGTTGCATTGCTACATCAAAGCGATTTCCTATACACTGCTTTTCCCCGCTAGAGTTTAAGCATATTCATTTGAAGTGCCAATTCTCCGTTGCTCCTATACTTACACCTTCGCAGTAGTCGGTTCGGGCTCTAGTCGATGACCCAATCAGAATACCTCTCGGAGAACCTTCTGGACCGCATTGGGCGACGCGCAATTGAGTTCGTCTTGCTGGCCCACGAACTCAGCGCCTTTGCGGTGATTTCGCTGAGTGTCATGCTGCGACGGGGGGATTCACCGCGCCGGGTAATGCGGCCCCTGATTCGCGCGCAAATCCACAATGCCGGGGTACGTCTGCTACCGATGGTCACCCTCATCGGAACAGCCCTCGGTCTTCTGGTCATCGCCCAAACCACAGTGCTGCTCACTCGGTTGGGTGCCCAACAGTATGCGGGCCTGATCATGGTCACGGTGGTCGTGCGGGAGCTTGCGCCACTGCTCACAGCAATCCTCGTGCTTGCGCGCGCTGGGACCGCCATCGTCGTTGAACTCGGAACGTTGCGCGCCTTCGGCGAGGTATTGGCACTTGAGTCGCTCGGGATCGATCCGATCCACTATCTGGTGATGCCACGGATGATCGGCCTGGCGGTTGCGGTCTTCTGCCTCACCGTTTACCTTATCCTAACAGCACTGCTGAGTGGCTTCCTGTTTGGCTTTCTGCAGGGCGTTGTCCTCAAACCCGGTGACTACGTCGCTCAGCTTGGCGACGCACTGTTGTGGCAAGATTTTGCCCTGCTCGGCCTCAAGACGTTCGTTTTCGGTATAGTTATCGCCGTCGTCACATGCTACCAGGGCCTAGCGCGTCCACTCGATATTGATCACGTCGCCGAAGTAACAGCACGCACGGTAGTCCAGAGCCTGACAACCTGCGTTATTCTTGATGCCTTCTTCATGGTCGGGTATATCTTCGTTTGACTGAGTCTGCGCATATCGAGTTAACAGGCGTTGAGGTAGCTCATGAGACTCAGCGAACCTCAGCTGTCCTTCATTCAGTCGATTGGGCCATCAAGCCAGGGGAACGCTGGGCAGTGAGCGGAAAACGGAGCAGCGGCAAGACCTCATTACTCTATACCGGAGCCGGACTGATAGCACCGGTCACCGGCTCGCTTATGACCTTCGGGCAAGCGTATTGGCAAAGCAGCGAAGCTGAGAAGCTTAAGCTGGGACGGCGAATCGGTTTCGTATTCGACGAGGGTGGGCGGCTCTTCGCCCACATGAACATCCTTGAGAATCTGATTCTGCCGCTGCAATACCACACTGAATGTGATCACTATACCGCTCGGCAACGCGCCCTAGAGTTGTTGGCGTGGGTCGAGCTTGAGGCGGCGGCCAGCTTGGCGCCAGCCCGCCTAGCCACGGCTCTGCGTCGCCGGGTCGCACTAGCCCGCGCGCTCACTCAGCCAGTCGAAGTGCTGTTTCTGGATGCACCGCTGGTCGGGCTACCACCCGAGGATGTGCAGTGGTGGCTCGAATTATTGTCTGGCTTGTCGAACCGTGAGGAAACTGATGGCGGTCCGGTGAGTATCGTCACCAGCTGTTTCAATTTATCCGCATGGCTCGATTGGGCCGACCACTTTGCCGTACTTCATGATGGTTACTTACAACCCGTCTCCGACTCCGAAGCTCAGGTCATGAGCGGGCCTCGGTCGGACAATAGGGCCTAACAACCGTGCCCCTCGGTGATTTGACGCCCCAGTTGCGTACCCGCTTATTCCGGATGGAGCGGTTTGTCGGCTTGTTCGTGGCCACCGCGGGCATACTGATGATGCTAGGCTTTCTCTACTACTTCTACCTCATGGCAGAACGCCGGGGTTGGTTTGTGCCCAGCTGTCCCTATTTCACGTTTGTAGAAAGCGCCAGCGGATTGAAAATAGGTGATCCTGTCTTGTTGATGGGCTTTAGCGTCGGCGAAATCACTCAAATTGAGGCGCAGCCGCCAGGCCATTACTACAATGTCTTCGTCGCATTCGAGGTACGCCAGCCTTACTATGGGTATATCTGGAGCGACTCGAAGGTGCGGATCATCTCTGGCGATCTGCTAGGGGGGCGTCGCTTAGAAGCGATTAAAGGTTTCGACGGCGAACCAACCGCCTATGAGAAAGAGGGCCGTGTGGATGAGATCCTAGTAGGTGGAGAGCGGGTTGCACTGGCAGAATCACCCAAGGGTGTATTCTTAGAACCGCTTGAAGAGCCAACCGTTGTCCAGCGTGCCGAAAAGCTCCTAGATGGTCTGGAGAAGCAGATTCCAGCCATTCTGGATCGGGTGGAAACGCAGCTCCCGGCAGTCCTTGAACAAGTGGCACAGCTACTCGTGAGCGCCGACTCACTATTGAACAACGTGGACGCCATTGCGGCGGATGCCCGACCGATCCTCAAAAATATTGAACAGATCTCAATGCAACTGCGCGATCCCGACGGCTCGCTCGGTGAGTGGTTGTTACCCCAGGAACTGCGAGAGGAAATGAACACTACGCTCACCACCCTCAAAGGCAACCTCAAGACCCTAAATATGAGTCTTTCGAATGTTGCTGCCATGACCGGAAGCCTGCGCAAGCAAGTCGAATCGAACGACCACATACTCGATGAGATTTCGAACTTGGTCATTGAAACTGACGATCTTGTAGAGGGCTTGAAGCGAATCTGGCTGATCCGCGGCGCCTTCGAGGCACCAACACCAGGGATACCGGAGGCGCTTGACGCACCACTGCTGGCACCGCCTGAGAGGAAGAAGCCATGATCCGGGGCACAGTGCTAGCCTGTGTCAGTGCCCTGCTGCTAGCGTGCGCTGCCTCACCACCGCCGACCAGTCAACTGCGATCCCAGGCGCTGGCAGCCGCTGAAACTGGGAGTAAGCGCCTCACGAGCCGTCACTTTGCAGCCGCAGCCGGTGCTTTCGAGCAAGCGGCGCGGATTTACGCAGCCATCGACGATCCCCCGGCGGCAGCGACCGCACTCCGGAATCAGGCTGAGGCGCTACGGCGGGCCGGCGATCTAGACGCTGCTACTGCCGGCTTCGAGCGTGCACTCATCATCGACCGCCGCCAGCAGAACCCAGCCGGACAGGCTCGCGACCTCGCAGGTCTAGCCCGAACCTCCAGTGCCCGCGGTGAGATAGAAGATGCAATCCAGCAAGCCGAACAAGCCTTGCTGCTAGTCTCGGACTCGGAGGCATTAAGCGCATCACTGCAAATCGATCTAGCAGTTTATCTACTGGTCCGTGGTGACTCTAACGACCAAGAGCGCATTATCATACTACTGACCTCAGCCGCTGAACGTGCTGCGGCCCAAGGTAACCCTCGCGCCGTAGCGACCGCACAGCTACATAGGGGGCGAGCGTACCGGGTATTCGGGTCGCTGGAACTCGCCGAGGAGCCGCTTCGCTCAGCACTTTCGGTATTTCGAGTGCTCGACGATCCGGAAGGTATCGCACGTACTCATGAGGAATTGGGCCGTCTGCTAATTGCAAGCAACCAACCCGAAGCGGCACAGCGCCACCTAGAGCAAGCTAGGCAAGGCTATGAGTTCCTCGGTGATAAAGCAGCGCTGGCGCAACTCGACGAACTAATCGTCGCAGAACGCGACTGAGATCGCTCGGGAGCCCGCAAAGCATAATGGAACGAATCCGGCTTGATGGCATGTTCTTCAGTGAGGGAGACCGTAGATTCTGGTTACGTGGCGTCTCGTATGGTCCCTTCCGCGCAACCGAGGCCGGCGAGTTTCTGCCTGAAAATACGGTGGTCACACGTGACCTTGCCCTGATACGTGAACTCGGAGCCAATACCCTACGACTCTACCATCCGCCTCCGCCGTGGTTCATTGATCTAACAGCCGCTGCCGGACTCCGGTTGCTCGTCGGGCTGCCTTGGGCGCAGCACATCCGTTTCCTTGATGGATCACAAATACAGGACAACATCCGGCAGTCAGTACGGCGGGCGGCGCAAAACCTCCGCGATGCACCCACCGTACTCGGACTGCTGATCGGTAATGAAATTTCTCCGCAGATCTTGCGTTGGTATGGCCCACAGCGGGTGAAGCGCTTTCTTGCGGAACTGGCCGACGAGACGCGGCAAGCAGCTCCAGAAACGCTGGTCTCTTATGGTAACTTCCCGATGACGGAATACTTGGAGCTCGATTTTCTGGATTTCGTCTCTTTCAATGTCTATTTGCACGACAATGCAGCACTCAGTAACTATCTAGCCAGACTCCAAAACCTGGCTAATTTCAAACCGCTGGTACTCTCAGAATTTGGCGCCGACTCGCTACGAGAAAGCGAACCAGAACAGGCTCGCATCGTGGGCGACGCTGCTGACGTAACGGCACAGTTGGGTCTGGCTGGTGCAGTAGCCTTTGCTTTCACCGATGAATGGCACACCGGTGGTCACGATATCCAAGATTGGTGCTTTGGGGTGGTAACCCTTGAGCGGCAACCAAAGCCCGCATTCCAGGCGTTGCAACGCGTCTTCCAAGCGCCCTATCCGCCGTTTCTGGAGCCAACGCCACGTGCCTCTGTGGTGATCTGTGCCTACAATGCTGAGGCCACCTTGCATAGCTGTCTCGAATCGCTACGCAAGCTCCGCTACCCGAACTACGAAGTCCTGGTTATCAACGACGGCTCGACCGATGGTACCCAAGCTATTGCCCAGCTTTTCCCTGAATTTCGGCTGATATCCCACGAGAACCGCGGTCTATCAGCAGCCCGCAACACCGGCACCTTGGCAGCCACGAGCAAAATTGTCGCCTTTACCGATGCGGATTGCGAAGTCGATCCAGACTGGCTCACTTTTCTGGTTCGGCGTCTCCTGTCCGAGGATTTCGCAGCCGTAGGCGGGCCGAATCTACCGCCGCGAGAGGAGCACTGGGTGCCTGAAGTCGTGGCTCGCTCGCCGGGCGGACCCACTCATGTGCTGTTGACCGACCATGAAGCTGAGCATATTCCGGGTTGTAACATGGCATTCTGGCGCAGCGCGCTCGTCGAAGTGGGGCACTTCGATCCGACCTTCCGCACAGCAGGCGACGATGTGGACATCTGCTGGCGCCTCCAGGACAGCGGTTACCGGATCGGCTTCGCCGCCGCTGCTTTGGTCTGGCACCGGCGGCGCAGCACCGTATCCGCGTATCTAACTCAGCAGCGCGGCTACGGCCATGCTGAAGGTCTTCTTGCATTCAAACACCCTCGGCGGTTCAATTCCAACGGCCAATCTCGCTGGCTCGGGCGGATCTACACCGGTAGTTGGGCAACCGGCTTCATACAGAAGTCAGTGATCTACGGGGGGCCATTTGGAAATGGCCTTTTCCAGACGCTCTACGAACCGCCTGACCCAGCACTCCGCCACCTGCCGGGAACGCTTGAGTGGAATGCACTGGCATTACTGCTGCTGGTCTTGGCGGGTGTTACGCAACTGTTCGGTGGCTCATTTGCTGAGCTCGGCTGGTTAGGTGCCGGACTCGCCGTTGGATCAGTGACCTGGGCCATTTTGCTGTCTTTTGTCCCGGACATCCGCGATATCCCTGCACCCCCTTGGAAGGTGCGACCATTGATCGCCACCCTCACGTACTTAGGACCGCTGCTACGTGCGATTGAGCGCTACCGTACGCGGGTGGCCGGATTACGGCGGGCCGCCCGCTTCCCCATGCTGGATACCGGTCAACCCTCACCATTGGCCTGGTACCGCCGTGCCTTTGAGTTGTCCTTTTGGAACGAAACATCAATCGAGAAAGAAACCTGTATCAGCACCCTGATCGACTACCTGCGTTTGCGGCAGTACATCATCGTGCTCGACGACGGCTGGCAACCCTGGGATTTTTTAGTCAAAAGCGGCATCTGGGCTCGTGCTGAGGTTAAACTTCTGGTGCAAAATCACGGAGAGCGGCGACGCCAACTCGACATCGGAGTACGAGTACGGAGAACCGGTCTAGCCCAGCTTTTGACCACTGGCATGCTGTTAGTAACCGGTTCCGCTGCGTTCGGCGGGCTTTCCGGTATCGCTGCCATTTTTGCGGGCTTGCTTGCTTGCAGCGAAGGATTCGTGATCCGACAGCGACACCAACTTGCACGCACGCTTTACCACGCCACCGAGAACGCGACGCGCTCCCTTCCACTTAGGCCACACCGTTCCGGCCCATGAGCCCCATCCACCGGCTGCTTCGCTACCTCCGTCCGCATCGTGCCGGATTTAGCCTAGCGCTTGTCTTCGTCGGCCTGCAGACTGCATTCGAGGTCGCCAAGCCGTGGCCGTTAAAAATTATCGTTGACCACGTGCTCGGAGCCGAAACACTCGAAAACTCTTGGCTTGGCTCAGTTGATAAGTCGCAGCTCCTGCTCATCGCCTGCGTTGCTGTCGTGTTGATCCAGGTAATTCTCTCGGCCATCGCCCTACTCCAGAATGCCCTCACCGTCGGCATCGGCCAGCGCATGGTCAGCGCCCTACGTGCCGACATGCTCACCCATCTTTACGGCCAGTCGCTGGGCTTCTTCGGCAATAGGCCGGGTACGGACCTCGCTTATCGCGTCACCTTCGATACCTATGCAGCCCAATCCCTCGCGATCAACGGCTTTCTGCCCCTGCTGAGCGCGGCTGTTCTGATTCTGGTCATGGGATTTGTGATGCTACAGATGAATCTTATGCTCGCGACGATCTTCTTCGCAGTCGGGCCGCTGCTTTTCCTGGTTACACGGCTTATCTCAAGACGCATTGCTAGAATCGCCACAGAGATGAGCGAGCGGGAAAGTCATCTACTTGAGGAAACCCAGCGCGACGTCGACGCGATTCAGATCGTAAAGGCTTTCACCGCCGAGTCCGACGAACGGGCTCAAGTGATGCGTGCATCCGCCCGGGCACTTGCATCGGCGTTCCGGCTCTACTTCGTACAAACCGGATATGCCGGCGCTGTGAGCGTTTTGCTGGCATTGGGAACGGCAAGCGTCCTATACGCCGGTGGCTTGCTCGCACTCGCCGGAACGGTGTCCGTCGGCGATTTACTCGTTTTCGTAAGCTACCTCACAGCGCTCTATGTGCCTGTTGAATCGGTTTCCCGCGCGCTCAGCGTCATGCATGAATCGTCTGCGGGTGCCCGCCGGGTGGTTGAAGTGCTCGACAGCGAGCCTGAAGTGCGCGATATGCTCCGCGCCCGGGACCTACATAACGTGGTAGGCAAGCTGCGCTTCGATAAGGTCTCGTTTGCCTATCCCAGTCATCCTGACTCGTTAGCACTCAAGGAGATCTCCTTTGAGGCGGAACCGGGTTCGTTGGTGGCGTTGGTGGGACCGTCCGGTGCGGGAAAAAGCACCTTGGTCAGCCTGATTCCACGCTTTTTCGATCCGACTGCCGGACGGGTGTTCCTCGACGGCACTAACCTACGCAGGATTCGGCTCCAGAGCCTCCGCAGCCAGATCGGATTCGTGCCGCAAGCACCGCTGCTCTTCCCATTAAGCTTGGCCGACAACATCCGTTACGGACGACCTGAGGCCAGCGACGAAGATGTGCGACGTGCCGCCGAGCTAGCTGGCGTTACAGACTTCGCCGAGCGCCTGTCGAATGGCTTTGAAACCATCGTGGGTGCCAACGGCCAGGCCCTCTCCCAAGGACAGTTACAACGCGTTACCATCGCCCGGGCGCTGGTGCGTAACCCACGCATTCTGATTCTTGACGAGCCGACCTCAGCACTTGATGGAGAAACCGAGGCTCTAGTCGTGGCAGGCATTGAGCGCGCCCGAGCGGGCCGAACAACTTTGGTGATTGCCCACCGACTATCCACGGTCAAACGCGCCGATCATCTCCTGGTACTCGACCAAGGACATCTAGTGGAACACGGTACGTTTGAATCGCTGCGAGATGCAGGTGGGCTCTTCGCGCGACTCCACCGACACATGCTGTTCGACGCGGAGACCTAGCCAATCCCCACCTCCTTCGGACATTGCTTTAAAGACTGACCCACACTCAGGGATTGCGTCGCTCGTGACAGAGGTGTCGACGGCCTGGACGACCGTCGTCAAGCCTACAAGGAGGTATTCACGGCGTCCTCTGGCACGAGTTGCGTAAGCCCTGTTGTGATGTTCACGACTAACCTTACTCGCAAGTCGGTTTTCCAACATAAATAAATCATGAATATCGCATTGATCAGTAAGGAAAAACGCCGCCTCCAGACTGGTATGGCAATTGCTAAACCAATAATCATATCCACACCAGTTTGGAGAAATTACTCATGATTACCCTGACCGATACCGCTTCTCAGGCGGTTCAACGCTTTATCGAGCGTTCCGAAGTACCCATTGCCGGATTACGCATTCTGATTAGCGGCGGCGGTTGTTCCGGCCTGCAGTACGGATTGCGCTTGGAAGAGAACGTTGGCAGCGATGACAACATTATCGATTGCGGTTCCGTCAAGGTGTTGCTCGACCCCATGAGCGTGGGCTTGTTGGAGGGCGTGAAAGTGGACTTTGTGGAAACCATCGAAGGTTCCGGATTCCAGTTCCAAAATCCCAATGCCGCATCAACCTGCGCCTGCGGACAATCTTTCTCAGCCTGACTG
>JAZBPA010000175.1:0-6858 GCA_036351435.1 Candidatus Competibacteraceae bacterium
ACAGGCCACTATAGTGGAAGACCATGTGGGTCACGGCCGCTATCTGAGTTGCCCGCTCAGCGAAATTCGTTTGGGACAAGGGGCCGTGCTGGATTTCTACCAAGTGCAGGAACAGGATGACCAAGCGCGGCATTTGGGCGGATTGCGCACCTACCAGGAACGGGACAGCCGCCTGCAAGCATTGCTGTTTTCCGCAGGCGGTTTGCTGGCGCGCACCGATGTGGCTGCATTACTGGATGGTGAGGGTGCTGATTGTCAATTAAACGGTTTGACCCTGGTGGCAGGCAACCAAGTCGGCGATTTTCATGTGCAAGTGGATCACGCCAAACCGCACGGTACTAGCGGACAGCTGTTCAAAGGGGTTCTGGAAGGAAAGGGACGGGCGGTGTTCGACGGGCTGATTCGAGTGCGCAAAGATGCCCAAAAAACCGATGCCAGCCAAAACAATCGCAATTTGCTGCTCTCCAAACTCGCCTTGGCCAACTCCAACCCGCGTCTGGAAATTCTGGCCGACGATGTTAAATGCAGTCACGGTTCCAGCATCGGCTTTTTGGATCAGGATGCGCTGTTTTATTTCCGCAGCCGGGGAATCGGCCTCGCCGAAGCGCAAGCCATGCTGGTGTATTCGTTTGCTAACGACATCGTCGAACGAATTCAATGGGTCCCGCTGCGCGAGCGTTTGGAACTGCGGCTAGCACAGCGTCTGTATCCTGAAGCCGCCGAGAGGATTACCGTATGAGTGCGATACACGAGGTGTTGACACCCCAGCCCAATGGCTTAACGGATCTGGATATTAACCGGATTCGCCGGGAATTCCCGATACTGCAGCAGCAGATCTACGATAAACCATTGGTCTATTTGGACAATGCTGCGTCGGCGCAAAAACCGCAGGCGGTGATCGACGCGATTAACCAGTGTTACAGCGGTTATTACGCCAATATCCACCGGGGCGTCCATGCGCTTTCAGAACGCTCCACCGCCGCCTACGAAGGCGCTCGTGAGAAGCTGCGCCGGTTTATCAACGCCGCCAGCACCCGCGAGATCATCTTTACCCGTGGCACCACCGAGGCGATCAATCTAGTCGCCAGCAGTTTCGGCGGCACCCAGGTAGGCCCCGGTGATGAGATATTGATCACCACGATGGAGCACCACTCCAACATCGTGCCCTGGCAGATGCTCTGCGAACGGCAAGGCGCGAAACTACAGGTCGTTCCTATCACGGATAACGGCGAACTGGTACTGGATGCGTACCATCAACTGTTGACTGAACGCACCAAGCTGGTTTCAGTGATGCAGGTCTCCAATGCTATCGGCACCATCAATCCGGTCGCGGAGATGATTCAGGCGGCTCATGATAAGGGCATTCCGGTGTTGCTGGATGGCGCGCAAGCCGTTCCTCATCTGGATGTCGATGTGCAAGCGCTGGATTGCGATTTCTATGCTTTCTCCGGCCACAAAATGTACGGACCCAGCGGCGTCGGCGTGTTGTATGGCAAGGCGGAACTGCTGGAGGCCATGCCACCGTATCAGGGCGGCGGTGACATGATACGGCTGGTGACTTTCGAGAAAACCGAGTATGCCGACCTCCCCAATAAGTTCGAAGCCGGTACCCCCAACATCGCCGGAGTCATCGGCCTCGGGGCGGCTGTCGATTGGATGGAACAGGTCGGCGTCGATGCCATCGCCGCTCACGAACAGCGTTTGTTAGACTACGCTACTGCCCAACTCAGCGAAGTACCCGGTTTACATATCTTCGGCGAGGCACCCCACAAAGCAGCGGTTGTATCCTTCGTGATGGCGGGTGTGCACCCGCATGACATCGGCACTATTTTAGATCGTGAAGGAATTGCCATCCGCGCCGGTCATCACTGTGCCCAACCGCTGATGCAACGCTATGGTTTGCCCGCGACCGCCCGTGCTTCGTTCGCTGTTTACAATACCCACGAAGAGGTGGATAAGCTGATAGCGGCCATTCACAGAGTCAAAGAGTTGTTCGACTGATGAGCGATTTACGTGATTTGTACCAGGAAGTCATCCTGGATCATAACAAGCGGCCGCGGAATTTCCGGGCCATTGACCCGTGTACGCATCATGCCGATGGGTACAACCCATTGTGCGGTGACCGGATCACGGTCTATCTGGATGTGCAGGACGACGTTATCCGCGATGTGGCTTTCCAAGGGTCCGGTTGCGCGATTTCCAGCGCATCCGCTTCGTTGATGACCGAAGCTTTAAAAAATAAACCGGTGGCGGAGGTGGAACCCTTGTTCCAGGACTTCCATGATGCCGTCATGGGCGATGGTATGCCCTCGCCGGCTAAGCTGGGCAAACTGATCGCGCTGGCGGGAGTACGGGATTATCCCAGCCGGGTTAAATGCGCCACGCTCGCCTGGCATGCCTTGCGCGCCGCGTTGGAAAATCGTGAAGAACCTGTTGCAACCGAATAATCGTCTATCCGGGGAGACTCGCTAATGACTGAAACCACTGCTCAAGCTTTGGAACAACCGACCCAAGGCCCGCCTGTACTCAATACCCAAGAGCTGGAATCCGATATCGTTGAAGCGTTGAAGAATGTTTACGATCCGGAAATACCGGTTAATATTTATGATTTGGGGTTGATTTACGAGTTGAATGCCAGTCCTGATGGTCAAGTGTACGTCGCTATGACCTTGACTGCTCCGGCTTGTCCGGTTGCCGGCGCCATGCCCGAATGGGTGCGGGATGCAGTCGAGAGTGTGGATGGTGTCGAGTCAGCCGATGTCGAGTTAGTGTGGGAACCGCCGTGGAATCAGGAAATGATGTCGATGCGCGCCAAGTTGGAATTGAATATGATCTGATCTCCGCCCGCCCGAGGCGGGCGTTATGGATCGTTTGGTTTTGTATTACGCTGATCACGGGCTGCGCTACCACCAGCCCGACCGTAACATCACAAGATAGCGCTACCGAGCCGGCAGCCGTCGGCGAATCAATACCGTCCGCAGAGACGTTAAAAACCCTCCAACCCGCTTGGTGGCGGGTCCAATTTCGTATCCACTGGCCGCAGGACGAGGCGCCGGATTGGGCGATGGATGTGTTGCTCGCCCATCGCGTTGTTGCCCCTGTTTTATCTCAATACCGCGATAGCATCGAACTCTGGCGCTTTCATCGTCGGGCGGCGCGTGATGGGGCTGGGCGCCAATTCAGTTTTATTTTCTACGCTAAACCGCGCACCGCAGAACGTATCTATACTGCGTTACAAGCCGATCCGTTGTTGCAACAACTGCAAGCGGTAAAAGTCGTCTATACCCCGCCCCATAAGAATAAAGAACCGTATATAGAAAGCACCAGTGATCCGAACTGGTCCGCAGTAATACAAAAATCCTGGCCCTATTTCATCATGGGGGTCAGCGAGATGTGGTTGGATTTGATTGATCAGATCGTCAAGGAAAATCTAAGCGAATCCGAGCTTACACTAGAGGAGCTGGAGCAGTATTATGCCGAGGTTAACGAAGCAGTTGCCGCGTTATGGCGTACTGAGGGTCAACATGCTTTTCTGCACCATTTGAACGCTGTGTTCGGCTATCAGCCCCTATTAATTCGCTACTAAACCGCAGTCAGGTGGTCAGCTTGATGAATAAAGAGGTCACTCAGTGAACAATCAATCGACCGACCGAATTCCGCGCTGGACAGAATGGAGTATCAGCGTGTTGAACGGGATGGTCGGCGATTATCTGCAGGAACGCCAGAACGGCCTTGCCATTAATATGGCCTTTTATCAACACAATCGCCCGTTGCTGATTACGACCGATAATCTGCGCCAAGCAGTTCCGAATCCCACTGCCAAAGTCTGCCTACTGATTCACGGTCTCGGTTGCAATGAAGGTATCTGGGCACCTGCTGATCGGGCGCAATATGATCCGACCTGTTCCTACGGAACCTCGTTACAACACGATCTAGGCTATACGCCGTTCTATTTGCGTTATAACACCGGCTTACCAGTCGCGGAAAACGGCAAACGATTGGCTGGTTTGCTTGACGAACTGTCGGCCTGCTATCCGATGAACATTGACGAGTTAACCTTGATTGGTCATAGCATGGGCGGTTTGGTGCTGCGCAGTGCCTGTCATTACGCACTACACCATCATCAGTATGGGTGGGTGAAGAAGGTTCGACGCGCCTTCTATTTGGGCACTCCTCATGATGGCGCGGACTTGGAAAAGGTTGGCCACGTTACGACTGCGGTACTCAATGCCGTACCCAACCCCATCACTCGGCTAATTGGGAGTATACTGAATTTGCGTAGTCGGGGTGTGAAGGACCTGCGCCTTGGTAATCTGGTTGACGATGATTGGAGTGACGATTTTCCAGACAACTCGTTGCCTCGTCGGCATAAAGTCGTCCCATGGCTGCCTCACGCTCACCACTATTTGCTTGTTGGGACTGTGGCCGAAGACCCACGGCACCCTGCAAGCCGCCTGCTTGGCGATACACTGGTTAGAGTGCCGCCCGTGCATAGAACATCGCTACCAGGAACTAAAGACGCTCACCAGTCAACCGTAAAAGTGTTTCCACGAGTGCACCACCTTGAATTAGCCCACCATACTGGGGTTTATCAACAAATTAAACAGTGGTGTGAAATAGACTAAGAGGGCATCGTCAATGGCACGGTTTTCGATTCAACAAGTAAGAGGTCTAAAAGACCTTATTCAAGAAACGGTGGAAGCCGGAACCAATGCCGCTGAGCAAGTCCATCAGTCCATCGCTAAACAACCTTATGCGGTACTCAAGCGTATTCCTCTCATCGCGCCGCCAGCCCGCATCATCGAACGGTGCCAACACGCCTTAACCAGCGGGATTTATCAATCGATCCGAGTCGTCAATCAAGTATCCGGTAGCCTGGCTACCAAAGCATTAGACCACTTGGAAGAAAAGCCTGAAGCATCGGGGCAGCCCGAGCAAGATCATCGGTCACTTCTGCCCTGAATTGCCGACAAAATCCGCGCGCCGCTTTTCCAGAAAAGCGGCTATCCCTTCCCCACATTGCGGATGATCGAAACACTCTCCTAAAT
The DNA here is from genome assembly GCA_036351435.1 of Candidatus Competibacteraceae bacterium. Taxonomy (GTDB): domain Bacteria; phylum Pseudomonadota; class Gammaproteobacteria; order Competibacterales; family Competibacteraceae; genus JAAUQA01. The sequence continues at coordinate 5,049 of JAZBPA010000175.1, forward strand.
CTTATGGTTGGGGTGTGGACGGAGCAACATTAGAGGATAATTGATTGCGTGCTTTTGGTTCAGCTAGAGCACGGAGAAGGTATAACTGGAAAGGCCTTAAGTCTCCAGCCATAGCGGCTCTCATAATATCGTTATATGGCGGCGGAGGTCTCGGGTGAACACGAGCATGGGGCGGGAGGTTGTAGCGCCTCAGAAAATTGAACCACAAGAGACGTGATATCCGACCATTTCCGTTAATGAAAGGATGAATCTGAATGAACAGTCCGACAGATTCGGAGATCACTGTAATAAGCACCATGGTCCGCTGTGGCGGGGCCAGCAAAGCCCATCGCAGATCAAGCTCTATAATCATTTTGCCAATTTTTGAGCCCCAATTTTTCATCTCCGCTGGCACATTCGGAAAATGGGAACCCTTAACTGTCCCGACCTCTACATTAACGCCAAGACAGGGTTTAGCAGAGTCATCGCAACGCCAATTCCCTGCGTAGTAGCTTAAAGGCACGAGTGTGGAGAATAAAACGCTGTGCCACTTTCTCGTTTGGGCTTCCGAGACCGGTACACTACGGGCATCGGTCTCAATTAAGGTTGTAACCTCAGACATCACTCTGTAAAAGTCTCTGAGATGACGCTGGGGGATCTTACCATCCCACTCGGGGCAAGAGGTTGGATGACTCATCCGTTATCGTCGTGTGGATATTCCATCTCGTCATCAACGATCAATTGGAGCTCCTCTTTGGAGGCATGCGCGTGCTCAACTGAACAGACCTGCGAAGCCGCGTCTAGTAACGCATCCATGTCTACTCCAACACTCTTTCCATATTCAGTTAGCATTGCCCATTGTCGTTCAGCTTCTTTGAGGATATCAGCGTCTTCATGCTGAAGCTGGGAATCTCCAAGTTGCTCAGTAGGAGGCACCGACGCTTCTGCAGAACCCAATGTTATTGAAGATGCGAGTACCATTGCTGTTACAGCAACTCGGATCTTGACCTTTCCGAGATTGTTTGTTCTTCCTCTCAATTTCTTCTCAAGGGGCCGCGGGTCGCGCTCAACCGTGTCGTATATTTTGTTACGCCACGTAATATCTGGGTGGTAGAAAGATTCAATCATGTTTCTGACTCCTGTTGTTCGGTAGGCGAACTCAAACCCCCAAGTTGCTCAAGCAATGCGAGCAGCAACTGACTGCTCAATACAACCGTCACTAGGGGGCGCACCAGATTCTTACTGACCTTGTTTTTTAAGCCTGCGGTGTGCATTTCAGTGGGGGACAAGTGATAGAATGATATATCTGCGTCATCTTCCCGAAAAGCCATAACTTCAATTGTCGAATACTCATGATGAAACTTTGGAGGAGTGCGCTGCAACGCTTCACTATCCAGTTCAGGTATTGATAAGGGATTGCCAACATGCTCCCGTAGCTTCTGCTGAAAGTCTCCGTTCCGGTTTAACCAAGGTCGATTAAGTCCTCGTTCTCTTCCGTAATCAATAGATAACATCGTAGACAGTATATTCGTAAAAGGAATTATCTGGCCAAATAACAGTGTAAATCGCCCATCTGAACTTATTTTTGCATGCGCCCAGTTTGCTGAATAGGTGTTTATTGGCGCTTCAAGTTTGCCGACATCGAATTCTATGTGTGTGAGATTGTTCCCCGCAAAATCAATTGTGAAGCCGAATCCTTTTAATTGATTAGTGGTGCTAACCTGCTTGCTCATGTGCTTGATACCCAAAGATTCTTGCGACGCGCACGTTTCAGTAAGCGAAGCTCAGTCAAAGGAACTGTTCTAAACGGTGTTTGGACGGGCCCACTTTC
>JAZBPA010000176.1:0-3669 GCA_036351435.1 Candidatus Competibacteraceae bacterium
GTTGGAAGTTCCCTCGCTAGCTCTTGATATGACTTTGACCTTCCTGCCAGTCAAAAACTTTTGAGGCTGAATTCACTTATGTACCCGGCAATTTTTAAGCCAATTACTCTGTTAGGAAAGCCTTTTAAAGATCTAATCAAGTAGTCTTCCCCCCCCGTCCTGGCAAAAATACTTTGCCAGGACGGGTACATTGACCTATAATTTGGTTGGTTGGCCAAACCATAAATCGGTATATTATAAATAGAGGTAAAAATGACAGGTAGCCGCCCGCGACTAACTGATCAGTTCACTTCATCACCGTGTCGTACAGAGTTTGTCGGTTCTGGACCAGGCAGGGCTCTTGCTGGACAGGGACAGAAACACCATTTTCACCGGAGCGGTATTGAATTTTCTACACAACCCGTCGTGCACAAACGACGCGTGTGGGCGGGCCCTTTGACTGAAACGGAGTAGTATTAGCATGAAACACCCATATTTAGATGTTTTAATTATTGGCGCAGGCCTGTCGGGCATTGGCGCGGCCTGTCACCTCAAAAAGAAATGCCCTAGTCTGCGTTTCGGTCTCATTGAGCGGCGCAAACGTATTGGCGGCACTTGGGATTTATTCCGTTACCCCGGCATCCGTTCGGATTCCGACATGTTCACCCTAGGTTACAACTTTCGACCCTGGACCGAGACGAAGATGCTTGCCGACGGCCCCTCTATTCGCAATTACATTGAAGACACGGCAAGCGAATATGGCGTAAAACGTCATATCAACTTCGGTTTGAAAGTGCTTTCGGAATCCTGGCACAGTGAAAAAAATCACTGGATCGTTACTGCCATAGACGAAACAACCGGTGAAGAGCACCAGTTCAACGCTGGCTTTGTACTTAACTGTACCGGCTATTACAAATACGATGCCGGTTTCACCCCGGACATTCCGGGTCTCGACAAATTCAAGGGCAAATTGATTCATCCACAACACTGGCCAGAAGACTACGATTACAGTGGTAAACGGGTGGTGGTTATTGGGAGTGGTGCCACTGCCGTGACGCTGGTACCGGCCATGACAGACAAGGCGTCTCATGTGGTGATGCTACAACGCTCGCCCACCTACGTCGCCTCCGTACCAGAACAAGATCTGATTTCCAGAAACCTGCGTCGCATCCTGCCGGAAATGACCGTTTACCGGATGGCTCGGACCCGAAACATCCTCCTACAGAGAGCAGTATACCGGCTCTCGCTGGCTAAACCCAAGGCGATGCGCCGCCTACTTTTGGCGGCTGCGCGCCGCCAGTTGGGTCCGGATATCGACATGAAGCATTTCCAGCCCCATTACAATCCCTGGGAGGAGCGTATGTGTGCTGTACCCAAGGGTGATCTCTTCAAAGTAATTCGCGAAGGGAAGGCCTCCGTGGTGACCGATCAAATCGACACTGTGACTGAAACTGGCATCCAACTGAAGTCTGGTGACCATCTTGACGCAGATGTTCTGATCACCGCCACGGGTCTTGATCTACAACTGTTCGGTGGCGCGAAGTTAGAAGTGGACGGACGTGAGGTCAATGTGGCCGACACCATGATGTACAAGGGTCTGATGCTCGAAGGTGTGCCCAATATGGCCCTCGTGTTTGGTTACACTAACTCATCCTGGACATTGAAGGCGGATATCGCCAGTGAATTCGTCTGCCGCCTACTGAATCACATGCGCGGCATCGGCGCCCGAGTGGTCACGCCTGTCGACGAAGAAGGATGCGCTACAAATCTGAACTTTCTCAATCTTCGCTCTGGATACGTTCAGCGTGCTAATGACCGCTTACCACGCCAAGGCAGCAAGGTTCCCTGGCAAAACCTTGATGATTATTTGCGTGACCTGCCCGCATTGCGTTACGGCAACCTGGAAGACGGTCACCTCCATTTTGAGGGAAATACCAAACGCAGTAAAGGTGGTGTGCTGAGAAGTCTGCTCAGCGCCTGATCCGTTCAATCCATTGGAGTACACATGAAGAATTTTTACAACAAAGTAGCCGCTATCACCGGGGCTGGATCGGGTATCGGTCAGGCGACCGCTATTGCACTGGCTGAAGAGGGCTGTCACCTAGCACTGTCGGACATCAGTGAGAACAGCCTGCAAGACACTGTTGATCGCTTGAGCGACTATCCTGTCAAGGTCACCTCCCATGTTGTAGATGTTGGTCGCAGGGAGGCCGTTTACCAGTATGCCGACGACTGCATTAAAGCACACGGCCACGTAAACCTGATCATCAACAATGCTGGCGTCGGCCTTGGTGAAACTGTCGAAGCCATGAGCTACGAAAACTTCGAATGGCTCATGAACATCAACTTCTGGGGCGTGGTGTACGGCACCAAGGCCTTTCTGCCTTATCTAAAGCAATCCGGTGACGGCCACATCGTCAATATCTCCAGTATCTTTGGCATTATCGGTGTGCCTACACAATCTGCCTATAACGCAGCGAAATTCGCGGTCAAAGGTTTTACTGAATCACTTCGGGAAGAGCTGGATATTGAAGGTTGCAGCGTCAGCGCAACCTGCGTACATCCGGGTGGAGTTAAAACCGCGATTGCTCGCAATAGCCGTATGGGTGATACAGGCGGCTTGACTCTAGGCAGTAAGGAAGAGATCGCAGAGCTTTTCGAGCGCATCGCCCGCACAACGCCGGAACAGGCAGCCAATGCCATATTGCAGGGAGTCCGCAAGAATCAGCGCAGAGTACTCATAGGTGCAGACGCAGTATTACTGGATATCGGTCAGCGCTTAATGCCGACAGGCTACCAGCGGCTACTCGAAACATTTTTCAACAGGCGCGAGGGTAAGGAAAATGCGCTGAGAGAATCGTTATGAAACCAACTAAATTGAACTTTAAAAAGTAGGAGGCAACCAATGACTTCAAAAAACACAGATAAAGTACTGAAAGGTGGTGCGTCAGTGGGCATCCCCCCTCGGCACATGGACTTTCAATTTTCCGAGACGATGCCAAAATACTTCTATGCTAATAACGCTACAGCAACGATATTCTTCGCAATGCTGTCCGCATCCTTTCCACCTGGGGAACGCTTCTTTATGGATTCGGTACGTCATTTTCGTAACCGGGTGACTGACAAGCGACAGCGCGCCGCTATTTCTGGATTTATGGGTCAGGAAGCCATTCACGGTCGTGAGCATGACCGACTAAATGAACTGCTTGCTGAACGAGGCTTTGATATGGAAACCCCGGAGCGCTTCGTGAAGGTCATGCTTAGCGTGCTAACAAAACTTCCTAAGAGCACTCAACTTGCAGCCACCACTTTCATGGAACATTTTACGGCGCTACTCGCGGAACAGCTCCTGGAGGACGAAGAGTTCCGGAGCCTCGCCGATCCAGAGATGATCAAGATATGGCAATGGCACGCTCTCGAAGAACTCGAACACAAGGCTGTGGCCTACGACGTATACGAGCTGATTGGTAATAGCCATGGTGAGCGTATTGCAGCTGCCGCCGCCTCAGTGGTGGTGCTGATACCAATGATGGGTGTCACCTGGGCATGGATGTTGGCCAAGGACGGAAAACTTGGCGACGTGAAAGACAATGTCGATGGATTGAAGATGATGTTTGGTCGCAATGGGTTTGTCTCACGAATCCTTCCTCGCATGCCAGAATTCATTGCTCGGCGCTTCCACCCAGAGGA
>JAZBPA010000177.1:0-19134 GCA_036351435.1 Candidatus Competibacteraceae bacterium
TAGCGCATTATCTATCGTCAGGAGCGGTGGAGGGACGGGATCCCAATCCATTATTTGATAGCGGGTGGTATCTGCAGCAGAACGTCGATGTAGCAGAATCGGGGATCAATCCGCTGGCGCATTATCTGTCATCAGGAGCGGCGGAGGGACGGGATCCGAATCCGCTGTTTGATGGGGATTGGTATCTGAAACAAAACCCTGATGTGGCAACAACGGGGGCGAATCCGTTAGCGCATTATCTATCGTCAGGAGCGGCGGAGGGACGGGATCCCAATCCATTATTTGATAGCGGGTGGTATCTGCAGCAGAACGTTGATGTAGCAGAATCGGGGATCAATCCGTTAGCGCATTATCTATCGTCAGGAGCGGTGGAGGGACGGGATCCGAATCCGCTGTTTGATAGCGGGTGGTATCTGCAGCAGAACGTTGATGTAGCAGAATCGGGGATCAATCCGCTGGCGCATTATCTATCGTCAGGAGCGGTGGAGGGACGGGATCCGAATCCGCTGTTTGACGGGGACTGGTATCTGAAACAAAACCCCGACGTGGCCGACTCGGGGATCAATCCGTTAGCGCATTATTTGCGATCAGGTTCGGCTGAAGGCCGCAATCCTAACCCATATTTCGATGGTCTTTGGTACCTCAAGCATAATCCGTATGTTAAGCAGAGTGGATTGAATCCACTATATCACTATTTAACATATGGTTGGATTGAAGGAAGAAATCCGAGCAAGAACTTTATTACTGATTATTATCTGGAAAATAATATAGACGTTAAATCGGGAAACCTAAACCCACTTGTGCATTATATTTTGCATGGCAGAAGTGAAGGTAGGTTAACTTGTAATCAATTTTTTCCGTCATCAGCTATTGAGTATGAGCTATACAAAGATCTAAGAGAAAATGTTTTTAATAAAGTAGCAATATTTGCTTGTTACAACAATGATGCATCAATACCTGATCATGTTGTGTATTATTTACGCATGTTGAGAAAAGTTGTTGATAGTATAATATTAGTTTCGGATAACCCGATACAAATAAAACAGATTGATAAAATTTATGACTTGGTGGCGTATGCAAAATTTGAACGTCATATGGAATATGATTTTGGATCATATAAAATTGGTATTGAGTGGCTCAAAGAAAACCATAAATGGGATGGTGTTAATGAGTTGATTTTATGCAACGATAGCTGTTATGGGCCTATCAGCAACCTAAAGGATACACTTGAGAAAATGAAAAAAAGGAATTTAGATTTTTGGGGTATAACCATCAATCATCAATTTGAAAGGCACATTCAAAGCTATTTCATTCATTTGAATAAGCGTGTTATCCATCATCATGGGTTTGATAAATTCTTCGAAAGGATTCAAGCGGAGCGCAGCGTTAGAGAAGTAGTGCTAAAATATGAAGTTAAATTTTCTAACTATTTTGAGTCTTTTGGTTTTAAGTTTGGGTCTTTGATGCCTGAGTCTGGTGAGCTTGACAAGGATGACCACCCTGATCATAACTATACTGTCTATCCGCTCACTCTTCTTAAAAAGTTTGGCTGCCCATTCATAAAGACTAAAGCAATAAAGAAAAGAAGTACAAACCACGAAAATTACCTTTCGTTGCTAAGTGAAATCGCCATACTTAACCGCGAGCTGTTTTATTGTGTCTTAAAAGACGTTATAAACGACAGGAAGGTCATTAATGACTGCAGTGCACCATTAAACAAAAATGTGTCATTCTCTATAATCATGCCAACACATAATCGTCAATACTGTATATCGCGCGCTATTGATTCTCTGTTAGCCCAACCGCATCATAATTATGAGCTTATAATTGTGGATGATGGATCAACAGATAATACGAAAGATTTATTATCTGAAAAATACGGTAAACAGCTTCACTTAGGCAAAATTAGATATTTTAGAACTAACAAGTCGGGAGTCTCCTGTGCGCGAAACTATGGACTTAGGCAAGCCAAAAATGATTGGATAGGATATTTGGATACTGATAATGTTTTGATGCCTTGTTTTTTTGATGTATTTGTCAAAGAAATATCAGCACAAAAAGAAGTTGACGTCTTTTATGGAAGCGCCATCAATAGCTCTAACTATAAAGTGGTGGGAAGAGATGTTACTTACAAAATGTTAACCTTTTCTAATTTTATTGATATGGGCGCACTTGTCCACAGAAGAAGTTTGGTTGAGTATTTCACTTTTGATGAAAATTTAAAAAGGCTGGTGGATTGGGAGTTTTTTATACGACTATTCAAGGATAGAAAAACCATGAATACTAAACAAGCAGTATTGCTCTACAATAGTGACGAAGCGGCAAATGACAGAATTTCAAACAACGAGTCATTTGATGATGCACTACAGTACATTCAGCATAAACATGCCGAATGCAATTATTCAGTCACAACTATTATATTGTCTTATAATCATGAAAAATATATCCAGCAAGCTATTCAGAGTGTAATGTCTCAAAAAGGCAATTTCATTAACAAGATAATAATCTCGGATGATGGATCATTCGATATAACGCCATGTATAATCAATAAGTTCAGAGAGAAATATCCGGAAAAAATATCTGATTTAAGCTCACCCGATAATCTTGGCTTCTCTAAAAACTTAAAGAAGTGTTTAGAGGAATCCGATTCAGAATATATTGCCATTTGCGAAGGGGATGATTATTGGAGCGACAACTTTAAACTCCAAAAGCAAATAGAATTTCTCACCGCGCATCCTGCATGCTCAATGGTGTTTTCTGCCATTAAAGTGCTTAACGAATCGAATGGCAAATTGCGTCAACTGAATAGACAAAAAAATCTGCGAAAAAATTTGCTAACTGGAGCCGATTTTCTATCACATAAAAGCATGAACCTCATTGCCAACTATTCAGCGTGCGTATTCAAAAAATCGATATTAATGGAATTGCCGGATTATGCTTTTTCCGTTAGGCTGAATGAAATAGCTATGGCATTCTATTGTGAGCGTTTTGGTGAGATTGGCTATTTGGAACAGCCCATGAGTGTGTATAGGCAACATGCAGGCGGCCTTTGGACAGGCAAAAACAAAATTGATCAGCTTAAATCCGGGCTTATAGGCCGTAAACTGGCGTATAAATTAGCATCCCATCAGTATAGACCGTTAATCAAGAAGAGAATAGAAATGGACTATGAGGTCCCTCTAAAGAAGATAATATCTTAGTTGTCTTTCTTGTGTTTAAAGCCAATGACCTACACCTAGTCTCTTATATCAAGAATGATTGAAATAGGTGGTCACCAAATGTTCATGAATGGTGCCCAAGCCGATTTGCAAATCGTCAATAAATTCATGTAATCCTTCTCGCGCCAGTTCAGCAATCTGCGCCTTTTCCAGTCGTTGATCCAGCTGGGCGATCTGGTCCAAAGGCACCGTATTTTTGGGCAGGTCTTGTAAACACTCGTCTAACTCGCTTAGGCAATGCAGAACCGACCTAGGGAAATGTGGGTTCTGTAGAAGGAATTGCAACACATCGGGGCCCCGAACCCGCAAGCGAATATGTTGCCGATACATTTGATAAGCGCTTAACGACTTCAGTACACTCATCCACTGGATGTTTTCGAACGGATTCAATTCGACCGGGTCTTGCTCCAGCAACTGTTCCTGAGTTTGTAACTGACCCTGCGTGTCTTGGGTTTGTACGACGGTTGCTTTATCAACCAGCAAGTTAGCGGAACGAACATCCAATATGCGGGTGGTCATGTCGGCTCGCTCCAAATTGCGACCCAAGCGAACGAAATCATAGGCATGGGTATGGCTCATAGTGCCGGCCAACATGCCTGTCACCTGCTGGGTGCCATGAATGATATGTTTGAGAAATTCATGACGTCCGCGCCGCGACATGCCGATCACCAAATGATCACGCACATACATATATAGGCTATTGATCTGTTCCCAGGCTTCACGCGGCACCACGTCACGGGTAGTGCGTAAATTTTCCCGCGCAAATTGTAAAGACGACAGAATAGAGACGGAGTTGTCGCGATCACCTACCAAGAACTGAATGATGTTGAGTTCATTCGGCTCTTTCTCGCTGTTAAGAAACAAATCCTGACTGCCGCTGATGAAAACCAGCGGTTCCCAACCCAGGGGGTCTCTGGGTAGATCCAATAGCAGGATATCATTGACGCTGATCATACGAGCGGTGTCTTCGACCCGCTCAATATAGCGCGCCATCCAATAAATGTTCTGTGCGACCCGTGATAACATGATCAGTACCCTTGGCTATCGACTATCCAGGTATCCTTACTACCTCCACCTTGGGAGGAGTTAACCACCAGCGATCCCTTATTTAAGGCCACCCGAGTCAGCCCGCCGGTGGTCACGTAAGTTTTGGGGCCTGACAGAATAAAAGGACGCAAGTCCACGTGTCGCGGCTCGACATGATCACCGCAAAGCGTCGGTGTCGTCGAGAGTTTCAAGGTGGGTTGCGCCATGTAGTTGCGGGGATTTGCTTTGATCAGTTCGGCGAATTTCTGATGTTCTTCGGGGCCGGCGTGTGGCCCGACCAACATGCCGTAACCGCCCGATTCATTGGCCGGCTTAACCACCAGTTTATCCAGATTGGCTAGCACGTAGTTCCGATCCTTCTCGCGCATGCACAGATAACTCGGCACATTGGGAATGATCGGGTCTTGATCCAAATAATATTTGATCATGTCGGGCACGAACGCATAAACCACTTTATCATCGGCAACCCCGGCGCCCGGCGAATTCGCCAGGGCCACCTTGCCATTACGCCAGGCCCGCATGATGCCGGGCACGCCCAAAGTGGAATCCGGGTTGAACGCTTGCGGGTCCAGAAACAGATCATCCACCCGCCGGTAAATGACATCTACTCGTTGCAATCCCTCGATGGTCCGCATGTGCACATTATCGTCATCGTCCACCACCAGATCGGAACCTTCTACTAAGTCAACGCCCATTTGCTGCGCCAGATAAGAGTGTTCAAAGTAGGCGGAATTGTAGATTCCAGGGGTTAACACGGCGATGGCCGGATTATCGCCGGGCCGTGGCGACAAGGATGCGAGCATGTCGTAGAGTTGGGAAGCGTAGTCATCGACCGGTTGAATGCGTTGGTGTTCGAACAATTCGGGGAATACCCGCTTGATCACCAGCCGGTTTTCCAGCATGTAGGATACGCCGGAGGGAATGCGCAAATTATCTTCTAACACGTACAATGTGCCGTCCTTGTCACGTACCAAATCGCTACCGCAAATATGCGCCCAGACGCGGCTAGGTGGATTGATGCCTACGCACTGTGAACGAAAATTGACCGAATCGGCCAACACCTCGGCGGGAAATACTTTATCCTTGATGATGCGCTGGTCATGGTACAGGTCGTCGATAAACAGATTCAAGGCCTGTACCCGCTGCTTCAAGCCGGCTTCGGTATGATCCCATTCCTGCTTGGGTAAGATACGGGGAATGATGTCGAACGGCCAAGCCCGGTCGATGCTGCCGCCTTCATAGTACACTGTGAAGGTAATACCCATGACCTGAATGGCGAGTTCTGCGGCAGTGCGCCGTTCGTGCAATTCCTCGTCGCTGAGCGAAGCCAGATACTCGCAAAGCCATTGAGCCGCGGTACGGGGTTCGGAGGGGGTACTGATCAACTCGTCGTAGAGCCCGTCGGTCGGGTAATGCTGCCAATCTATCGCCATGAGTTTTTCGCCGTTGAGAAAAGGCCGATTGTTATGATTTACACTCAACTGCAAGGGGCGTACCAGCCTTTCCTGCAACAGTATCAGGTGTCAGTGTTATGAAGACCGGCGGAAGTGAACTTTACACTCGCCCGCTCAATAAACAGGCAAACCGATTGCGCAACATTAGTGCATATTTCCTGCTTGCGCACAAATTTAGACCGTTTCATTGCCGTGAGTCGTTTCTTCTAAGGTTTTTCAGCTGAACGCATCCTCCTGATGCTGTCCGGCTAGTTTTACATCGCACGATGACCGCCTTCAATCAGAGCGGAATAGTTGTTGCATCGTCTGCTCGCATTCCAACAAGAATCCAACATAATCCATGGCCATACGCGTTGCTTTAAATCACAAAACTTCATACCGCTACGATCGCTTGGTCGGCGTCTCGCCCCAGGTCATCCGCTTGCGCCCGGCACCACATGCGCGCACCCCGATCCATGCCTATTCCATCAATGTGCAGCCAGCTGAGCATTTCATCAACTGGCTGCAAGACCCGTTCGGCAATTTCCAAGCCCGCGTGGTGTTTCCGGAGAAGATCCGCGAGTTATCCATAGAAGTGGATTTGATCGCCGAATTGGTGGTCATCAACCCCTTCGATTTTTTCGTAGAAAGTTATGCGGAAAAATACAGCTTTGAATATGCGCCGGAACTGCGTCAGGAACTCGCCCCCTACCTGGAGATTAAGGAACGCGGCCCGCTGCTCATGGCTTGGCTGAAAAAAGTGGATCGGCGCCGCCGGAACATCAACGATTTTCTTGTAGAGCTCAATCAGCAGCTAAACCAGGACATCCGGTATCTCATTCGCATGGAACCAGGGGTACAAAGCTGTGAGGAAACCCTAGGCAATCGCAGCGGTTCCTGTCGTGATACCGGTTGGTTATTAGTGCAAATCCTGCGGCATTTGGGCTTGGCAGCGCGCTTCGTGTCCGGCTATCTGATTCAGCTTACCCCCGATGTCAAATCCCTGGATGGTCCGTCCGGCACCGACCACGATTTCACTGATCTGCACGCCTGGACCGAGGTGTTCGTGCCGGGTGCCGGCTGGTTGGGCCTGGACCCCACCTCCGGCCTGTTCGCCGGGGAAGGTCACATCCCGCTGGCTTGCACCCCGAATCCGGGTAGCGCCTCGCCGGTCACCGGCGCGCATGAAAAGTGCGAAGTAGAGTTCGGTTTTGAGATGCAGGTCAGCCGTATCCACGAAGATCCGCGAGTGACCAAACCCTATACCGAGGAGCAGTGGTCGCGTATCGAAAACCTCGGCTATGCAGTGGATGCTCGTTTGGACGCCGGCGATGTGCGCTTGACGCTGGGCGGCGAACCCACCTTTGTCTCTATCGACGACATGGACGGCGCGGAATGGACCATCGCCGCTCAAGGCCCGACCAAACGCAAACTGGCCGGCAATCTGTTCAACCGCTTGCGGCAGCACTTCGCCCCGCGTGGTTTCCTCCATTATGGCCAGGGCAAATGGTATCCGGGCGAGTCGCTACCCCGTTGGGCCTTGTCCTGTTATTGGCGTACCGATGGCCAGCCGTTATGGCAGAATCAGGGCTTAATCGCCGATGAAGAGAACCCGCCGGGTTGCGGCCCCGAAGACGCCCAACGCTTTATCAAGGCCCTCTGTCAACGCCTGGAGATTCGACCGGAGCGCGCGATACCCGGCTATGAAGACGCTTATTATTACCTCTGGAAAGAAGGCACCCTGCCGACCAACATCGATCCGCTGCAGCATGATCTGGACGATGACGAGGAAAGGGTTCGGCTAGCCCGCTTGTTGGAGCAGGGTTTGGGCAATGCCGTCGGTTACGCGCTCCCGCTAGGTTGGCGGGAAACCCGCAGCGGCGGCCATTGGCGAAGTGCAACCTGGGCATTACGGCGCGAGCATTTGTATCTGATCCCTGGCGATTCGCCGATGGGGTTTCGGTTACCGTTGGGGTCTTTACCCTGGGTGGAAGAACAAGATCGGGAACCTCCTCATGAAGAGTCGTTGTTCGAGTTCCGCGCTGCCCTGGGCAATGTGCACGGCGAGGTGATGAGCCGTTACAGCGAATGGCAGAAGGCGCCGGCCGCGCCTGCGGATATTCAGGAGCAACCGCTCCTGGAGGATGAAAAAGTAATTCACACGGCCTTATGCGTGCAGCCACGGGAGGGGCATTTGTTTATTTTCATGCCGCCGTTGGGCAAACTGGAGCATTATTTAGATTTGCTGGCCAGCATTGAGCATACTGCCGCCGAGCTTGCCATTCCGGTGCTGATCGAAGGCTATACACCCCCCTCTGATTGGCGCTTGCAGAAACTCGTGGTGACCCCTGACCCCGGCGTCATTGAGGTCAATATTCATCCGGCCCGTAACTGGCAAGAACTGGTCCAAAATACCGAAATACTGTACGAGGAAGCCCGGCTGTGCCGGCTCGGTACGGAAAAGTTTATGTTGGATGGCCGCCATACCGGCACCGGCGGGGGCAATCACGTGACAGTCGGAGGAGCCGCGCCGGTGGACAGTCCCTTCCTGCGTCGACCCGATGTGCTGCGTAGTTTGATCACCTATTGGCAACATCATCCCAGCCTGTCTTATCTGTTTTCCGGGATGTTTCTCGGCCCTACCAGTCAAGCGCCACGGGTGGATGAGGCTCGTCACGAAAGCCTATACGAATTGGAAATCGCGTTTCAGCAAATGCCCTCCGGCGAAGTGCCTCAGCCTTGGCTAGTGGATCGCTTGTTGCGCAACCTGCTCATTGATGTAACCGGTAACACGCATCGCGCCGAATTCTGTATCGATAAATTGTACTCCCCGGATACCGCTAGCGGTCGGTTGGGGTTGGTGGAAATGCGCGCCTTTGAGATGCCGCCTCATGCCCGCATGAGCCTGATGCAAATGCTATTGGTGCGGGCCTTGATCACCCGTTTCTGGGAGGAGCCGTATCAACATCGCTTAGCGCGCTGGGGCACTGAAATTCATGACAAATTCATGCTTCCCCATCACGTCTGGCAGGATTTTCAAGATGTGATCGAAGAACTCAACCGGCGCAATTTTTCCTTTGAACTCGATTGGTTCGCGCCGTTTCTCGAATTCCGTTTCCCGCATTACGGCACCATCGTGCAGCAGGGCATTGAGTTGGAATTGCGTCAAGCCATAGAGCCTTGGAATGTGCTGGGCGAAGAGGGCGCATTGGGTGGTACGGCCCGCTACGTGGATTCCTCGGTGGAACGGTTACAGCTCAAGGTAAGAAATTGGATCGACGACCGTCACGTGGTGGTCTGCAATGGTCGGCGGGTTCCGCTGCGGCCCACCGGCAAACCGGGCGAATTCGTCGCCGGTATCCGCTACCGGGCCTGGCAGCCGCCTTCCGCGCTGCATCCCATGATCCCCGTGCACGCGCCATTAATATTCGATATTGTCGATACCTGGAACAGGCGTTCCATTGGCGGTTGTCGGTATCATGTCTCGCACCCAGGCGGGCGCAGCTACGAGACTTTTCCGATCAACGCCTACGAAGCGGAAAGTCGCCGGATTTCCCGCTTCTGGGACTACGGGCATACCCCGGGCCTGACGGAAGCGCCGGCTGAGGAAAGCAATCCCGAATATCCGCATACCCTGGATTTGCGACGACAACCGCGCTTCACGCGAGGTTCATGAATCACGAATAATTTTCAGCATATCTAGCGCCGCGATAAGCCCCACCACTTTTTTCTCGCGGGTGACGAAAACCCGGTGGATACGACCCCGGATCATGGTGTCCGCCACCTCTTGTACCGGGGTATTCTCACTGACCTGAAAAATCAGGGGCGTCATGATGTCGTTTACTGTCGCTAGCAACTCGGTTTGAACCCGCAAGGCGGCGAGTTCCTCCCGGGCGTACTGCTCTTGTAGGGCATAGTGATAGTAATCGTGGGTTTGCTCTGTGGGAGTCTCATACCCGTGCAGACTGTCATGACGTACCAGGTCGGTCAGCGAAACCACGCCGATCAGTGATTCATCGTCGCCGATAACCGGCGCACCGGAGATGCCGTTTTCCACCAGAAACCCCGCCAACTGGTCCAGTGTCCAGTGGGCTTGCGCCGTCAGGAAATCCGGGTTCATGATCTGTTGCGCCGTTAAAACCGTCATTATTCTCTCCTACCGCTCAATCGCTCTGCGGGGCTGTTGCAAAACGAAATAATTTATCTGTAATAAGCTGTTGTCATTAATTGTCATAAAAGCGTAACAGTTTTAGGTTGACCTGCCCAGATCAGTGCCACTGCCGGTTGTGCGGCTAGGCGCAATGGGGATGATCAAGGTGAAGATTAGGCACAAAAAGAATCATCAGCTTGCTGTTTTTCATGGTATAACTTGGTTGATTAACTGCTTTTTTAGCAGGTACTGCAGTCAGTAAAACAGCTTTGATGACAACGGATTATTATTTGAGGTCATACCATGTAGGGCGAACGATTAAGCGATAAACGATCCCCGGTTTCTACACAAGCATTCACCTAACTAGTCACAGCGTATCCCGGCAGCCGAATTTACCCCGGGTTTCAGCGAAATGGATCGAACCATGTCAGCGCATTCGAAAACTGATTCCATGAATTCAGATGAAAAACAGGACATCCCCGTTATCCCGGGCTTTACCATTCAAAGCCCTGTGGGTAGTGGCGCAATGGCTTCAGTATACCTAGCTGTCCAGGATGCCCTGGAGCGGGAGATCGCGCTTAAGGTCATGACCTCAGCTCTGCTGACCGATGACACATTTCGGCTGCGTTTTTTAAAAGAAGGCAAAATCATCGGTCAATTGACTCATCCTCATATCACTACCATTTATGCGATTGGTGAGTCTTCAGGCCACTACTACATGGCAATGGAGTATATCGGTGCAGGTACCCTGAAAGAACGGATCGAAAAGGGCCTGTCGGTAGATCGGTGCGTTGACATCCTGCGCCAGATAGCCAGTGCATTGGGCTATGCTCATAAACGCGGCTTTGTGCACCGGGACGTCAAACCGGCCAATATTCTGTTTCGCGATGATGAGACGGCGGTATTGTCGGATTTCGGCATCGCACGAGGGTTTGACGAAAATACTCGCTTGACCATGGCCGGCTGGACGCTAGGAACGCCTAATTATATGAGCCCGGAACAGGCCCTTGGTAAGACACTGGATGCACGCAGCGATTTGTACGCGCTGGGGGTGGTTTTCTATGAAATGCTGACTGGTGCGCGCCCCTATCAAGCGACCGATTCAGTTGCGTTGGCGCTCAAGCACGTCAGTGAACCGGTCCCGAAATTACCGCCTCACTTGACGGCTTATCAAGAGATCATTGAACGGCTGTTGGCCAAAGAACCCGATGATCGGTTCGCTGATGCAGATGAATTAATCAAGGCCGTTACCTGCGTCCACGAAACCGGCACTTTGCCACCAAAATTCGCTAGAAAGGCACGACCCGCTGGCGATGATCATAAGAAGCAAAACCCTAAGGTAAATACCCCGTCACCAAGCAAGTCGTCCTCTAAGCGGTGGTTATGGTTATCGAGCGCGTTGTTGATTCCGCTGATTGGTGCAGGGGTGTATGTCGGTTTGTCGCAATCCGATTCGCCGGCTCCCGATCCAGTTGCACCTTCAGCTGCGCCTAATGCCTCCGGCGATTCAGAAGTTCAATCTGCACGTCATATACGCATTGCCGAAGCTAATTTGAACGTTGGCTTCCTAGTAGCGCCCTACACCATGAATGCCACCCATAGCTATTGCGAGGCGCTAAAGGTTGATCCCGGCAGTCCGGCTGCTCTACAGGGACTCAATGCGGTTGCGGAAGCCTACCCAAAACAACCCGAGACTGATCGGGATGAGTTAGCCTTCGCTTTGCAGATGATCGAAGGCTGCCTAAAGCAAGCGCCAGATCATCCCGGTTTGTTAGACCTGCGTAAGCAGGTCAGTCAACAACTCGGTCAATAAACTTCCAGGCCAATTACGCCGCTCATTGAGAACGGACGGAGAATCCTATGCAGCAACTGCCTAACCATAAAGCCAAACTGGTTTGTACTATCGGCCCGGTCTCAAATAATCCTCACACGCTGGAGAAAATGATTCTCAATGGTCTTAATGTGGCCCGGTTGAACTTTGCCCACGGTGATTTTGCATCTCACCGCAAAACCATCGCGGCGATTCGTAGTGCCGCCCGCACAGTGGGTAAGCGGGTTGCTATTCTTGCGGACTTGCCCGGACCCAAAATCCGCCTTGGCAAGCTTAAAGAAGAACCGGTTGAGCTAGGGCAAGGCGATACCTTAGTGCTGACCTGTCGGGATACGCCGATCGATAGTGCGCATATACCGGTGCAGTTCCCCAAATTGCCCGAGATAGTCCAACCCGAACAAACGATTTATCTCAACGATGGCTTCATCCAGCTCAAGGTCATTGAAGTCACCGGGAAAGAAGTCCATTGTCAGGCACTGGTTGGTGGTCTGTTGCGGTCACACAAAGGACTCAACGTGCCGGGCGTGGATCTGGGTATCAGCGCCTTTACCGATGAGGATCGTCGGGGGTTGCAATTCGCCGTGGAAAACGGGGTGGATGCGGTCAGTCAGTCGTTTGTCCAAGGCCCTGAGGATATTGCCGCAGTGCGGGCAGCGGCGGAGGAATTCGGTCGAGTGCCCTGTATCTTCGCCAAAATCGAACGATCTCTGGCCTTGAAGAATTACGATGCTATTTTGCAGGCTGCCGACGGCATCATGGTGGCGCGTGGCGATCTAGGGGTGGAAATTCCCTTACAGGAAATCGCCATCATTCAAAAACGTCTGATCCGCAAAGCGAATCTGCGGGGTAAACCAGTCATCACTGCCACCCAAATGTTGGAATCCATGGTCACCAATCGACGCCCGACTCGTGCCGAGGTAACCGATGTGGCCAACGCCATTCTGGACGGCACCGATTGCGTTATGTTGTCGGAGGAATCAGCCACCGGCGCTTATCCGATAGATGCAGTCGCCATGTTGGCCAGCATTGCCCAAGCCACCGAAAGCGAGGATAGTGGAGAAAAGGTCAGGGAGACCTTAACCGCAGCGCTGGTTCAAGGAACCATCAATGTCGAAGATCTGATCACCCAGAGCGTTCATCAGGCCGTCGAGCACCTGCCCATAGTCGCCGTCCTGACCCCAACCCATTCCGGGACGACCGCTCGTCGCATTACCCGTTTTCGGTTGCCGGTGTGGATCGTAGCTATGAGTACTCATGAATCGACCTGCCAAGCTCTCCAATTCTCCTATGGTGTGCACCCGGTGTACGAAACCGACTTTCAGGAGCACTGGGAAAATTATGCCCGTCGTTGGCTGAATCAACAGGGGATTACCGAGGGTTTAGCTGTGTTAACCCAAGGCCCTTCTAACCAACACCGCAGCGGAACTAACGATATGCGGGTGATCGACCTTAGCCAACCGACCGAGAATCCCTTATAGCCATGATGATGGCCGCTGCTCGCTTGGAATCAGCTAGTTCCGATCCGAATCAAACCGGTGCGACACGTTATTTGGATTTAGCGCACATCGAACAATCGTTGCGTGAAGTGCAACAGGATTTTACCCGCATCAATCAAAGTTTGGACGTCAAACGAGAAGATATGAGTAATGAACTCATTCAGAATCTGCTTAGTGCATATTCTTACCTAGATAAACTGGTAGATCGCTTCAACGATTTGTTCGCCGACCGAGCGGTGGAGGAACTGCTTGAACTCAATCATCTCGTGCTGTGCGGTAAGGATTCTAATACCCGCACCGAGTACTATAAGCATATTGTGGCCACCCAAGATAAATTCTATAAAAACCTGCATTGGGTCAAAGAGTGGTATCACAAACACAAGAAAGACCCGGTATATAAACGCGCTGCCGGGGTATATGCGCGGATACTCTGCCAACCGCAGCTGTTTATCGAGGGTAATCATCGCACCGGCTCGCTGATTGCCAGCCTGGAATTGTTACGTCACGGCAAACCGCCGTTTGTGCTGAATAAGGACAACGCCGTGGCCTATTTCAACCCTTCCTCGGTTATCAAATGGAAAAACCGGATGAATTACCTGGACCGGACCTTTTATATCCCAGGATTGAAGAAAAAATTCGGTATTTTCTTGGAAAAACACGCAGATCAAGGCTATTTATTACCCCCACCGCTTGCCGTCGTCCAATAGTTTTCGAACCACGGTGTACACAGTGGTATGGATGTTTTAGAGTATCGGCCCTTGCTGTGAAGGGGGTGAACTGATGATGGTAGCTACGGATTTCTCCAATCAATCCCAACAACTCATACAAGCCGGGCGGTTTTTTTTCGAGCGGGGTTGGGTTCCGGCAACCAGCGGCAATTTCTCGGCGCGGTTAAGTGATGAACGCATCGCCATCACTGTGTCGGGACGTCATAAGGGGTTGCTCAATGAAGCCGACATCATGCTGGTGGACAGCCTAGGACAAGCTCTTGATGGCAAGAGACCTTCAGCAGAGACACCGTTGCACACTCTGCTCTATCGCCGTAATCCGGCTATCAACGCTGTCTTGCATACCCACTCTGCCAATGCCACAGTCTTATCCCGCTTGGGCGGCAAAGAATTACGCTTGCAGGATTACGAGGTTTTGAAAGCATTCCCGGACATCGACAGTCATGAATGCGCTGTCGTGGTGCCGATTTTTCCCAATGACCAAAATATTGAACGGTTAGCAGACCAGGTGGCGGCTTATTGGGACGAACATTCCCTGCAGGGTTATCTGATCGCCGGACATGGCTTTTATACCTGGGGTAGCTCGGTGGAGGATGCGCGGCGACATATCGAAGCATTCGAGTTCCTATTCGAGTGCGAAATCTTAATGCGGAGGCTAGGCCAATGAGTGAATTGAAGATTTATCGTGATGATGATCCGACCACAGCGCAAACCCATACCGAGTATTCCGCTATTGTTCGGGAGTTAGCTGCCATCGGTGTGTTGTTCGAGCGTTGGACAGCAGACCGCGAACTAACCGAGCGGGCTGAACAGGACGAAGTGCTCGCCGCTTATCGTGAACCGGTTGATCGGTTGATGCAGCAATACCAGTTTCAAGCTGCTGATGTGATCAGCCTCAAACCTGATCATCCGGATAAAGACGCCCTGCGCGCTAAATTTCTGGATGAGCACAGCCACAGCGATTATGAAGTGCGCTTTTTCGTCGACGGTCGAGGGCTGTTTTGCATTCACAAAGACGGCAAAGTGTGCGCCGTACTGTGTGAGAAAGGCGATTTAATCAGCGTGCCCGCTAATACCACCCATTGGTTCGATATGGGACCGCAACCGGATTTTAAATGCATTCGCCTGTTTACGTCCCCGGAAGGTTGGGTGGCGAATTTCACCGGTAGCGACATCGCTAGCCGGTTTCCGCGACTGGGAGAATAAGGCATGGTGCAGGTGATCCTCACCGACATCGAAGGGACTACCTCATCGCTGTCCTTTGTTAAGGAGGTACTGTTTCCTTACGCTCGCGAGCATCTGCCCGAATTCATTCACACCCAAGCTACCCAACCTGCTGTTGCGCAATTACTTGAGGATGCCCGCGAAGCGGCAGGTACCGTTTCGAGTGGCCAGGACTTGATCAATCAACTCCTCGCTTGGATCGATGCTGACCGCAAAGTGACGCCCTTAAAAGCGTTGCAAGGGTTGATTTGGGAAGACGGCTACCGGAGAGGGGATTTCACCGGTCACGTCTACGAAGATGCCGCCCGCTGCCTTCGGGCTTGGCAAACACGCGACATCGCCTTGTATATTTATTCCTCCGGTTCAGTGTATGCGCAGCAGTTGTTGTTTGCGCACACTGATTACGGCGATTTGACGCCGCTATTCTCCGGCTATTTCGACACTGTGATCGGTCCAAAACAAGAGATTCAGTCCTACCGCGCTATCGCCAATGAGATCGGCCTGGCACCGCAAGATATGCTATTTCTCTCCGATACCCTTGTGGAATTAGACGCCGCACGGGCAGCTGGTATGCAAACTTGGCAGTTGGTACGCCACGGACCGTTAGATGACGCCTCTTCGCATCCCCAGGCAAGAAATTTCGATGCGATTAAGTTTTGAAACGGCGATCGGCTAATGCAATTTCTCTGAAGGCTTTGTAACAGCAGATAACCACTGTTGCAGTAAGGCCGCCAGTTGTGACTGCCGAAACGGCTTGCTGATATAATCGTTCATCCCCGCCGCAAGACATTCTTCCTGCGACCCCGACAACGCATTGGCGGTCACGGCGATTATCGGGATGGGTGCTCTGTCGGCCGCTTTTTCTTGTTCGCGGATTACCGCAGTAGCCTGATAACCGTCGAGTTCCGGCATTTGCACGTCCATTAAAACCAAATCATAGCTGTGCTGCTTGACTGCCTCGACCGCCTCGCTGCCATTGTTGACAATAGCGACACGGCAGCCTAGCTCTTGCAACATTTCCTCTACCACGGCTTGATTGACCGGATTATCCTCAGCCACCAGTACATGGGCGTTTAGACGGGGTAGTTTGGGACGGCTCGGAAACACTGTTATGGGTTCTTCGGTTGCTGCTGTCGGTGGTTCGCTAACTAGGCGCAATAGATACCTAAGTAGGCGAGTTTGTCGGACTGGTTTACGCAATGCTCGCCAAATACCGATAGCGTTATTATTCTCTTGCTGCTGAGGGTAATGTGGCGAAGAGAGCAATATTATTTTAACGGCGGCATTCGCTGGGTCGTCCTTAATGGCGGCTACCAAGGCAAGGACATCCGTGTGCGGCCATCCCTCGTCAAGGATAATCAGCGAAAAGGAGAGCCCGTTTAAGCCGTCACGTAACAGCTGCAACAGATCGGTACGACCGGTTGCGATACTACACTGCAGGCCCCACAGGTTGATTTGGTGATCCAACAAAGAACGGCGGGTCAGATTATTATCTACGATCAGGACACGCAGCTCTTGCAGTGCGGTCACCGGTTTTTGGTAAGGTAGCAACTGTGATGATAGTACGGGCAAGCTGACGGTGAACCAAAATGTGGAACCGGTTCCTGGTTGGCTGTCTAGGCCGATCTTGCCGCCCATCAGTGCAATCAATTGTTTACAGATAGCCAATCCCAAGCCGGTACCGCCGAATTGGCGGGTAGTCGATTCGTCTGCTTGGGAGAAAGCGTCGAAAATACGCCCCTGTAGTTTGGGGGTAACGCCGACACCAGTGTCTTTGACTTTGAAACACAGGCTTGCCGTATCCGTAGCCTTGTCTTGCAAAACGACCCACACTCCGATTTCACCCGCTTTGGTGAATTTGATCGCATTACCCAGCAAGTTAATCAGAATCTGGCGCAATCGCCCCGCATCACCTTGCAGTGATTCCGGGACATCTTCATCGACCCAACACAGCAATTCTAATCCTTTGCTGTAAGCACGCTCGGCCAATAACTCGGTGGTTTCCTCAACCATTTCTCGCAGATTAAAGGGGGCGTTTTCCAACTCCAGTTTGCCCGCTTCAATTTTAGAAAAATCCAGAATGTCGTTGATTATTGACAATAAAGACCGGCCGGAACGGTATATCGCATGGGCAAAGTGCTGCTGTTTAGGGGCAAGCGTCGTCCCAAGCAGTAGTTCCGTCATCCCCAAAACACCGTTCATCGGAGTGCGTATTTCGTGACTCATAGTTGCCAGGAATTGGGACTTGGCTTGATTGGCTTCTTCCGCGCGTCTTGTTGTGCGTTGCAGTTCATCGACTAAGCGGGCTAATTTTTTGTCTCGTGTCTCAATCTGTTTCAGCATGGAGTTAAAGCCATCGATCAGGGTACCCAGTTCGTCCTGGGTGGTTTTTTCCGCTCTCAGCGAATAATCATCTCTTTCAGTAATGACACGAATCGTAGCCGCTAGGCTGGCGAGCGGACCGGAAATAAACCGGTGCAGTAGGATGGCTAAAAAATAGACGAAAACACAGCAAGCTAAAAAAACGCTGCTGGCGATGCCAATATTTCGCATCACAACGTCTTGCAACCGAATCGTATCGACTTGTATATCCAGCAACCCGATCCGTTGGTTATTCACGATAATAGGGCGATCCAAGTCCAAGTAGCCGCGTCTAAATTCATGCGCCCTTTCCGGTCGTTGAGGGTCATTCCATTCCTCATCTTCATCGGCTTCTATGGTTTCGATTAGCGCCTGATAAAGCGGGTTGGAATTGTGATGAATAGAAAAGAGTTGTCCCGATGGCAGATAAACATGAGACGAGATCACTTCGGTTTCGTCGTCTAGGGAGCTTAATATTCGCCGAGCAGCAACAGCATCCTGGGCAAGCACCGCAGGGGCAATATTAGCCGCCAAGATTCGCACCATCGCATCGGTTGATGCCAACAGACTTTGGCGGCCAGCCAACTGCCCGCTAATGACAAAGGTAACAGATGCCGATAGCAGCACGATCATGCTGGTGATTAGCGCAACCGCGATGATCCGGTGTTTGATCGGCAGATTAGCGAACGGCTTGCGCATCTAGGATTGGCCTAATTTAAATTACCAGGGATCTATGGTGAGGGCCTTCAATGGTTCCCCAGTGGATTTGTCTAGAATCATGGTTAAATCGCGTTTACTGGCACGCACCGGTAAATAGACCAGCCTCTCTTCTGGAATCGCTTGATCCGCAAGAAAGTCCTCAATTTGCCCAACCGTTTCCGGGCCTTTGGCGCGCAGATCGGTTAGTGGCGCAGCCCTGGCAACAGCGGCGGCAGCATGTTTTTTGTAAGGCTCGAACAATTCCGCCACGTTTTGAATATCGGCACCCCCTGCCACAGCTGAAAAGAGTATTTCCTGTTTTTTCTCGGGGTTTTGAGGCGAAACAGCTGCCGCAAGCCCCGGTCCGGTCCACGGTGCGGATTCGAATTGTGGGGAACGCGCTCCGGTAAAATCGATGTCTTTAGCCTGCACCAACTCAAAACGATCGACCGCGAAAACTAAAAAGGCTGGGCGCGCTTCGGCAATCACCGAGGCACCGTAAATTAGCGCTGAAAATTGAGCGATGCCGAGGACGATCAAGTCGAATTTGAGTCCCGGTTTGCCGGATCTGAAAATAATCAGGGTAATACAGGGTCCGAGTATCACCTGAACTCCGATCAGAATCATTAGCAATCTGTCAACTCCAATCGCCTGTAAGTAGGGATGGGGATACCAAAACAGCAGCATTGGTGCCAGAAATAAAACCAAAATACCGATGCTGATTAACAGATGGATCAGAGCCGCTCGCCAGCGTGACATGAACTAACCCTCTAGCGTGAAATTATTATTCGAACGTCGGTTGCAATCTGAGCCGCAACTCGAACACTTCCTCTTCTGGATCGAATTGGCGGATAAATCCCAGCCGGTCACATACTTTCAACATGCTGCGATTATCGGCCAGCACATAACCCATAATCTCCTGAGTCTTGCGGTTGCGACAGTATTCA
>JAZBPA010000178.1:0-17514 GCA_036351435.1 Candidatus Competibacteraceae bacterium
GATCGTGCTGGATGAAGTCGGCTATGTGCCCTTTGCCCAGCTGGGTGCGGAGTTGCTTTTTCAGGTGATTAGCGAACGGGCGGAACGGGCCACCTTCGTGATCACGACTAATCTACCCGACATTCCGCATACCCTCTCGCGTTTTCAGGAATAAAAGGCTTCATAAGCCTGACCGAGCAACTCAAGTAAGCTCTGGTGGTGCTCATTGAGATTGAGGACCAGTTCCTGACCGTCGGCAAGGATGAGCAAATGAATCCCGACAAAATACTGCAACACCCAGCGAGCCGTGGGATTTTGAACGGGTTTACCCGTTTGATGAGGAAAGGTCTTTCTGTGCGTGTGCAACCGCTCACGGATGCGATGTTCTAAGGCCGCATAGACCAACAGGCACAGGGTCATCACCAGCATCAGGGCCATGATGCGCTTGGGGGACTTGAGGTAGAGCGAGGAGGCCAGAAACAGCGGATCCTTGAGAAAGCGAAACCCCCGTTCCACCCGCTGCTGGTCTTTATAGGCCTGGAGTAGTTGGGCATCGGACAAGGCCTCGGTATCAAGCTGATTGGTGGCCAGGATAAAGCTACTGTGCTGGTGCAACCGGGCGGTGTACTCAGCGGGCAGGCTGGCCAATACCGCTTCGATCTGATAGGTCACGGCATCGGGTTGGCGATCCTGGGCGGGGCGTCCCCGCCCGTGATAGTGAGATATGGCCACGATCCGATACTCGGCCACCGTGGTCAAGGTCAGTTTGTTCTGGAAGGCCGCTAGGGCCTGTTCAGCATCGGCAACGCAAGCAAAGGACTGGGCACCTAATCGGGCCAAGGCCTTGGCATCCGCCTCGGTCTGTTTCAGGCAGTGCCGCGCTACGCTCTTAAGCGCGCGCTGATGAGCCGCCTCAGAGTAGACCACCAACCAGCGTTGGGGCACCCCGGCATAATCGGAAGTCAGGCGCTGATAACGGGTCTGCTCATCAAGGCGCGTCATCGTCTCGGGGTCGGCAGCGCGCAGCGCCTCTTGAGCGGCTTTTAGCGTAGCCGGTACCCGGGTGAGCCAGCCCGTCTCCTGCAATAACGGCAACGTCTCGGCGGTATACAGCGCACTGTCGGCGACGATGTACTCCAGTTGATAAGTGGTGCACAGCTGCCCCAGATACGCCTGTAGCGTCTGGCGGAAATGGGTCTTGTCTTCGGCGTTGCCATCCAGCGGCTGCATCAATAACGGCAACCCTGCCTGACGGTCCACGATCAGTTGCAAGACCGCCTGGTTCAAGTCTGGGCGGTGATCGCGGCTGTAGCCTCGGGTGAGGTGAATGACCCCGTCCTCGGCACCGGTCTCGCTATTGTAGTCCCCATCGACATGAAACCCGGTGCTGTCAAAATGGGCAAAACGCACTTCCAATCCCAGACGCTCCACCGCCTGGGGCGCGATCAACGCATACAGCTCAGTCACGCCAAAGGCATATAACGCATCCAACGCCCGACCTAGCACATCGTCGTTGAGATGCTCTGGTTGAATGCCTTCGCCAATCAACCGGTTGGTCGGCTTATCCCAGAAAAACTTCGGCATCAGGTACAGCCGCTGATTCACAAATCCCAACCCGTTGAGCACCATCGCTTTCACGGCTTGACCTAATGTGAGCTGGCGTTTGTCAGAATCCTGCTCAATGACCTGATCAATCTTCGCGCCAATCCCGATCTCCTCATACATCCCCGCCACTAACCCTAAATGATCCAGCGTTTGACTTCGGTAACACGGTGCTACCATAGTACCCGTTTCGATGTGTGCGGCCATCTGTCTTCTCCAGTCGCTGCCAAAGGGGCCTTTGATAGCATCACCACGCAAAAATCGTCAATCGCTAATGGGGTATGCGGAATGTCGGGGAGAAGAAAGTCGAGATAAATTAGCGTCAGAATCGTATCAACTCGGATTATTTATCCTGCTGCAGCGCGGTTCTGTTAACCATTGATCGAGAGTGGAGCGCAACTGTTCCATAGTAAACGGTTTGCTAATATAGCTATCCATTCCCGCTGTGAGACACCTGTTAATAATTCCTGTCTGCACGTCAGCGGTCAGGGCTATTATCGGTACCGGCGAACGACTGTGTTGACTCTCCAAGCGGCGGATCTCTCTCGCTGCCGTAAAGCCGTCCATCGCAGGCATGTGGCAATCCATCAATATCAGTTCATAATCGCTGTGGCTCAAAGCATCCAAGGCTTTCAGGCCATCGGAAGCAATATTCACGTGGCAGCCCAGGGACTCCAACATGGCAAGTCCCACTTCCTGATTGACCGGGTCGTCCTCAACCAGAAGGACGTGTGCTCCGAAGTCAGGTGATGCATCCGTTCTGTTGGTTTCGGAGGGTGCATCCTCGGACGAAGCGGCGACATACTGGAAATGGAGTCGAACCCGAAAGCAGGTACCGACACCCGGCGTGCTGGTGCAATCGATCTCCCCGTTCATCAAGGTGACCAACTGACGGGTTATGGCCAAACCGAGTCCGGTTCCACTATGGTGGCGACTACTGCTCCCGTCTATCTGCTCGAAGGCGTTGAATATGCGGCCTAACTGGTCAGATTCCATGCCCAGTCCGGTATCCTCGATCTCAAACTGTAAGTTCAGGCCAGCTTCATCCCGACTCAGCACCCGCACTCTCAGCCGTATTTCGCCCTGCTCGGTGAATTTAACCGCATTGCCTAGGAGGTTCACCAGTATCTGACGCAATCGGGTCGGATCACCTCGTAAATCGGCGTGCATATCGGCTGGGAGTGAATTGGTCAAAACCAACCCTTTTTTCTTTGCTTGATCCACCACCAGAACCCAGCATTCTTCGAGCAGGGCTCGCAAATTAAAATCCTCTTCGGACAGTTGCACTCGTCCGGCCTCAATCTTCGAGAAATCAAGAACGGTATCGATAATGCCTAGCAAGGACTGAGCGGACCGGTGGGCCGTATCCGCTCGGCGGCGCTGACGTTCATCCAAATCAGAGTGGAGCAACAAATCAATCATACCCAGCACCCCGTTTATCGGGGTGCGGATCTCATGACTCATGTTCGCTAGAAACAAGCTTTTGGCCTGGTTAGCTTTTTCAGCCTCCTGCTTGGCTTTGTCGAGTTCTAAGGTGCGTTCAACAATGAGTTCTTCGAGATTATGTTTATGCTGATTGAGTTCCTTTTCCGATTGCTCTCGTTCCATGATGATTCCAGCAAGCCGTGCTGCAGACGCAAGGTCATTTAACTCTCTCTCATTGGGCAGTGCGGGATGATCGTAATACATGCCAAACGCGCCCAGAACTCTCCCTGATGAGTTCCTGATAGGCTCAGACCAGCAGCAACGCAAACCATGAGGTAGGGCCACATGTTTGAGATTCCGCCATTTTGGGTCTGTCTCAATATTCTCTACAAGCACTCGTTTTCCGGTATAGGTAGATGTGCCACACGAGCCAACATCAGGACCGTTTTCCAACCCATTCACCGCATCACAGTATTCCTTTGGCAGGCTAGGTGCTCCGCCATGCATCAGTTTGTTGCCGGCCAGGACTAGCATTGAGCAGCGCAATCCCGGGTGACGAGATTCATATAAATGTGCAATGGCATCATATATATCGCTCGCTGGCTCCCGTATAGCGATCATCTTGAGGATGTCTGAAGTTGATAAGATGAATTGTTCAGTCATCTTTCGTTCAGTGATTTCTAAATGGGTTCCGACCAGACGAATCGCTTTACCATTGGAGTCGTCATGCAAGAGAAAAGCACGTGACAGTACAATCACTTCATGCCCATCCTTATGCTGCATGCGCATTTCAACTTCGAATGAATCCGCCCGGCCTTCTATATAATTACGAGCTTTTTCAAGCACCCAATCCTTATCATCTGGGTGAACCAGTGCTACCCAGGTAGCGAACATAGCGTCAAGTTCACTCTCCTCGTAACCCAGCATGCTTTTCCAGCGAGGTGAGTAATAAACCTCATCTGTTTCCAGATCCCAGTCCCACAGTCCATCATTGGCTCCACGCATAGCCAATGAGAACCGTTCTTCACTCTTATGAAGTTCAGCAGTGCGCTTTTTAACCTGTGTTTCCATATTATCCAGGGTAAGTTTCAGAACATCCTCCGCCCGTTTCTGTGCACTGATGTTCACAGCGACAATCATGATATAATCAATATTGTCGCTTTCATTTATAATTGGGACAATCGTAGAGCGATACCATATTTTATTCCCCTCGGTATCATTTACTAGAGCTTCCTGTATTATATTTTTTCCTGATTCTTTAGCTTTCACGAGATTATTGGTCATAGTGAACTTGGCTGAATCAGGATAAAAAGTAAAAGGATAGGGTTTTCCATAATAATCTGTAATGTCATTAATCTTTAGGTCTCTTACACCTGAAGAATTCATAAATTTCAGATTAAAATCAAGATCTAGTATTTTTGTACAAATTGGCGAGTATTCCAGCCAAGCATAAGACTTATGCTCAATTCCACATAAAGAGTTTTCAGCTAGTTTTTGTGTGGCTTGGCTATCATTCATGGGAATCACTGAACAATCATGAAGTGCGATGATGTCTGATTATTCCAACGCGCTAGCTGCGTGGGAGCATAGATCATGTAAGTTTCGGGCATGTTCTTCTGCAAATGCGTCCCGTGTTAGATTATTTTCGAGATACATTATGCCAATCAGTTTTGTTCTAGCCCGAATGGGTTCACAGAGAATTGACAGAGGCCGACTCAATTGAATATAAGGATCGGACATAAACCGATCATCCTGAGTCGCATCACCCACCAACAAGCCTTCCGCAGTATGGGCCACATGATTGATGAGCGATAACGGCAGTAATAAACATTGCTCCTCTAGTGCTGCCAATGTGTTTATCGAAATCGCATGTTTGACTCGCACCATATCATTCCTGATTGAAGCAATCGCCTGAATCAACAGTTGGTCACCGCAAGCAAGCAGAATAATCGCGGTTTCCGCACCGGTATTTTCCAACGCGCACTTCACCGACGGCACGAGCAGTTCTGCGAGCGGATATTCATCAGCACGGGCTTGGCGGGCGATCTGCGAGGTTATTGGTTGGAGCTGTCGTGCGGAGAGTATTTGATGAAATTCATCGGAACCATTGATTGCTGTCATGATCATGCGCTGCTGGGGTAACGTTTCAGAATTTTCATGGAAAACCATGAGCTTGCTGCCAGCCGAGTGCGTCAGCGGACCAACAACAAATTACTCGAACTTTGTAACCAGACGATGTCGGTTAACAGAGGTTAAGTAACGGTTTGCAACAGTCTTGTAACGAAAATTTACAACGCACCTTGTGCAGCTGCGATTGGCTTGGACTGGGTGGTATTATTCGTCAGCGACATGACCACTGGAAATGAGCTCTGCGAGGATCATTCTTTGAATAACCTCATCTTTCCAGCTCTCAGGTTCGGCCAATCCTAATCTGGCCAAGTAGGGTTGCGCAGCGGGTGGGGTTTTTCGGACTTCTATAGTCTGGAAAATACTTTTGAGTAGCCCACCCATTGAGGACAACTGGGCCTTCAAAGATTTCAATACCTGGACTAGCACTAGTTCCTCAGGAGTAAAGTCTGTCCCGAAAGGGAAATCCATAAATAAACCCTGTACTTTATAGCTCGCCAGCGCTGTTTCAAGCCGTTCGGGAGTGTTATTTCTGAACGTGTCAGGAATTTGATAATCCTGAGCAATTTTTCCGGCGTGTTTGGCCTTTTCCAGCAAGTCCTCTTGAAATCGCGAATCTGCAATATTGAGCAATGCAGCTATGATGCCCTGATCGGATTGACCCCTTAAATCGGCAATACCGTATTCGGTGATGACGATATCTCTTAAATGGCGAGGAATTGTAGTATGACCATAATTCCAGACAATGTTAGAACTGACATTGCCTCCTTTATCACGGGTGCTTTTGAGCATGAGAATCGAACGTGCGCCACGCAACGCATGAGCCATGGCCACGAAATTGTATTGCCCACCCACCCCGCTGATGACTTGTCCGTCCTCTAGACCATCGGAAACTGCCGCACCGAGCAAGGTCATCATCATAGTGGTATTGATAAAACGAGCGTCTTTTCTCTGTAATATGGCTAATTCCTCATGACCATAGAGTTGATTGACATGACTGACCCCGGTCATAAAAAAAGCCTTACTTTCGCTTTCGTCGAGGTTTCTTAGTGCTTCATATAAGCTTTGTGGACCCAAGAAAAATCCGGCATGTAACACAATGCCATTATCCAGCTGAGCACCCAAACAATGCTTAGCCAGCTCGGCCCGATTTTCAGCACCGGTTAAATCAGTGGAGAACTCCCGCTTATCTTCTGTTTCGATATAATCGGGCTGATATTGTAAACCCTGCTTTAAAATGCCGAAATGTTGTAGAAACTCAAAATCTCCACGAGTCAGTTTGGGTTGAATCACCCCCGCATCCAATAAATCATCAAGAGTTGCGGCGGTAACGACTGGCTTGATTTTGCCCTGATTCAGCAGTTTTTGCAGCCCAATATGGTCAAAAACACGCCGCTTTAGGATGCCTGTTTTATAAAGATGCCAGAATCCATTGACGAACATCTCGCTGGAACCATACAAACCCTCATCGAAAGTATTGGTGCCGCCAATTCTCTTTATAAGATCAGAGTATTTTTCGGTAATAGCCAAATCCGCTAGCAACGTATTGTAAAGCTGATTATTCTCATGCCGTATTTTACAGGCATAGGTGATCGCATCCCCCAAAGAACCGATACCGATTTGGATAGTGCCACCATCCTTGATGAGCGTGCTGGCATAGATTCCTAACAGATAATCCGCCGTGTCGACCGGCATATTCGGAGGACCGAAAAGTTTAAAATCGTACTCCGAGTTTTCCACAATCGCATTAAATACGTCCGCTTCCAGCATTGCGTCGTGATACATGAACGGTAGGTTGTTATTGATCTGACCAACCATCATAAAGGGTCGGTCCTGAGCGTTTCTTTGCATGAGAAGAGAGAGCAGGTCAACCGTTACATCGGGGTTGCCGCTGAGACTATAGTAGGTTTGGCCAGCAATCGTTTTCTTGCTGATCATTTGTGCCATAACGTTAACGCCTTTCTCCACTAACTCCCTGGCTACATGAGTATAATTAATGCTGGCATAGTGATGCTGGGCATGGGCGACTTTGATATATGAACCAGGCTTGAAAAAGAACTCTTCTATTTCAATATTGGCGGGCAATTCTCCGCTTCTTAGCGCTAATGCATACTCCAGTTCCGGGTAGTCACCAAATACTCGCTCCACAAACGGTTCTAGAAAGCGCTTTTCCAAATCACTAGAACCTTTCGGTTTTTCTAAAGTAAGTGCTGTCAGTATTTTTAAGTGAATCGCGGTATTTTCTTTGGCTTTCCTGAAAAGCGCATTGACTAATTGGTTAGGTTTACCTAGCGCTAATGGCGTTGCTAATACGATATTATTTCCAATCTTGGCAATGATATCATCGGCACATTGATTGACATCGTTATAATAAACGGGCATGGATGACCTGCTTGTTTACTGGTAATGTTCGTCGAGCCTCTAATCACTCAACCCTTTCGAGTAGTATAGGCCGGATTTTCCTGGAAGGGTGCTGGCAGGTATCCAACGCAATGGCTAAACTCATCTAAAGCGGTACATCAGCCGGAACTGTTTAAGGAATCCAGTCATGTCAGAAGCCAACAAGTTGCTTTCACGCCGTAGCTTCGAGGAAATTTGGAATCAGCGGAATTTAGAGCTCGTCGATGAATTTTATGCGGTCGATTATCGAGGCCATATCACCGCGCGTGCCGAAGTTATCCAGGGTCCAGCTGCACTTAAGCAGTTCGCTGTGATGTTTCAGTTTGCTTTTCCCGATATTCGCTTCAACATCAACGACCAGATTGCGGAGGGAGACCGGGTAGCCAGCCGCTGGACGGTCACCGGCTCTCAACAGGGGGAGTTTTTGGGTATCGCACCCAATGGCGATGCCATCACCTTAGCCGGTATTAGCATCCAACACTTCGGCGCTGGAAAGATCATCGAATCCTGGGACAATTGGGATGCATTAAGCATATTACAAAGAACCACCGGTGATATTTTCGAACTGTTATCTATGGGGGTTTGAGTAGCCTGTTTAACCCACTGCAGCTTTATCCCAAAAAAGCTTCCTTGGAATTGAGGTATGCGATTTCTTCAGGCGTGCTATCCCGACCCAAAATTGAGTTGCGATGGGGAAAACGACCAAACCGCCGGACGATTTCCCGGTGATGATGGGCGAATTTCAGATTTTCGCCCAATCCGCTCCCGGCCTGCTCATACAACGCAACGGAACGATCCTGATCAGCCAAATCTTCGCTGTGCATGAAAGGCATGTACAGAAAGGTTTTCTGCTCATCCCTGAGCGTATTATCGAAACCATGAGCAATCGCGCGTTCTGCTACGTGGCGAGATTCAGCTTCAGTAGCAAAGCTCTCCGGCTGATTGCGGAACAAGTTGAGCGGGAACTGATCCAGGATAACGACTAAAGCCAGAGCCCCTTCAGGCGTCTCCTCCCAGTCCAATAATGCACCGGCTGCTGCAGCCCGATATACGGTCAGAAATCGCTCGGCCAGCTCCTGATCAAAGGTTGGTGTAGCGTTAAACCACAACGGTTTGACACGTTCGGAGAACCAAAACCCTAAAACGTCCTCTGCAGAAGTCGAAATCGACATCGCTGCGTTAAGCCACGGCGGCGCAAGTCACCCCGGTTCCGCCTAAACCACAGTAGCCACCGGGATTCTTGGCCAGATATTGCTGATGGTACGGTTCGGCATAGTAAAATTCGGGCGCGTCCTGAATCTCAGTGGTAATCGGTCCGTGGCCTGCATCAAGTAGCGCTTGTTGATAAGCAGCTTGGGAAGCCAAGGCCGCTGTTTTCTGTGCGTCATCGTAGGTGTAAACGGCGGAACGATATTGGGTGCCGACATCATTGCCCTGCCGCATACCTTGGGTTGGATTGTGGGCTTCCCAGAATTCTTTCAACAAGTCCTCATAGCTGATCACTTGAGGATCGAATACCACCAGCACGGCTTCGGTATGCCCGGTTTGGCCACTACATACCTCTTCATAAGTGGGATTAGGCGTGAAGCCGCCTGCATAGCCCACTGCTGTGGTGTAAACCCCGTCAAGCTGCCAGAATTTGCGCTCCGCACCCCAAAAACAGCCCAGCCCGAACACAGCCGTTGCCATGCCTTCCGGAAAGGGCGGGGTTAGCGGATGACCGTTGACATAATGCTGATCAGGTACTGACATTGATTCGGCACGTCCAGGTAGCGCTTGCTCTGCAGCGGGAATTTGAGTTTTCTTTGTGGACCAGAACATAGCTTGACTCTCTTGCGGTTGAACGGAAAATGAGGCGGATGGCTGATTCTTTGACGCCACAGGAACGCAACAGTTTAATCCGCGCTAAACCGCGCCTGACCAAACACCTCCGAATCAGCGGTTCAGCGTTCAAATAATGCAATTGATTCAACGTGGGTAGTATGCGGAAACATATCCATCACACCCGCGCTGATCAGCCGATAACCGAACCGATCCACCAACTCGCCCGCATCGCGAGCCAACGTGGCGGGATGGCAGGAGACATACACAATGCGTTGCGCACCCAATTGGGCTATTTGTGGTATCAATGCGGCAGCACCCAATCGCGGCGGGTCCAACAAAATCTTGTCATAGCGCTGTTGCAACCACGGCGCATCATTCAAATCCTGGCTTAAATCAGCGGCAAAAAAGTGCGCATTATCGATACGATTCCGCGCGGCATTGCGTTCCGCCCAGGCTACCAAGTCCTTATCGCCTTCCACCCCCACCACTTCAGCGGCATGGCGAGCCAGAGCCAGGGTAAAATTACCCAATCCGCAGAACAAGTCTAAGACCTGATCGGTGGCTTGCAACTCCAGTAACTCAATGGTTCGATCTACCAGCGGTCGGTTGATGTCAGCGTTGATTTGCACGAAATGATAAGGTAGAAATGCCAGTTCTAATCCTTGGTTCGGCAAGCGATAAATCAATTCGCCTTGCTCCGGCCACAACAAAGTGGTGGTGTGATTCCCGCCGGGCTGCAGATAAATGTGTAAATCATGCTGTTGACCGAATGCCGCAAGTTGAGCTTTGTCGTCATCGGTCGGCGGGTCCAATACCCGAAAGCTTAGGGCGATAGCTTCATCACCGACCGCCACTTCGATTTGCGGCAACCGTTTGGCAATGGACAGATTGCCTACTAATTGCCCTAACGGTTGCAACAACCCGCCGACCCGTGGGTGCAACACCTCGCAGCGCTGCAAGTCGGCCAAATACGGTGCATTGCGTTCCCGAAAACCGACCAACACCCGGTCCTTTTTAGTGACAAATTTAACCCCCAAGCGCGCTTTGCGCCGGTATCCCCAATACGGGCCGACCAAGGGCTCCAACACCTGTTGAGGTTGTATCTTGCCGATACGACTCAAATTATCGAGTAGCCAGTCTTGTTTATTGGCCAACTGCCGATCAGCGTGCAAGTGTTGCAGACTGCAACCGCCACACAGCCCGAAATGAGCGCAATGTGGTTCCACTCGCTCGGGTGATGCGGTAAGAATGGTGTCTGCTTCACCTTCGTCGTATTTGCTGTGGCGAGCCGTGTAGCGACAAACAACTTCTTCATCGGGCAGTGCGCCAGCGATGAACACGGTTTTACCGTCGCGATGGGCGACACCACGGCCGTCGTGTGCGAGGTCATCAATGGTTGTGGAGAAGGGTTCTGGGAGTGATCGAGTGTGCTTCTTACGCGATGTTGATTTGGGCATACTGTAGGGAGTTATATCGAAGTCCAGGCACTGAGAAATTCACTCAGATGCGGTTTATTAGCAGCGCTCAGCTCGTCTCTCAATGTTTGACAGTCACGTTGATAGTCGGCTTGTTGGAGTTTACCGCGCATCAGCTCGAAGCGCAGATAAATCAGATAGGTGTTCAGCACATCGGTCTCGCAGTAATTGCGAATCGCAGCCATGTCGCCTGCTTGAAAGCTATCCCAGACCTTGGCGCCATGCATACCCATTTTACCGGGCAGTCCCAATAGAGTGGCGATTTCAGTCAACGGCGCTGCTGCCCGGGATTGATAACCGGATAGTACATCCATCAGGTCGATGTGGCGCCAGTGAAATCGATTCAGGTAATTATTCCAGCGAAAGCTGTTGTCCTCATCGCCGGTGTCCCAGTATCGCGGAATACTAATGCCGTGCAGCAATGCCCGATAATGCAGCACCGGCAAGTCAAATCCCGTGCCATTCCAAGATACCAAGGTCGGCGTATAGCGAGTCAATCCATCGAAAAAGCGCTCTATCAGTTCCCGTTCCGGCGAATCCGGGTTGCCCAACGACCAGACCTTGCAACGCTCGCCGGAACGCCACACAACCGAAATGGCGGCAATCCGCTGTAAATGAGGTCGTAGGAATTCACCACCGCTTTCCTGACGGCGTTTCTGGAACAGGATCTCAGCCACTGCGGTATCCGGCAAATCATCGGGCAGATTATGCAATCGGCGACCACCGTCCACATCCGGGACGGTTTCGATATCGAAGACAAAAACATTCATTTCAGATAACTATCATCGAGATTGATAAAGATAGGCCGAGATACGCTGTGCCTCTTGACGGATTAGCGGTCGATAGTAGCATTGGCTGCTCAGCGGTTGCTCGCTAATCAACAACAACAGGAACCAGATGCTCCGTTTATCAATAATTGCCGCTTGCCGCTGGCGGGTCTTAAACATCATGAACGCCTCCAGTTTAGCGTAAACATGGCCATTATATTGATGGGTGCGCCTGAAACCGATCTGTCTGGCATAGTACGGATTTTGTCAGATATGCTGACAAGTGGGGGTTTCACCCCAGCTACAGCAAAGGCCCCCAAGCTAACCTCCGATAACGTCTCTACGCCTCCAGAATTAGCGTTATTGCATCGGCAGATGCTTGCACGGGTGGGGCCCGTGGACCGACTGACCGGCTTTGATATTAGCTTTTTGGAAGCAGATTCTCGGCAGTTCTTTCAAAAAAGAGCCCAACAGATTCTCGCTGGAGTTGATGATCAGCCGAATGAGTTACTTGTGGATAACGAGCTATGTTTTCTGCTTCCACTGTGGCTTCCACTATTGGAGAAACCGGTTTGCATTGTTTGCGTGCCGCACTCCCCGCTAGACTTCGCTGCCGCTATACAAACCACATATGCCTGCTCCCTACCAGTGGGGGTTGCACTGTGGGAGTTTTGGACTAAGCGCTTGCTACACCTCACCTGTGATTTACCCCGGATAATCATTGCTAGTGAATTGCTCAGCCGAGACCCGCAGGCTGTGGCGCAAGCCCTGTTCACGCAATTGGAGGCAGCGGGAGTTGTCGGTTTGACTCCGCCTGATTCATTTGCTGAACCGATAACCGAGGTACTGCAAGATCAAGTCGTTTCTGACACAGCAGCGCTGGAGCACTATCTCAATGACATTCAACGACACCACCTGCACTCGCTGCGCAACGGTACTCTAGGTTCAGAGACCACGGCACCGGTATCAAACGGAGCGCAGGAAATTTTAGAATTATTTAAGGACTATCAAGCTCAGGCCGAGCAGCACTCTATCCAAGATAACCGTTTGCAGTTATTGATCGTCTGGTTGGAACGGTTGCAGGATAACTGCTTGGCGTTATTCGGCACCTGGAGTTGGAAAATAGGACGCAGCGTTATTCGCGCGGTGTTGGCGCTCATGCTGAGAAAACCGACGCCGGGGGTACACGATAACATCGTGGCTATTTTTCGAGATTTCCGCGCTTGGCGACAGCATGAATTAAAAAGACTACTAAGCTGCAAACCCAAGTCTACCACGCTAGAGGTTAAGGATAAGCCAGCTATTGCATTGCTAGTTGAAACCCGCCATGACGGTAAACCTTCGGGTTCAGCCAATATTCGTTTGTTGCGTCCATTGACCCATCCCAGCGTCAGTAACGCGGTTGCGGTCCAGCAATGTTCCCTGTTTGAGTTGTTTAATACCCAGCACAACCTGATTGTGGTCCAACGTTCGGCGGTGCCGGACAAGCCCAGCGCTGAGGCGCTGTTGGCGCATTGTCGCCGTTGGAATATTAAGCTGGCAGTAGACATCGACGACGATTTGTTGCATTTACCCGCCACCGTCAGCCAAGTCGAATACTGGCCTGAGCGCTTAGAGGCACTGGAACTCTTGTTAAAAGGGGCGAACGGTGTGATCGCTTCGTCAGAACGGCTGGCGGAGAATT
This sequence comes from Candidatus Competibacteraceae bacterium, assembly GCA_036351435.1. Classification (GTDB taxonomy): domain Bacteria; phylum Pseudomonadota; class Gammaproteobacteria; order Competibacterales; family Competibacteraceae; genus JAAUQA01. The sequence continues at coordinate 13,284 of JAZBPA010000178.1, forward strand.
TGCGCGGGTTAAACCAACGGGTTATCTGCATACCGAATGCTCTGGATGAGTCGTTATGGCTAACGGAACAGAACGGCTGTTTCGAACGTCCTCGCAGGATTGGAGATAAAACCATCCGCATTCTGTATATGGGAACGGCGACGCATGGCCATGATCTGAAGCTGCTCAAACCGGCTTACCAGCGCTTGCAAAAAGAATACGGCAGTCGATTGGCATTGGACATGGTTGGTGGTATCCCGCCTTATGCCCGCAGTTTCGGACGCTTGCTACAACCCGGCGAGGGACTTCCTGAAGAGGATCCCTATGCCGGTTTCGTGCATTGGCTCAGGCAAACACAGCAGTGGGATTTTGGCATTATTCCGCTCGAACTGACGCCGTTTAATCGGCAGAAAAGTTTTATCAAATTCCTGGATTATTCCGCGTTGGGGTTAGCAGCGATCTGTTCGGATATCGACCCCTATCAAGCCGTGGTTAGGCATGGTGAGAACGGTCTGCTGGTGGGTAACGATGCAAACTCCTGGTATCAAGCCATGCGTGAGCTGATTAACCAACAGGATCTGCGTGAGCGGCTGGCGGAAAACGCTTTTCAGGATTTAACGGATCATTATATTTTGCACCACCGGGCGCAAGATTACCTTGCTGCGTATCGTTCACTGCTGAAAGCTTGAGACATCCACAAGCGTTCTTAACAAAGCTATGCTTGTTATGGCGGCTGATGATCCACGTGAGTCAAGCCGTTCTTTCCGGCTCACTTGATAACGAAATATAACGAGGACAAGCATGGATATTCAAAACAAAACTTTTCTGGTCACCGGTGGGGGTTCTGGACTCGGCGGCGCCGCTGTGCAAATGCTCGCAACCAACGGCGCTAATGTGATCATTGCAGACGTCAACCATGAGACCGGCGAACAATTAGCTGCCGAATTGGGCGATCAAGTAAAGTTCATCGCCACCGATGTCAGTAGCGAAACCGATGTTCAAGCAGCCGTCGATTCAGCTGTGAATAACTACGGTGGTTTACATGGTGCAATCAACTGCGCGGGCATCGCTGTGATCAGTAAAGTGCTCGGCAAGGACGGCACGCCGCATTCGCTAGCTTCATTTACTAAAGGCGTCCAAGTCAATTTGATCGGCACCTTTAACGTCATTCGGTTAGCTGCCCAAGTCATGAGTCAGGGCACACCCGATGCTCAGGGTGAGCGCGGCGTTATAGTCAACACCGCTTCCGTGGCAGCTTTTGACGGACAGATTGGTCAAGCCTGCTATTCAGCAACCAAAGCCGGGATCGTCGGCATGACGCTGCCGATTGCAAGGGAAATGGCACGTTTCGGCATCCGGGTGGTAACCGTTGCGCCAGGTCTATTCGAAACCCCGATGATGGCGAGTATCCCTGAGCCGGTGCGTGAATCGCTAGGCAAGCAGGTGCCTTTCCCTTCCCGGTTGGGTCGTCCCGCTGAATTCGCGAATTTGGTAAAGCATATTATCGAGAACATCATGCTGAATGGTGAAGTGATTCGCCTTGATGGTGCGATTCGCATGGCTGCGCAATGACAGCTTGCCTACCACCCTCTTCTGCTCAGGAAGAGGGTTAGGTAAACCAGAGGATGAGCACTCGCAACTTACAGCCGTTATTCCGCCCTCAATCTATCGCGGTTATCGGTGCAACCCATAAAGCTGATAGCCCCGCCGCAGTAGTCATCCGCAATTTGTTGAACAGCGCATTCAGTGGCCCGGTGATGCCGATTAATCCTGCCGCTCAGTCGGTTGGTGGCGTGTTGTGCTATGCCAGCGTCGCTGACCTGCCACTCACTCCAGATTTAGCGGTGATTTGCACGCCCGTTCCTGAAATCCCTGCGTTGCTTGAACAACTCGGCAAACGTGGAACCCGCGCCGCGATTATTCGTACCGCACAGACCAAAACTGCCGATTGGGAACAAGCGGTATTGGAAGCCGCACGACCTCATCTATTGCGGGTGTTAGGGCCTAATTCACTGGGTTTGATCGTGCCTCGTATTGGACTAAACGCCAGTTTCATGCCCTGGCCGACTATTCCGGGGCGAGTCGCTTTAGTACATCAATCTGAAGCACTTTGCGCCGCCATGCTGGACTGGGCGCGGTCCAACGAACTTGGGTTTTCGCACTTCATATCGCTCGGCGATAGCGCCGACATTGATTTGGGCGACGTGTTGGATTATCTGGCTAGTACCGTCGAAGCCAGAGCAATCTTGCTGCATATACATTCCATTCCCAACGCACGAAAATTCATGTCTGCTGCCCGCGCCGCTGCTCGGCATAAACCGGTCTTAGTGGTAAAAACCGGCCGGGTCGAAGCCAGCGCGCGAATGCTTGGAACAGCGCCCTGTGCCGATGACGCGGTGTTCGACGCAGCGATCCGCCGGGCCGGTATGTTGCGGGTATTCACCAGTGACGAGTTATTCGACGCGGTTGCGACCCTGGCCAGCGCTATGCCGATTCAGGATGATCGTTTGGCCATTATTACCAACGGTACCGGCCCGGGGGTCATAGCGACCGATGATTTAATTATCGGTGGCGGCAGACTGGCTGAATTAACTCCGGAAACGCTCGCCAAACTAGCCGAGCGGCTGCCGAGTACCGAAGCGCTGAGCAATCCGGTAGACATTCTTGATCACGCCGATGCGCTGACCTACGGCGATGTGTTGGAGATCGTCCTGAAAGATCCCCAAGTCGATGCGGTATTGGTTCTGCATGCACCACATGCTGGGCTGTCCAGTGAAGAGGCTGCCCAGGCGGTGATTGATGCTGCGCGTAACGGGCACAAGACAGTATTGACTAGCTGGCTAGGAGGTAATGCTGTCCTGGCGGCGCGGCAGCGTTTCACAGCTTCCGGGTTACCCACTTATGATACCCCGGACAAAGCGGTACGCGCTTTTCTGCACCTGACTCGTTACCGGCGCAATCAAGAACTTTTGATGGAGACTCCGCCGTCACTGCCGACCGAGTTCTCTCCGCACACCTCACAAGCCCGTATGGTGGTTATGAAGGCTTTGCAGGAAACTCGCTGCGTGCTGAGTGAAACAGAAGTGCGGGAACTGCTCGACGCCTACGGCATTGCCATGACGGAGACTCGTTTCGCGCAAGATGCTGAAGCGGCTGTCCGAGCGGCTCAAACAATCGGTTTTCCGGTTGCCATCAAAGTCCTTTCTCCGGATATTTCCGACCGCTCCGAAGTCGGTGGGGTAGCGCTCTACCAGGATACAACGCAAGCGGTGCGAAATGCCGTAACCGCTTTGACCCAACGCCTGCACACCTTTAGGCCCGATGCGCGACTGCAGGGCTTCGCCATTCAACCGATGTTACACCGCCCTCGTTCTCATGAGTTGCGGGTGCAGGTCAGGACTGACTCCACCTTCGGTCCGGTGATACTGTTCGGGCAAGGAGGCGCGACAGGACGGGCGCTCAACGATCAAGCCATCGCATTGCCCCCACTGAATCTTCATCTGGCGCGTGAACTCATGTCTCGAACCCGAGTCTTTCATGTATTGGAAGCAACCCCACCCGACCAAAACGGTGGGGGATTAAGCGATGCCGTGGAATTAACACTGGTAAGGGTTTCTCAATTAATCATCGACCTGCCGGAATTAGCGGAATTGACGATTGATCCGCTGTTGACCGACAGTCAAGGTGTGCTGGCTCTTGATGCCGTAATTCGTTTGCAATCTCCGAACGCCGTATCCACAGATCAGCTGGCTATTCGCCCTTATCCCCGCGAATTAGAAGAGTCGTTAACCCTACGCACTGGGCAAGCCATTTTAGTCAGACCCATTCGTCCTGAGGATGAGGCGCGTTATTATGCGTTTCACCGTCATTTGACCCGTGAAGATTTATTCTTTCGTTTTTTCATGAATACCCATGGCGATATTCCCCGTTCGCAAATGGCAAGACTGACCCAAATCGATTACGATCGGGAAATGGCCTTTATCGCAACGATCAGGGATGAACAAGGCGAAGAGCAGATGCTAGGCGTAGTGCATACCACCACCGATCCGAACAATATCACTGCCGAATACGCAGTCAGTGTGCGTTCGGATTTACAAGGTCAAGGTCTTGGGCAGACGTTGATGAGTAAGATGGTTGAATACTGTCGCAACCGCAAGACTCAGGAGATTATGGGTTATGTGCTGGCCGATAATCGCAGCATGTTGAAAGTATGTGACCGGCTGGGATTTATCCGCCAATTCGATCCAGAAGA
>JAZBPA010000179.1:0-8683 GCA_036351435.1 Candidatus Competibacteraceae bacterium
TATCTATCCATTCATCCCACAAACCCAACAGAAACATCAAGCCGCCATCGGGTAAAGAAAAGGTGAATCGTTGTTGATCGAAAGCACCCGAATAACTGGATTCGATGCCCGCAGTCAGTGGCACCAGGCAAAACTGGCCTTGTTGCCATGCTGTTCGATAGGCGGGATAGTTGTAAACATATTCAAACACTGGGATCTCATTGCCCACAGTGGGTGCTTTCTTAACGGAGCGGTCGCGCCTCAGGCGGTTGCAACGCGCATTATGGGTTGATGCCTTCAGGGGATACTCTCGTGCCCACCCTGGCGTCAAACTAAATTCCAGCTCCTGGAGTTCCGGGCCGTTACTGGTCGCAATGATTACCGGTGTTGTTTCAAATGATTTTTTGCGGTTAGCCGAATCCCATCGACCAAACCCCCAAATTAGGTGATCCCAGTTCGCCGTTTGCAAAACATCTGGCACGTTGATGGGTAAACCGGCTTCTGCAACAGCCCTTGCAATGGTACGAGATGATGCGATTAATTGAGCGCCAGCGCACATGATGGATTACCGAGAATTGGTTTTTTGATGAAGTAAATACGATACCATCTTGCTAATTAAGACATAAAGTCTTATTATAATATCGTAGTCATCACGATTCTGATCTGGCCATATTGATCGGACAGATCAAGGATCAGCATCGGTACACAGCAACCTCCAAACCGCTCGCAAAGGGCGAAGGAGCATAGTATGACCTTGTTCGTTAAAGATCAAAACGGCGAATATCGAATAGCTGACCGTCAGGAGATTTTGGCAGCGGCTCGAAGCAGTGTTAATCAACTGTTCAAGCGAGGGCGTAAAATAAGTCACAAAGCCGACAGCATTGAGTTTTTTCAAATCAAGCTGGCAGGCCAGGAAAAAGAAGTCTTTGCTGCGCTGTATCTGGATACCCCACACAGGATTATCGCTTACGAAGAACTCTTTGTGGGTACTATCGACACCTGTCAGGTCCATCCCCGCGAGGTGGTCAAACATGCACTACGGCACAATGCGGCAGCAGTGATTTTTGGCCATTGCCATCCATCGGGCAGCGATGAACCCAGCTTGGCGGATGTGAAGATAACTGAGCGTCTTAAAGAAGCACTACAGTTGATTGATGTGCGCGTACTGGATCACATAGTCGTTGGGAAAGGTGCAACCTCACTAGCAGGCCGGGGGCTTCTCTAACCACTTTGAACGCTACGGGGTCAGTGGAAGTTGACCCCCACATCCGCGCGAGCAAATGAATTATGACTGAGGGCAAAAAAAAGAAATTTGGTATTTACGCCGCTCCGCCACTATTGAGGTTAATTGAAGAGAGAGCAAACGATCAACGCTCACCCACTCGATTAGTCAATATAGTGGCTGATCGCTATCTGGGAATCGTCCGGCACAGCGTACCGGTGTTGTCAGTGGCGGAATGGTCCGAGACGTTGGTGGCGCTGCGCCAATATCTCACCACGGAGGATGTCCCAAATTTAGCAACACTCTGGGATGATGTTGAGGACACCCTTTGGAACGCAAAAATAGCTGACGAACAGACTGGTGATGTTTCTCAGTTGGCCAACAAACTAAGACAATTACGTTTCTCAGAAACCGTGGCGCTCGTTGACGTCGCTGAGCGATTTTGGCAGCGGTATTCCGCAACCTCTGATATCACCGAGGCCCTGGAGGCGCTAGGCGTGGAAGTTTGCCATGACAAAGACAGCACAACCTGATACCCGCAGACGGGGCAAAAAACCCTATAGCGCCCACAGCACGTTATCGGTAATTCCAACCGCAAAGATTAGCTTCTCTGCAGAAGGGCAAGCGCCTTGGAGTATGTCGCCCGAGCAGCTACGCCAAGCCATAGATTTACTGTTTGGTGGAAACCAAAGTCAGTTTGCACGCATTTGCGGCGTTGCGCCCCGAACCGTGAACCGGTGGACCTCTGACCACGAGCCGTGCGCCATACCCAAAGTTGTACAGGTCTTAATCAGAGCGTGGTCATTGTTATCTTCGGCGGATAGAGAACAGCTTTTCCATGAAGCGGCCGATTACTGATATTGTTCAAATAGATCTTCGTTTTTTACCCTTTACCGCTTGCATATTAAGACATATTGTCTTAATATAAAACCGTACCTCACCCAATGCTGGTTAAACCGCACGCGAAGAGCGAAGGCCAGCATTGGGAACCCTCCTAACTTCCAAACCGCTCGCGAAGAGCGAAGGAGACATCGATGGAAACTTCACAATCCTGTTCCCGTATCGCCGAACTCAATGACCAGTTCCGCAAAACTGGCATTGGTGGAAAAATCCTGGTCACGCAAGGGATCCAGGCATCTTGGCCCGATTACACGGCAATTATTGGCAAGGTCAAGGCATTTGATGCCTTCGACGACAGTAATGACCCTTGGAAAGAACACGACTTCGGGAAGATTGAGCACGAGGAACAATCAGTTTATTGGAAAATAAGTTATTACGATAAGGACGTACATTACGGCAGCCCCGATCCTGCAGACCCCAGTGTGACCACCCGTGTCATGACCATTATGTTGGCCGAGGAATACTAACCGGCTAACCATCGGCCACGGATGGCCCACACCTATGACAATCCAAACCGTCCGAAAAGGGCGAAGGAGTCTATTATGAAAACCACCCTAATCCCGGTAAACCAGCTTGCTGATTCAAAGGCGAATGTCCGTAAACAAGGCGCGTCCGACGACCTGGAATCATTGATCGCCAGCATTCGGACGTTGGGCGTGCTACAACCGCTTATCGTGAGACGCATACAGCAAGACCGTTTCGAGGTGGTGGCCGGGCAACGGCGGCGGTTGGCCTGTCAGCAGCTAGCAGGTGAACTGAAGGATGGCCAAGTTTATCAAGTACCGTGCATCATCGTCGAAAAGCTGGAGAATGCATCGGCCTTGGAAATTTCGCTGAGCGAAAACATCCAGCGGATTCCGATGAACGAGTTCGATCAATTCGAGGCGTTTGCTAAGCTAATCGAGCACGGCCAAACCGTCGAAGACGTGGCCAGCCGTTTTGGTATCACTGAACGACTCGTCAAACAGCGGTTGGCACTGGCAGGCTTGATACCGGCAATAAAGACCATTGTTCAAGAGGAGAATATCAGGCCATCGGATACTCGCTTGTTGGCGTTAGCTACCCCCCAGCAGCAAACGGCTTGGCTAGCGATGTATGAAGATTCCAAGCAGAACACACCCCGGGGAGAGAACCTTAAGCGCTGGTTGCTCGGTGGGGAAGCCATATCCACCAGCGTAGCGCTGTTCGATCTGGCAGAGTATTCCGCGCCACTAATCACTGATCTATTCGGAGATCAGGTGTATTTCTCCGACATCACCGAGTTTTGGTCGTTACAGAATAAAGCGGTCACCCGCCAAAAGGATGAATTTTTAGCCGCCGGGTGGGAAGACGTCACTGTTCTTGAAATCAGTCACTATTTTCCGCGTTGGGACTACCAAAATGTGCCGAAGAAACAAGGCGGCTGGGTCATCATTGAGATGCGCAGTACTGGTGAGGTCACGATACACGAAGGTCTATTACCGAATTCGGAGGTACAGCGACGCCAGGATCAACAGCAACGCGAAGCTAACGGCCCGGATGAGATCAAGCCACAGCGCGGTGAGACGACTCATGCCATGCAAAGCTATCTCGGTTTGCACAAGGCATGGGCAGTGCGGAATGCGCTGGCAGATGATCCCACATTAGCGCTTCGGTTGGCCGTTGCATTGATTATCGGTGGGGGTGATCCGAACTGGAACATTCACATTGGGAAAGACCGTCCTGCAAATGATGATATTAAAGCGAACATCAGCGAGTGTCCCGGACAATCAGCTTTTCAGCAACGTTGTCATGATGCTAAAAACGTATTGTACCCTGATGGACGCAAACCGCGTTTTAGTCAGAAAGGGGAACTGCTTGAGGGTACAGGCTATGGTGGTGAACCCCATACTGTAACCCTGTTGCAACGCTTGCTGGCGCTGTCCGATGAGGAGGTGCTGGGTCTATTGGCGACCGCCGTGGCCAGTACGCTGAGTGCCGGGACGGGTTTAACCGAGCTGCTGGGGCATCGGCTCGGTGTAGATATGAGGCAACACTGGCAACCGGATGCGTTGTTTTTCAAGCTGCTCTCCGACAAAGCCGCGATGCTAGCGATGGCCAGTGAACTTGGCGTTACTACTTCCGAGAAAGCCACGGTTGCGCAGCTTCGCAAAGCCCTGCAACAGCAGGCGGAACATTTCACGCAAGGCACTTGGTTGCCCCGGTATTTGGAGTTCCCCTTCGCAAGCTATGGGGATCGGCCCATGCCGGAGGTCCGAACCGCGTTCGACGGATTACGGGCTATTCTGGATGGATCGAATGAGGAAGAGTTCATTGAGTTGGGTCTGGAAGAGGACGGAGGTGAGGATGATGACGACGAGGACTTTACCGCTGATGCTGATGCGGTGGTGGGAGATCGTTGCAATGAGATATAATCACCGCGCCTGGTTCAGAAACGATTACATCGAGCCGGAAAGTACGCTTACGGAAGCTAACAAACAGCTTATTGCGGAGTGCGTTACGGAAAAAGCACCAAACATGAAGACCATTTACAACGTAACGTTCCGTAAGCGCTATTTGGGTCAGGTGAGGACAACTTTTGCAGGCCAATTCTACCGCTTTCCGGGCGGTTCCTACGAGGATTGGACAAGGTCCGCGTACACATGGCCATCCAGTGATCCGCGTCACGGTACAGCTATTCATGCCTTGCTGAAACGGCTACCCGATTATGAGCAGCTGGCGATAGCTTACTGAACTGATAGCAAAAGCCCCTACCCGATAACTGTTTTACATTGGCTAATCATCTTTTAACTGCTCGGATTACCGGGCTGGGGGCGGATTTCTGATTGTGCTGCAGCATCCCGCCAACCTTCGGCATACCCTTTGGCGTAACCCTCGTAGCGGCCAAACCCTACACCGACGCTGACCGCCAGCAGTAAAGCCAGCGCCATGATTACACCACCACTGAGCAACCACGGCCAGAATCGGCCCAGTCTGGCTTGTCGCGCCACGTGTTTAGCGCTCTGGGTAATGGTCGTGGATAGCTGACCTTGAGCATCCTGAGTGGCCTTATAGGCAGCCTCGACTAAAAGCTCCCGGAGTTGATCCGCCGTCCCTTTTAACCGTTGCATGGATGCATTCATTGTGGCATCGGTTTGCTCCTTGTATTCAATGAGCACCGCTTCAGCGGCAGCCCGAATCATGGGGGGAAACCGCGTGTACAGCGTGTGGTAATGCTCCAGGGCCACGAAGATCGTCCAGATGGCATCGTTGCTGTCGAATCCCAACTTGTCCTGAATCTCCCGCAGATGCATGCGCTCCTCCATGGAAGGCTGGCGACCCAGTAGATTCCTGTATGCCGCTTCTATGGTGTTTACCCCGGTGTTGTCATCAACCGATATTTTTGCGGTGTTCGTCATGAAGCCAGCTCCTGTTCAGATTCGCTTGCGGTACTCAGCTCGCGCGGGATCACCGCGTCAAACATTTGTGTAACCTCGTTGCGCCAGCGATTTAACTCGGCGCGATTGCCAATCGGCAAGGCCGTACCGGGTGGCGATCCGGGCGGTGCTTTTTGTAAGGCCCGGGCAATCGACCAGCGTTTGGAATAGAGATCGCCGCTCACACGAGGCGCCAGTTGGGGTAAATCCAATGATCGGCCACCGCGCTTTTCGATCTTCTTGCGCCATAAATTGTGGTACAACGCAAACTGTTCGGGTTTTCCGAAGAAGGTATTGCGGATCACATGGATAGACGAATTGCGCATGGTCTCCAGATAGTTTTCCAGGAGTTCCAGGCTGTCACGGTCACAGTTGATCACCCACAGCGTTACCAGCCGCCGCTCCAGTTCCTGCAAGGCATCGTTTAGGGTATTCCCGTATTCAGCGACGCCTAGATTGTTGCGCGCCGCCGTATTGACCACCACGACCCGATCCGGGTGTTCATCACAATAGTTGGCCAGGACAATCCAGCCGTCAGCCTCATCCATATTCAGGCTTTGCCGAATAACGCTCGGTTCCTCATCAGCGTACATCCGCCAGACATCGGGATTGGAGGTGTCGGTTTCAATCAACAATACCGGCTCGTCCAGCTCTCGCAGGTAGTCCACCAACGCCAGAGACACCATTGACTTGCCGACGCCGCCCTTACAGCCACCAATCAAAAACAAAGGTTTGTTCATCGGATTTCCTCAGGTTTTGTAAAGTTGCCAGACCCTGAAAGGGTGACCGGTTTCTTCGGAGAAGATATTTGGCACGTTGTTGCGCGTTGGGATGCCGATTGTGCGGGGTTTGTTGGCGTGGATGAGAGGGCCTTTGGCGCAGGGGAGGATTGTTTAGATCGGGAATTCCCAGACTCGCGGTTAGACCCTACTTTCAGATTACTGACGTAACTCCGCAGGGTATTGAGATGAATGGAGATCCCTTCCGCAGCGAGGCAAGCCATGATGGCTTTATACGAGAGGCCACGGGCCAACGCGTTTTTAATAGGTTCACGTAGCGCAATGATCATTTGCCGTTTGGCCTGCATCTTCGGCTTTTCGAGTGCATCAAGCTGTTGGGCAATGTGGTCGAGATCAATGTCGGCTGGTTTCATTATCAAGTCTCGCTGCTAACGATCGAAAACAGGGGGTTGTTCATCAGGATTCTCCACACAGTGAGGGGATTAATTTAATGCTGAGCCTCGTTGTTTGTCCCCGCTTTGGCTTCGGCTGCCTCGTCTTCTTCTTGTGCACGGCGCAACAATTCCTCCAATGGCACTTCTGGGGCTGGCGTAAACGTGCCAGACCCTGAAAGGGTGACTGGCTTCTTCAGGGGAGTTTTTTGGCGCGTTGTTGCTGGTTGCGATGCCGATTTTGCGGGGTTTGCGTGCGCCGATGAGGCGGTCTTTACCGCAGGGGAGGATTGTTGAGATTGACCCTTCCCGGACTCGTTGTTAGAACCCGCTGTCAGATCCTTGACGTAACTCCGTAAGGTATTGGCATGAATAGAGATCCCTTCTTCAGCGAGGCAGGCCACAATTTCATCGTACTTACAGCCGCGCTCCAAAGCCGTTTGGATAGGTTTGAGTAGTGCGTTGACCGTCTGCCGCTTATTCCGAGCCGGCGAACCCTGGAGGGTGTCAAGTCGTTGGGCGATATGATTAAGGTCAATGTCGGGTGATTTCATTATTGAGACTCACCGATAGTAATATGCTATATTATAATTATAGCATATTTTTTAGATTAACAGTGCCGATTAATCAATGAGCAACATTTTGTTACCCGATCATCACCGTGTAGTGATGCTTTCAAAAACAGAATTGGCAGATGTTGATCCGGGTTTCACAGACTCGGCAGGGAATGCCGACCTGTTCCCACTGTGTAGTAACCGTTGGTCACTGATTTATTAATGGTTGCCAACTTGTTCTCACTGTGTACCAACCGTTGGCCACTGATTTATTAATGGTTGCTAACCTGTTCTCACTGGGTAGTAACCGTTGGTCACTGATTTATTAGGGAGTGAAAACTTGTTTTCACTGAGTTGGTTAGGCGTAGCTAGCGGATTGTTTATTGATTGGTCTTGCCAAGAGAGGGGAAACCAAAGGCTGAGGGTGGGGTAAACCTGATTACAGGATGGCCCTTGTCACACACGCTACCGCGCGGTGCCAAGGGACGCCTATCCCACTCGGCGCTTCGCTTCTCGCAGGACGGACTCATCCTGCCAAGGGGGCAACCCCTTGGAACCCCGGGTTTAGGATCGACACGAATTGAGGATTGCCCTATGTCCGATAAGCTGGATCATCATTTAGCGGATGAACCGAGCGACTACTTGGATGCGGTGATCAATGTGCGCGTCAAGCGGTCGGAAAAAGCCCAGCTAAAGGAGAATGCGCGGTTGGCCGGATTATCCATTAGTGCCCTGGTTCGCCGCCACAGTTTGAACCGTAAGGTAATCGCCGATGTGGATATGGTAATGATCCGGGAGCTGCGCAGGCTTGGTGGGTTGGTTAAGCACATCCATAACGAAAGTAGCGGAGCCTACCAAGAGCAGACGGCCACGATTCTTGACCAACTGTCGAACGCGATTGACCGAATTGCCAATGATCGTAAAAAAGGTTCGTAATCCGCGTAGATCATCCTCGACAGGGGTTCGCATTACACGGCTCGCCGATTATATCGATGCCCCTGAATACGGAAAACAGCAACAGGAAAACCCCAAAACACAACGTATCGAGGGATTAGGAGAGTATCTGCATAATCCGGTGAATATCCAGTCGCAGGAAAAGTGTATCTATTCTGGCGCCCGGGGCTTTCAGGCTAAAACACATGCTGGGCAAAAAGCCGAGATGCGGACGTTGGCGCAAGAGGCTGTCCGCAGCAAAGATCCCATCAATCACTATGTACTGAGTTGGCAGGAGGGGGAACAACCCACCCCGAAGCAGGTCGAGCAAGCCGTTGATCTATTCTTGGAAGAACTCGGCCTACAGGATCATCAAGTCTTTTTTGGCCTGCACGTGGACACCGATAATGTCCACCTGCATTTGATGATCAACCGAGTCCATCCAGATACGCTTAGGGTTATAAAACCCAACAAAGGTTTTGACCTGGAAGCAGCGCCCCGTGCGATTGCCCGGTTCGAACATGCCCAA
>JAZBPA010000180.1:0-28582 GCA_036351435.1 Candidatus Competibacteraceae bacterium
AGCTACCGCAAGATGAGTGGCACGGCCCGCTGCAATCCGCTCGTGGCTGGCACTTGGTACGCATAGACACTCGACATGAATCACAGCTCTTACCGTTTGAGCAACTGCAGAATCACTTGCGCGAGGATTGGTTAGTGAAACGACGCAACCAGCTTTTCATGAAACATATGAGCAAGTTGCGGGCACGTTACCGGATAGAAATCGACGCCGAAGGCGTGCGAGGGTGATGGAAGCCAAGCTGATAGGCCGTTGGATGATACTCATCCTGGTTTTTGCCAATTGCTCGGCTTTAGCGCACGATCTGGGAGTGGCCCGCGTGCAACTGGAGGAAAATGCCGACGGCCGGCTGGTTATTGAGGCCAAGCTCCCCTTGTCATTCGAAGCCAGCCAACCTGTAGCGCCCACCCAGTGTGAGATGGCACACCAGTCCAACCGACGGCCACCGCGGGTGCCCGCCCAAATCGCGCGCTGGGAGTTTGCCTGCAAAGCACCGCTAATCGAGACGGATGTTCTGGTGTTTCCGTGGGATCGCCAGGGCATTTTCATTAACGCGAATTGGCGGGACGGTAGCTCGGCAGGCCGATTTTTTGATGCCGAAAATAACCGCATTGTGGTGCCGATAGGGCAACTGCGCAGCGTAATGCGTTCCGTTGGCGCAACGGCGGCCCACTACCTCAGTCTGGGTATTGAGCACATTCTGCTGGGCTGGGATCATCTCGCCTTCGTGTTGGCCCTTTGTCTGATCGCCTGGGGCTGGCGGTTGGTCAAGCTGGTAACGGCGTTCACTGTCGGTCATTCATTGACGCTGGGCTTGGCCATGCTGGACCTGGTACGTATCCCGATTCCTCCCGTCGAAGCCTGCATCGCGTTATCCATCGCTTTTGTGGCACGCGGGGCGTTGCGTCCCCAACAACACCTGCGACATGGCCTCGGACTAACCTTCGCTTTCGGTTTATTACATGGTCTGGGCTTCGCTAGTGCGCTGGCAGACAGCGGTATCGGATCGGACGAACTGTTGCTCGGTTTGTTCACCTTCAATTTGGGGGTGGAAATCGGGCAATTGCTGTTTGTGGCGGCCGTGGTGGGATTGAGCTGGTCGTGGCGGCAATTGCAGATTGCTCACAGGCCACGACCCGTTATCGCCTTCGGGCTGGGTTCCTTGGGTTTGTTCTGGACCTTCGAACGCATTGCCTTGTTTAGCTTTTGAATTTTATAAACGGGATACTCTGCCATGAAGTTCGCCTGCTTAATTCCCCTGACGGCATTGATCACAACCAGCCCTATTCATACTTGGGCACAGGATCAACCGAGTGACGACGAGGATTCCTATGCGGTATATGGCGAAGCCGGGGTACTGCAGGATTACCGGAATCGGGACACCAAACTGGGCCATATCCCGCTTGGGGCCTTCGGGGATGCGATGGACCGCTATTTTGCCTTTAAGGAAAAGCTGAGTACCACGTATGGTTTTAATTACATCATCGAATATTCGCCGCAGTACCAATGGGATTTCGAGGGAGACGCCGGTACTACCGCCAACGATGAAACTAATTTGATCGTACAGTGGGCGCTCGTTGATCCTCAAGATGCAAAGAAAGGTAATCTGCTGGCCTGGTATCAAATTTCCCGCACCCTGGGCAGTGACACCACTTCGGAGTTTATGCAGGATTTAGGGGTCATTTCTCCAGTGAATGGTGGCGATACCGGGTTGGATAACACGGCAACCCGGCTGCAACATTTGACCTGGGAACAATGGTTCGCCAATGAACGTTTCCGAGTCATGGCGGGCAAAATGACGACCCGGGTACTCATGAACCTGAACCGCTACGCAACCAGTGATCGGGAAGACTTCTTCACCCCCATGCTGGTCAACAATCCGGTCGTGCATTACACCGCTCGCATCGGGCTGGGTTTATTCGGCCAATACCACCAGGATGATTGGTATTTATCCGCTATGATCCGCGACGCCTCCGCCACCAAAGATGGTGTCGATTTTGACTCGGTGTCCGACGGGGACTGGGAGTATCTCACCGAATTTGCACTTACCCCTGATAATTTAGGTGGGTTCGGTGAAGGCATTTACCGCATAACCTATTCCTATACCGATCAGGTCGGTGAGGGTGCATTCAGTCAACCGGCGGGCTGGACGGTGTCCTTGAGCTTCGACCAGGACATCGGCGAGAAATACGGCGCGGCCATTCGTTACGCCTATGCCGATGAAGATTTTCGCGCTTTCCAGCAACGCCTAGCGTTGGGCCTGCAAATCAAGAAACCGCTGGGATTTGAGAATGACCGCATCGGCTTTGGTTTTTGGTGGGGCGAGCCGAGCAATAGGGATCTTAATGACGAGTACGGATTAGAGGCATTCTGGAAGATTCAAGTCGCCCGTTTTCTCGAACTTTCGGCGGATGTGCAGACTATTTTTGATCCCGCTAACAGGCCGGATAAAGACGCCGTTTTTGTTGGAGGGCTTCGGTTTCGCGTGGTTTTTTAGACTGCCTTCTGATGCGCCGCCCGGGCTTTAGCCCAACGTTCCAGTTCATCCAGAACACCGTGCGATTCCTGGAACAAGGCACACAAGTCCAAATCTCGCACCATCCCCCCACGCAGTCCGGTACTGACGCAGCGCGTGTCGTCTTCAAGCACATCCAAACGTAATTCGAAACCGTGGCGAGCCAGCACAGGTTTTAGTTTGTGTCGGTGATCGTAGAGTTCTTTGCGGGTCGCCTGATAGGCATGTTCGCACACGCGATGTCGGTTGGAAAAACTGAAGACATTGGTGAAAAACATCTTTGCGTCGTCAAGATTCGGTTCGAACAGCACGATATCGGCCTGCGGGTATTGGCTTTTGTAATTGGCCATACCCACCTGCATGCGAGAATGAATAATCGTGCGAAACGTCTGCGACAACACCACCGGCAGTCCTCCATTGACTAGATTATGGACGCCCGGCTTGGGATTACCGTGCTCATCGACCGCGAAGTTGGCATCGAAAGGCACCAATGGATTGATGCACAACACCAGATTTGCACCGGCATCTAATGCCGCTGAAGCGTGCAGGGTCTTACGCAACGCGCCATCGACGTAATAATGTCCATCGATAGCAACTGGCGGGTACAAGCCCGGCAATGCCGAACTGGCTTGCACTGCTTTGGAAACCGGAACGTGATCATAACCATCGTCACCAAAAATCACCGATTCCGAGGTATTCAAATCTACCGCCACCACCAGCAACTTATGGGCGAGTTCCCGAAAATCATTGCTGCGGCCCGGGTAATTGAATACATGTTCCAGGAAAATATTGATCTTTTCGTTATTGAAGAAACCGGTCGGTAGCGCCCGCCCCAAACTGCTCATGGATTCCAATAAGCCGAGATCATCGGGATGTTTGACGTACTGCTCAAACGCATGGATAAACAACTCGGGAATCGATATGGCCCGTGAGAAATACTCCATAAAAGCCGGTTGCAGAAAGGTTTCCGGCGAAAACAGATGCTCTATCGAGTCATTGCGGACAAAAATCCCGTACATTTCTTCGGTGCTGACTTGATTAATCAGCATGGATGCGACGAATGAGCCGGAACTGACCCCGACATAAATATCGAGATTATTCAAGTCCAAGCCTTCCAACGCTTCATCCAAAGCCAGCAACACACCGAGTTCATAAATACCACCAACGGGACCGCCGCCGGCAAGCCCCAACGCAATGGTCGGCCCACCTGCGCTGGTTTCGTCTTGGGCTGGTTGGATCTTTAACACGGTGGGTATCTCCTCGGCTGTTCCGTCGCCTGTTGTACTGTTGTTTACATAGTACGCTTGAGTAATTTTAACGGTGTTGGCGTTGTTTTGTCAGTCGATCAAGGGTTTGTTGCAGCACCTCCATCTGAGCGGAAAGCGTTTGCAAGTCCCGTTTTGTAGGGACTTTTTGCTGCTTGAGAATACGAGCGACCCGGTCCTCAAAGATTTGCTCAAGTTTGGCGACATCCTGGGCTGACGCTTGCGGCTTAACTGGAGGCATTGCCGACTTGTTCTTAAAGCGAGCCTCAATGGACTGACCCTCTTCGATCAGCGCCGTCAACACCCGGGTACTTTCCCGCTGCACTGTTGCAAGCGCGCCCAAGCCGGCTAAACGAATCTGTTCGAACAGACCGCCGGCCAATTCAGTGACTGGGTTATTAGGCGTCTTCGCCATAGCTTTTTGCTACCTCTTGCATAACTAATGGGATTTGAATTAGCGCTGGTTGCGCGCCTTAGTCATTGACGGATACCGACGCCCCGTTCCAACAACCAGAGACTGAAGATGAATAAACCAGTAATCAGCAACAAAATGATGGCAAAGGCAGCATAAATATCAATATCGGATGTTCCTAAAATGCCATAGCGAAACGCATTGACCATATAAAGTATAGGGTTTAACAAGGACACTGTCTGCCAAAATTCCGGCAACATGTCGATGGAGTAAAACACGCCGCCCAAGTAAGTTAATGGTGTCAAAACAAAAGTGGGAACAATGGAAATATCATCGAAGCTATTAGCATAAATGCCATTGACCAATCCCCCTAACGCAAACAGGACCGCAGTCAGCCCGGTAACCGCGAAAACGACCAATATATTGTGAATATGCAGCTGGGTGAAACACAATGAAACTGCAGTGACCGCCACACCAACGATTAATCCTCTCGCCAACCCGCCACCGACGAAACCCATGACAATCAAATGGTTGGGCAATGGGGAGACCAGCATTTCCTCAATATGGCGTTGAAATTTAGCACTGTAAAACGATGAAACCACATTGGAATAAGCGTTAGTGATAATGGCCATCATGATCAAGCCGGGCACGATGTACTGCATGTAAGTAAACCCATTGACACCACCGATTTGAGAACCGATCAACTTGCCGAAAATAATAAAGTACAAGCTCATGGTGATGGCCGGCGGCAGAATGGTTTGCACCCATATCCGCAGGAAACGGAGAATTTCTTTGATTAAGATGGTTTGGAATGCAATCCAATGGGCTGATAGGCGCATAGCGGTTATTGGCTAGCGCTGACTGAAGCGCTGCGATCCACTAGATTCATGAATAGCTCCTCCAGTCGATTGGTTTTATTGCGCAGGCTCGACACTTCGATACCGTGTTTCGATAGACCCTGGAACAGCCCGTTTATGCCTAGTTCCTTGGGCACATCCACCTCCAAGGTACAGGCATCAATCAACCGCAGCCCATAGCCGGAAAGAACGGGCAAAACACCCAACGGTTGGGTTAGATCAAGCACAAAGGTTTCCAAATGCAGCCGATTCAGCAAAGCTTGCATACTCGTGTTTTCAATGATTTCGCCGTTATCTATGATGGCGATGTGACGGCATAGGCTTTCCGCTTCTTCCAGATAATGGGTGGTGAGAATGACCGTAGTTCCACGAGCATTAATGTCGCGCAGGAATTGCCACATAGACCGGCGAATTTCAATATCCACCCCGGCGGTGGGTTCGTCCAAAATCAGCAAACGCGGTTCGTGAACCAGGGCGCGAGCAATCATCAAGCGCCGTTTCATACCGCCGGATAGAGCACGGGCCTGTTCATGGCGTTTTTCCCATAAACCCAATTGTTTGAGATACCGTTCGGCTCGCTCATAGGCCAGGGTTCGTTTGAGGCCGTAATAACCCGCTTGATTGACGACAATCTCAACCACCGGTTCAAACTGATTGAAATTGAACTCCTGCGGCACTAAGCCGATATGAGTTTTGACCGTCTCAAGGTCAGTATCAATATTATTGCCGAATACCCGGACCGAGCCGCTGGTTTTCTTAACTAGGGAGCAAATGATACCGATGGTGGTCGATTTACCTGCGCCATTAGGCCCTAGCAAGGCAAAGAAATCACCCTCGCGGACTTCTAGGTCAATACCCTGGAGCGCTTGAAAACCATTGCCATAGGTTTTACGTAAGTCACAGATAACCAGTGCTTGAGTCATAAGGACGGGTTCCCGCTTTCCTTGGGTGCCCTTGCTTACCAAAGGTCTTTAAGTGCTTTTAAGACGTCTTTACGGCTAATCTGGCCGACTAACACGTTATCGCGCATGACCGGATAGCGCTTATAAGGGGCTTCGAGAAACATACGGGCGACATCCAACAAACTATCATCCAGATTGACGGTTTTGACATTTGGACTCATATATTCCGACACTTTGCCGGCCCGCTCTTCATGATAACTGGCCTGCAACACAACTTTCATACAGTCTTTTTCGGACAACATGCCTACCAAATTACCCCGTTTATCCACCACCGGCGCAGCAGAAATCCTGTTTTGGAGTAATAAAAAGATGGCGTCCATCACCCCCATGTCCGGTTTGAAGGTGATCAGATTGGCCGTCATATAGTTTTTTACATTGATCGAGCTGAGCATACTACCCTCCTTTGGGTCACCGCTTGGGTTCGGCCGGGTCACCCTGTTATGGTATTAGAAAATCGGGATAAACGCCGGTTTAGTAGATTAATCGGCCAGATAGGGCGCAATGGCCGAAGTGCTTTTTTCTATGAATTCACCATCGTTGATCACGATGAATAAAGCGGCTAATCCTTGCTGCTCGGCCAGTTGGAAGCCGTTATCCGGCCCCATAACGATCAATCCGGTCGCTAACGCATCAGCCAGAGTGACCGACGGATGAATGACCGAGACCGAAGCTAATTCGTGGCGTATTGGCCGTCCGGTAGTGGGATCAATCGCATGGGAATAGCGTTGACCATCTCGTTCAAAAAAATTGCGGTAATTGCCCGAAGTGGCGATCCCCCGATCAGTGAGCAAGGCGATACGCTCCACTGTACGTTCGTTTGGGGTGGGTTTTTCAATGGCGATGCGCCAGGGATCGCCTTGCACATTATTACCCTTAACCCGTAATTCGCCACCGATTTCCACCATATAGTCGGCGATACTCAAGGTTTCCAAGTATTCCGCCAACCGATCAACCGCATACCCTTTGGCAATCGCCGATAAATCGACCTCAATATCGGCAACCGTTTTTTGCAACGCCGGCGGATCATAACGCAGCCGTAGCAGGTGATAACCAACCCGGGTTTGCGCCTCAGCGATGGCGGCTTGCGAGGGGATGGCGTCATCCGTCACGGTAGGACCGAATCCCCAAAGATCGACCAATGGCCCGACTGTGACATCGAAAGCACCACTGGTCAGCTGGGCTACGCGCTGCGCCTCTTGCATAACGACCAATAGTTCCGGGGAGACCGGTACCCAGTCCGTGCTCGGATTGCGATTGAAGCGAGATAGTTCCGATTCGGGATCGTAGGTGGACATTTGCCGATTGATCTGAGCCAGAATCCGATCAATCTCTGCTTGTAAGGTATCTACCGCGATAACCCCAGGAAGACGGGGTATTTTGACGGTATACGTGGTGCCCATCGTCGCGCCGGTCAATTGCACCATAGCATCCCGCACGTTGGAGGAATACCACCAACCGCCGATCAGCAGTAGCAACAGAACCAATGACCCCACCCACGATTTGGTGAATGGGGACACAGCATTTCGGTTTCCTGAAGATATAGAACCCACCGCAACCGAAGGACGATCTTGGGTCATTTAGCCGCCGAAATCGTCCAACATAATGTTTTCCCGTTCCACGCCGATATCTTCCAACATCTTGATCACGGCAACGTTCATCACCGGTGGGCCGCACAGGTAGTACTCGCAATCTTCTGGCGCCGGATGATCCTTGAGATAATGCTCATACAATACTTCATGGATAAAGCCGGTATAGCCGGTCCAATTATCCTCCGGTTGCGGATCGGACAGGCCAACGTGCCACTTGAAGTTGGGATTTTCCGCTTGCAACGCATCGAAATCCTCGACGTAAAACATCTCCCGGTAACTGCGGGCACCATACCAGAAAGTCATCTTGCGCTGACCATGCAGACGCTTCAACTGATCAAAGATATGCGAGCGCATCGGCGCCATGCCCGCACCACCACCGATAAACACCATTTCGTTGTCGGTTTCACGGGCGAAGAACTCACCGAACGGACCCGAAACAGTGACTTTATCGCCAGGTTTCAAGCCGAAGATAAACGAAGACATGATGCCCGGAGGGGCATCCGGCTGACCTGGCGGGGGTGTGGCGACGCGCACGTTCAACAGGACGACGGTTTTTTCCTCAGGATAGCTGGCCATCGAGTAGGCCCGCATGGTCGGCTCGGTACATTTGGAGACATACTTCCACAAGTCGTAGCGATCCCATTCGTCGCGAAATTGCTTCTCGACCTCGAAATCCTTGTAGTGGACCTCATGCGGGGGACATTCGATTTGAATATAGCCCCCGGCACGGAAATCAATAGTCTCTCCTTTGGGCAGCTCCAACACCAACTCTTTGATGAACGTGGCTACATTATGGTTGGAACGCACCGTACAGTCCCATTTCTTGACCCCGAACACCTCGTCGGCGACCTGGATCTTCATGTCCTGCTTAACCGTCACCTGACAAGCCAAGCGTTCACCTTCCGCCGCTTCGCGCTTGTTGATATAGCCGGTCTCGGTGGGCAAAATCGCGCCACCGCCTTCGAAGACCTTGACCCGGCATTGGGCGCAGGTGCCGCCACCACCGCAAGCCGAAGACACGAACAAATCGGCATTGGCCAACGCATTCAACAGTTTCGAACCCACCGGTGCATGCACGGTTTTTTCGCCGTTGATCAAAATATCCACATTACCCGACGCCACTAATTTGGATTTGGCGGCCAGGATGACAAACACCAGCATGACCACAATGCCGGTAAAAAACAAAACGCCTAACGCAACTTCAAGCATGGTTATCCGCCTATTCTAACCGTGGAGGGTACTGAGTCCCTCGCAGTGTGCTTACAACTGGATGCCCGAAAAACCCAGAAAACCCAGCGACATCAAGCCGGTAATCACAAAGGTTATACCCAACCCTTGCAAACCATCGGGTACATCGCTGTATTTGAGCTTTTCTTTAATCCCCGCCAGCATGGTGATGGCTAACGCCCAACCGAAACCGGTTCCCAGGCCGTACACAAAGCTTTCGGAGAAATTGTAATCCCGTTCGACCATAAACAAAGTGCCGCCCAGGATGGCGCAATTCACCGTAATCAGCGGCAGGAAAATACCCAAGGCGTTGTAAAGCACCGGGACGTAGCGATCCAATACCATTTCCAGGATCTGGACCATAGCGGCGATAACCCCGATGTAACAGATCAGACCCAAAAAGCTCAGATCAACCTCGGGTAAGCCCGCCCAAGCCAGCGCACCGTCTTTAAGCAAATACTGGTAGAGCAGATTGTTCACCGGCACTGTGATGCCTTGCACGGCGATGACGGCAATGCCTAAACCGAAGGAGGTACCAACCTGCTTAGAGATGGCCAAGAAGGTGCACATCCCCAAGAAAAAGGCCAACGCCAAATTCTCAATAAAGACCGATGAGATGAAGATATTGAGGTAATGTTCCATTACTGCAACACCTCGGTGCGGTGGACTTCATGGATTTGATACTCGGGTTTCTCAACCTGTTTGGGCTTCCCGGCTCGGATCGCCCAGATTAAAAAACCGATGATGAAAAAGGCACTGGGTGGTAGCAATAACATGCCATTGGGAACATACCAGCCGCCATCGGTCAGCTTGGGCAGAATTTCCATACCGAACAGGGTGCCAGAGCCGAACAGCTCACGGATAAAACCGACCGCTAGCAAAATCAGGCTGTAACCCAACCCATTACCCAGACCATCCCAAAAACTCTCTATCGGTCCGTTCTTCATGGCGAATGCTTCGGCCCGACCCAGCACGATACAGTTGGTGATGATCAAACCGACGAATACCGATAATTCTTTGCTAACGCCATAAGCAAACGCTTTTAGAAACTGGTCCACTACGATGACCAAGGACGCGATAATCGTCATCATGACGATGATGCGGATATTGGTCGGCACGTGATGACGAATTAGGCTAATGGCGACATTAGAACAAACCAGCACCACGGTCAGGGCTAGGCACATGGTCACCGCCGTCGACATTTTGGTGGTAACCGCCAATGCGGAGCAGACACCCAGGATTTGCAGCGCGATGGGGTTATTATCGACTAAGGGCTCGAACAGAACCTTCTTCATTCCTCTATCCACAGGTTATCCTCTCGCTTCTCGTAGCCGCTCCAGATAAGGACCGAAACCACTGTTGCTTAACCAGTACTTCAAAAGATTATCTACGCCACGGGCGGTGAGAGTAGAGCCGGCCAAGCCATCCGCCTGATATTTGGCGTCGGGCTTGGTTTTATCCACCACCCCCTTGATGACTTCAATACGCAACTGGCCTTGCTCATCGTAAAGCTCCTTGCCTTCCCATTGCCCCTGCCACTGCGGATTTTGAATCTCGCCACCGAGGCCGGGGGTTTCCGCATGTTCGTAGAATTTCAGGCCGTGGATGGTATCGAGATCACTCTCCAACGCCAACAGCGCATACATAGTTGACCATAGCCCATAGCCATGCACCGGCATAATCAGCGTCTTGAGCTGATCATTTTCCTTGATTATGTAAACCGGGGCATAGTTGGCCCGTCGTTTGATTTTGGCGATGTCCTGCTCGGACGGAACCGCTTCGCTGAGCGCGGGATCTTTGGCAGCGTCGCGTTGGCTGAAGGACGCGGCATCGAATTCGTCGGTATATTCCCCGGTTTCCAGATTGACAACCCGCACTTCCACTTGCTGAAACGCTTCTTCGACACTTTGACCGGGTTGCAACAGACCGGCTACTTCAACGACATTGCGCTTGAAATCGAGTGCCTTGTTGGCGGTCTGCACGGGTCTTAAAAACACCGCAGCACCAGCGACTACTACCGAACAGACTAAACAGATCCCGACTGCGACTAGCAGCGTTTTTTGAATACTGTCGTTAGGCAAACTCAGAATCTGTTTGGCCCAGGTGGCCTTATCAGCTTCCGGCTTAGGCGCTGCATTAGCCTCTACATCAGTTTCCGGCTTAGCCTCCAGCTGAGATTCCGCAACAACCTCCGGCTGAGACTCCAGCTTGGTTTTGGACTTAGACTTAGACTTTGGCATTGCGCAATACCCTTCTTCTGATATTGAGTCGGATCACGACATAATCGATTAAGGGAGCGAATAGATTGGCAAATAAGATAGCCAGCATAATGCCCTCCGGATAAGCAGGATTAACCACTCGAATCAGCGCGGTCATAAACCCGATCAGCGCACCGAAAACCCAGCGCCCGACATCGGTGTGAGCAGCGCTGACTGGGTCGGTAGCCATGAACACAGTGCCAAAGGCAAATCCGCCAACCACAACATGCCAGTACCACGGCAGTCCGTAAATAGCACCGCTATCGACCCCAATGATGTTGAATAGCAACACCGTTCCGATCAAACCAATCACTACCCCCGCCATGATCCGCCAAGAGGCAACGCCGGTGTAGATCATAAAGGCCGCGCCCAACAAGCACCCTAAGGTCGATTCGGCACCAATGGTACCGGGAATAGTGCCCATAAACGCTTGCCACCACGTGTAGCCGTTGGCGGTAATGTGGCCGACTGCGCTGTCTATGCCAGGCACCGCACTCAAGGCTAATGGCGTAGCCCGACTAAAGCCGTCCACCGCCACCCAGACTTCATCGCCAGAGATTTCTGCCGGATAAGCAAAGAATAAAAAGGCGCGCCCCGCCAAAGCCGGGTTAATGAAATTCTTACCGGTACCGCCGAAGATTTCTTTGGCAACCACCACACCAAAGGAAATCCCCAGGGCGACTTGCCATAAAGGAATATCGGGCGGCAGAATCAGGGCAAAAAGCATGGACGTAACCAGGAAACCTTCATTGATTTCGTGATTACGGACTGCTGCGAAGACGACCTCCCAAAACCCACCAACCGCCAGGGTGACAAAGTAAATGGGCAGAAAATAAGCCATGCCGTGCAACAAACAGGCTAAAGGGTTAGCAGCGTTATAGCCCACGCTTCCCAACAAAACACCGCGCCAACCGGGGGCGGTATCAATGCCTAGCTCGGCCATAGCCAGATTGGCTTGATAGCCAGCGCTGTACATTCCTATCAGCAGGGTCGGTATCGTGGCGATGACCACGTAAGTCATGACCCGTTTGAGATCAATGCCGTCGCGGACATGCGGCGCAGTGTAGGTCACATCCGCCGGCGAATAAAAGAAGGTATCCACCATCTCATAGACAGCGTAAAACTTCTCGAAACGCCCGCCCTTGGCGAATAGCGGATGAAGTTGATTCATAAAGCGTCGTACAGGAGACATCAGCCCTCCTTCTCAATCTGAGTCAGATTTTTTCTCAGCACTGGACCGTAGTCGTATTTACCCACACACACAAACGAACACAGCGCTAAGTCTTCCTCGTCGAGCTCCAGACAGCCCAGGGCTTGTGCCGTGTCGGTATCGCCGACCAGTAAATAACGCAACAGTTGGGTCGGCAAGATATCCAACGGCATCACCGCCTCGTAATTACCGATCGGCACCATTGCCCGCGGGCTGCCGTTCTGGGAGGTGGTCAGCGGGAACTTGCCGATGTTGCGCGAAAAACTCCACAGAAAAACGTTCAGTATGGAAAACCTGTTTTTGAGGGCCGGATTGATCCACGCGAACAGTTCGCGCTCCCGACCTTCGGCTAACACACTGAGTTCGCAATGATAGCGTCCCAGGAAAGCCTCGGTACTCAGCGCCCGACGTCCGCCCAGCACCGAACCTGAAATCGGTCGGCACTCAATGTCATCCAACTCGTTATCCAATAACTGATCGGTATTGGCACCGATGCGGGTCCGCAGCAAACGGGGGTTAGTTACCGGCGGACCGCCAAGGGCAACGACGCGATCCAACCACAACTGCCCGGTGGTAAACAGTTTACCGAATGCAATCACGTCTTGGGCATTCAGGTGCCAAGCGGTTTTTTCCGCACTCACCGGATCCAGGAAATGCATATGCGTACCGGGCAATCCCGCCGGGTGAGGCCCTTCGAATGAAGCGACTTGAAAGCGCTCTCCCACGGGCACTGGCACATCGCTGTCAGGTGCCTTACAGACAAAAATCGAACCTTCCGTCAAATGGCTAAGCACCGTTAACCCGTTGAGAAAATCTTCCCGGTGGGCTTCAACGACCACCACTGGATTCACCGCCAGCGGGCGAGTATCCATAACAGGCACGAAAATCGAGTGCGGTGTCGCATCGGGAGCAGGCACTTTGCTATACGGGCGGGTACGGAACGCGGTCCATAGACCCGAGTTGAGCAAATTCTCCCGGACCTGCGCCGAACTCAACTGCGCCAACTCAGACGCCGAGTAAGCTTTAAACGTTTCTGCCTCCTCCGTCTCATCCAAGCGAATCACCACCGATTGCAGGGCTCGCTTCGCGCCTCGATTGATAGCGGTCACCACACCGCCACCGGGTGAGGTATAATTGACGCCGGGATTTTTACGGTCAGTCAATAGGGGTTGGCCAATTTTCACTCGATCACCTTCACCGACCAACAGGCTGGGTTTCATGCCGATGTAATCCCGACCGACCAAGGCGACTGTGGTAACAGGGGGCGCTTCATGAATAACTTGTTCGGGCTCTCCCGCGATGGGGATTGTTAGGCCCTTCTTAATTTTGATCAGCATGGTTTTTCAATCTCACGCGCTTGCACCTTACATTCAGACGTCGCTACTGTACGACTATGAACTGCTCAGGCAGCGACAGTAAATTTTTTCGCCGCTGAATACAACTACCCGTTAACATTGTTACGGCGGCAATTGAGCAACAAGATCCCTTCTGGGCACCTTATTGCTCGCATAAGGCATTGATTATAACCCTACTCATCAGGGCAAATTATTTTTTCCACAGATTTGTAACCGTGAATCTATTAATCACAACAAACTGGCCGTTGCACTGAACTATGAACGGTCATCTATCAACGCAAAGCGGCAATTATCGGAGGAAATTACATGCAATTGCGTCCGCGTCGTTCCGTTTTATACATGCCCGGTGCCAATGCTCGCGCTTTGGATAAAGCCCGCAGTCTGGCTGCCGATGGCCTGATCCTGGATATGGAGGACGCTGTCTCTCCAGATGCCAAGGAGCTCGCCCGTGAGCAAATCGTTGCAGCGCTAACCCAGGGTGGTTATGGTCACCGGGAAATCATCGTGCGGGTCAATGGCCTGGAAACCGCTTGGGGACACGATGATGTCGCTGCTGTGGCCAAGATTGGCGCCAGTGCAATCCTGTTTCCCAAAGTGGAATCGCCGGAGCAAATCCACGCTGCCGTCGAGGCTTTGGACCAGGCCGGTGCGCCAACCGATCTACCCATTATGATCATGGCAGAAACACCACGCGGTATTCTGAATA
Source organism: Candidatus Competibacteraceae bacterium (assembly GCA_036351435.1). Taxonomy (GTDB): domain Bacteria; phylum Pseudomonadota; class Gammaproteobacteria; order Competibacterales; family Competibacteraceae; genus JAAUQA01. The sequence goes on from JAZBPA010000180.1 coordinate 14,354, forward strand.
TCAATGCTATCACGGGTGCGAGCCCGCGCTTGGCTGCGATTGTCATGGGCACTTCGGACTTGGCTAAAGAATTGCGAATCCGCCATACCCCAGATCGTATCGGCTTCCTCACCTCGCTATCCCTGTGTGTTTTGGCAGCTCGCGCCCATAATGTCGATATTTTAGACGGCGTATACCTGGACTTGAAAAACGATGAAGGGTTTCGTGCGGCATGCGAGCAAGGCAGAGACATGGGTTTCGACGGTAAAACGTTGATTCACCCTAATCAATTGGCTGTCGCCAATGAAGTCTTTGCGCCCGCTGAAAAGGATATTGATACCGCGCGGGAAATGATTGCTGCCTGGGAACAAGCTCGCGCCGAAGGAAAAGGCGTTGCGGTAGTCAACGGCAAGCTAGTGGAAAATCTACATGTCGATGAAGCCCGCCGGACTTTGGCTGTGGCCGAGTCGATTCAAGCACTGACTGATTAATTCAGTTCAGTAAAATTCGAGGCGCACAGGATAGTGACGCCTCGGCTGGTGGTTATTGGGTCAGCGTGTCCAGGTATTTTTCGGCATCCAAAGCCGCCATACAACCGGTACCCGCAGAAGTGACCGCCTGTCGATACACATGATCGGCCACATCGCCTGCCGCAAATACACCGGGAATACTAGTCGCCGTTGCGCCACCTTGCAGACCACTGTTAACGATAATGTAACCATCGCGCATCTCTAACTGACCGACGAACAATTCAGTATTGGGTTTGTGGCCGATGGCGATGAATACCCCTTGCACATCCAGTTCGGTTAGGGCATCGGTTTTTAGATTACGGAGCCGAGCACCGGCCACACCGCTTTCATCACCCAGAACTTCATCTAGTGTCTGGTCGAGGGCGAGGCGGATATTGCCATTTTCGACTTTGTCCATTAACCGACTGACCAGGATTTTTTCGGCACGAAACTGATCGCGACGATGCACCACCGTTACCTGAGCAGCGATATTCGATAAATACAGCGCTTCTTCGACCGCCGTGTTACCGCCACCGATAACTGCCACGTTCTGATTGCGATAAAAGAATCCATCACAGGTCGCACAGGCAGATACCCCTTTACCCTGGTATTGCTGTTCAGAGGGCAGGCCTAGATACTTAGCCGTCGCACCGGTAGCAATGATTAGCGCATCCGCCGTGTATTCACCCGCATCGCCGACCAACCGAAACGGCCGTTCTTCCAGGCTGACGGTGTGGATGTGATCAAAAATGATTTCGGTATTGAACCGCTCGGCGTGTTGCTGCATACGTGCCATCAAGTCGGGACCGAGGAGATGTTCGGGATCACCCGGCCAGTTTTCGACTTCCGTGGTGGTCATCAACTGGCCACCCTGCGCCAAACCGGTGATCAATACTGGATTCAGGTTGGCGCGAGCTGCGTACACCGCCGCCGTATAGCCGGCTGGACCGGAACCCAAGATAAGTAACCGGCAGTGTTTGGTGGTACCCATGGACTATTTCCTCAACATTCTGTAGCGATAGGCGATTGCAGAGATCAGCACGTCACCCAATGTCTGCGTCATACGCAAACCTTAAAGAACTTCGGCGTTTTGCGCCAGATATTCGATTATTGTTTAATAACAGCCGTCAGGATAAGGCATAACCATTGATTGTGAAAATTGACTTATTGAATTAGTTCGATACAGAAAAACCATTAATAGTTTGTGAGGTGCGGATCTAGCAAATGTCTAAGTGCCGGGGTTAAGCGCCAGAATTTTTCCAACAATGTCCGGCGCATCCCACTCAATGTCGCCCTCTACCTGATAGACTAGGCGTCCTTCGGGATCGACGACAAATGTAGTTGGCAGACCTCTGACCGGCCACGACTCGGTTAATTCTTCTTTGTCACCCAGCAAAATGGGGAAGTCGACGGACAAGTTTTCAAAAAATTTCATCACATCATCTTTGCTGTCGCTCCAATAATTAACCGCCAGCACTACACCACCTTTATCCCGGATTTGCTCCCAGGTCCGCTGCAACGACGGCATTTCCTTGCGACAAGGCGCACACCAGGTTGCCCAAAAGTTAATCACCACAACCTTGCCTCGATATCCCGACAGGCTAAGCGTTTGGCCCTGAATGTCGAAAAAGCTGAAATCAGCAGCAACCGGCTTATCCGGCACATCCACTAACGTTTGCAACTTTTTGCCGGCACTTTGCTGGGCGGCTGCGCCACTGGCAACGCATGATAAAAGCACTCCTGCAAAGACGATCACGATCATCTTGGGCAACGCACTGACAGTCATTAATTTCATGATCATTCTCCGACAACACACGTTAATGTTGGAGAGGGTAGAGGCTTAACGCCATCTTGCAAAGTATTTCGTAATTCGAGAAAGAGTAATAAAAAAGGCGACTGCCGGAGCAGCCGCCTTGACCGTTATGCATCTCAGCTACTATGGAATTCAGTTACTGAGAACCGCCGAACAATTGTTCACGCAGCTCTTCTTGCATCTTCAAGGTCCAAACGGTTTTCATCTCACCGCCACGTTTGACCGCAATTTCGTCTGCTCGGATGGTTTTGTACCGGTCGTTTATGTCGCCGGTCACAACGACATCGTCGAGCACCAAGCGAGCTTTCACGGCACGATCAACATTAGGAATGACATAGAAACTACCATCCGGTTGCTGGACCACGAAATCGGTTTCCAACGCTACCATAGGATCAAGTTTATCGACCGGGCAGAAAACCCCAGCTACGGCACAAGAAATGCCATTCACCTTGCCTTCTACGGTCGCTGCACTGACAACTATCGGCAAGGCCAATAAAGCGGCTAACAGGACTTTGGATAAAATAGTCTGTACTTTTACGGAAATCATTATTATTACCTCCTCGACGAAGTGTTGAAGAACAGCTGGATACGACCAACAACACCCTAATTTGCATGCCTGAAAAGACTTTAAGCCGATGTTACGGCCGATGTTTGGTGAGAGAACTACTTTGTTTTTGCCAACAAAATTAAACTCACCGTAAACAAGATACGCGGCGACAGATTCGATAGATGCAAAATCGAGTGACTAATGTGCAACGATGTAACATGAGTATGCTTGGTGGTCATAATCTGGTTAACACTGGTTTTTACAGTGCATTGTCATCTTTTTGTCACATTGCTCTCCTTAAATAGCCCAGGATTAAAGGGGAATTCATAATGAGTGCAAAGCGTATTTTGATCATAGAAGATGAACAGTCAGTCCGTGAAATGATTGGTTTTGTGTTAAACAGCGCGGGCTACGATATTGAAGAAGCGATTGATGTGCGTGAAGCGCAAACTCAGATTGCTGAAACACTGCCTGACCTCATCCTGTTAGATTGGATGTTGCCGGGTATGAGTGGCATTGAATACGCCCGTCGCCTTAAGAAGCAAGAACTGACCCGAGAAATTCCTATCATCATGTTGACAGCACGGGTTGAAGAAGAAGACAAGGTGCTCGGTTTGGAAAGCGGTGCCGATGATTATGTCGCCAAGCCGTTTTCGCCTCGCGAACTGGTAGCTCGTATCAAGGCTGTGATGCGCCGAGGCACACCGGGCGGTGAGGAAGAAGTTTTAATTGCCGATGCACTTAAATTAGATATCGCCAGCCATCGGGTCACTGCCGATAATACGGCCTTAGAAGTCGGTCCCACCGAGTACCGCTTGTTAGAGTTTTTCATGTCACATCCAGAGCGCGTTTATAGCCGTAGCCAATTGCTGGATCGGATCTGGGGTAGCAACGTTTATGTCGAAGAGCGCACGGTAGATGTGCATATCCGTCGTTTGCGCAAGGCGCTTGAACCCCACGGGGTTGATGGTTTGATCCAAACAGTGCGGGGCGCGGGCTACCGCTTTTCTACGAGAATGTGAACTTGGCTTACTCCTGGGCGAGCTTGCTAGGACGCACACTGGGGTTGCTGCTGCTGAGTGGATTACTTGGTTGGCTCGTCGGCCAGACTATCTTAGCCCTGCTGATTAGCGCGCTCGCTTGTCTGGGCTGGCATTTGTTTCATTTGTATCGCCTGGACAGCTGGTTACGTAAGGACAGCCTCATTAACCAGACCAATTCATGGCCGTTGAGGACCGGGGCAGTTTGGCAGGACGTCTACCGAAAAACCTTTCGCCTGAAACAGCGGGCCCGCAAACGCAAGCGTAAATTAGGTCGTTTTGTCGAGCAATTTCAGGCGGCGGCACATGCTTTACCAGATGCCGCTGTGGTGCTCCGGGACGACGACACGCTCACCTGGTGCAACGAATCAGCGCGGCGGTTGCTTGGTCTACGTGCTCCTCAAGACTTCGGCCTCAGTATCACCACCTTAGTGCGCCACCCCAGTTTTGTGGGTTTCTTGACCCAACGCCGTTACAAATACAGCGCGGAATTCCCTTCGCCGGTTAACGACGCGCAGCTACTCAGCGTGCGGGTAGCACCCTATAGCAAAAAACGACGCTTACTGTTGGTCACCGATGTTTCACGGGTTCATCGTTTGGAACAGGTACGCAGTGACTTTGTAGCCAATGTATCCCACGAACTCCGTACCCCACTGACAGTCATCAACGGTTATCTGGAAACGTTGCGGGACAGCGATGAGGTCGCGCGTTGGGAGCTACCGTTACGTCGCATGCAGCAACAAACCGGGCGGATGTTGCATATCATTGAAAGTCTGCTCATGTTGTCACGCCTGGAAACTCAGCGCGATGCACCGCCCCCGCAACCGGTTGATGTACCGGCTTTGCTCAAAGAAGTCATTGAGGACGCTATCGCCCTGAGCGGTGAGCAAGGCCACAAGTTAACGTTGGAGGTCGATCCCCTGCTGTGGGTTTACGGATGGGAACGTGAACTGCACAGCGCTTTCTCCAATTTAGTGTTCAACGCTGTTCGTCACACACCCGCTGGGAGCACTGTGACCGTTCGTTGGTATGCGGAACGGCAGAGCGTACACCTGGAAGTAGAGGACAATGGAGAGGGTATTCCACCACAGCACCTATCGCGTATTACCGAACGCTTTTACCGGGTGGATCGGGGCAGGCAGCGCCAGACCGGCGGCAGCGGTCTGGGACTGGCGATCGTAAAGCATGTTATGCATCACCATAATGGGCAATTGCATGTGACCAGCTTGGTCGGGGTTGGCAGTTTGTTCGCCTGTGATTTTCCGCCCGAACGTACTGTACACCAAAAGGCCCCGTTACAAGAAAATGCCTGTACGGAGGAGCAATAAACCATCCTATTCACCTAGACGACGCTCATTCAAAGTCAGTGAGGCGGTGATTGGGGATTGATTTCTTCAGAAGAATCCAATACATCTTCAGCAGTAGCTGTTGCAGCAGGCAGCTCCTCGGTAGTATCGACCTGTGGTTCAACAGGGGAGTTTGACGCTGCGGTATCGACCGTATCCTCGTCCTCATGCTCATCAAGAGATACGGGATTTTTTTGAGTTGTATCCGGATCGGACTGAGTTGTATTAACCTGAGCTGGTTCAGTTAAAACCTGTTGCTCAGCGGGGTCAGAAGAGTCAGCGGGATCACTAAGACGCGATGCTTCTTCTTTCGCAGGTGCTGTTGCCTCCACTGGTTCTTGCACAACGTTCTCTCCCGGTACTGCAGCAGGTTCGGCGTCATCCACTGAAACTTCGACAACCTGCGGCAACTCAGTCGGGGTCTCGCTCAATTCCGGTTCGCTCGCGTGCACAACTGTTTCCTCGCGCATAGGTTCCGAAGCAGCGACTACTTGCACTGCCTCAGTTTCAGCCGATGTCTCGATCGGATCGTCCTGGGCTGGAGGTTCCGGTGCTGTGAGCGGCATGGAATCCACAGCAGATACTGGCGCGTTCTCAGTTATGGACTGATCTAACGGGTGAGTTGCTTGCGTATCGGCAACGGTCTTGGGACGTCGAGGACGTCCATTGCGAATCAGCCGTCGCGGAGCCTTTTCATTAGCACTGACTACGGGCTCTGGAGCAGGCTCGCCTTCAGCCTCCGCCTTCACAGCAGAAACGGGTGCTTCAGTGATCGTTTCTTCGCGAGCCGGACTCTCAGTCGGGCTCGCTTCTGTGGTTGCTGCGGTCTCCGGTTTACGGCGACGACGCCCACCCCGGCGCCCACGTCGATTGCTACGACTGCCGGCACCTTCTCCGGTTGGACTATTACTGCTAGTTTCCTCGCTCGTAGCACCCTCGTCATCCTTGGTTTGGGCAGACGCCTTCTCAACCTTCGGAACGGTTGTTTTTAAAGCCGCCTTTTTTTCCGGCTCGGCTGTTTCTTTAGTTGGCGCCGCACGCTCAACAGGAGAGCGCTCTTGAACCGATTCCCTATGCTTCTGAGGAGCAAGGGGAGACACCTCCGCCGGTGAATGAGCTACCGAATTAGCATCGAATAGGTTGCGCCAAAGCCATTTCAGAAAACCCGGCCCCGGTTCACCGGCTTCGTCAAGCGATTGCTGTGCAACACTGGCATTAGGTGCTGGCGCGCTCGGCCTGATCGCTTTAACAGCGGGTTCCTCGGTACGACTGCGCGGTGTTTGAATAGTGGGTTGTCCACCGTCTTGATCATCGCGGTGAACTGCCAGTTTATAAGACACCGTTCGAGAATCGGTTTCGTCGAGTCGCCGCCGCGTCAACTCAAAATGAGGTGTTTCCAAGGACGGATTGGGTATCAACAACAAACTCACGCTGTGCCGCTGTTCAATGGACAGCACTGCGTCACGTTTTTCATTGAGTAAAAACGTAGCGACTTTGACCGGCAGCTGCACAACAACTTGGCTAGTGCGCTCCTTCATCGCCTCTTCTTCCAATAACCTTAACACCGCCAACGCCAAAGACTCCACCCCACGTATCGTCCCTTGCCCATTACAACGGGGGCAAATCACATGACTGGCTTCATCTAGCGAAGGGCGCAGCCGTTGCCGCGACATTTCCAATAGCCCGAATCGTGAAATACGCCCCACTTGTACCCGCGCGCGATCCATTTTCAAGGCTTCGCGCAGCCGGTTCTCGACTTCTCGTTGATTGCGCGCTGCAGACATATCGATAAAATCGATCACGACTAACCCACCCAGATCGCGCAAACGCAGCTGGCGAGCAATTTCATCGGCGGCTTCTAGGTTGGTATTGAGCGCGGTTTCCTCTATATCGCTGCCTTTAGTGGCGCGTCCTGAGTTAATATCAATGGACACCAAAGCTTCGGTGTAATCAATCACAATCGCACCGCCGGAAGGCAGGCTAACCGCCCGAAGATAAGCGGTTTCAATCTGGCTTTCGATCTGGAAGCGACTGAATAGCGGGATGTGATCCTCGTATAGCTTGAGCTTGGACAGGTTTTGCGGCATCACCTGTTCTATAAAATCTTGAGCATGTTGATGCACCTGCGGGTCATCGACCAGGATTTCACCAATGTCGGCGCGCAGGTAATCGCGTAACGCGCGAATGATAATGTTGCTTTCCTGATAAATTAAGCAGGGCGCTTTGCGGGATTTCGAAGCCAGCTCAATGGCACCCCACAAGTGCAGCAAATAATCCAGATCCCATTGCAACTCATCAAGGGAACGTCCCATCCCGGCTGTGCGGACAATCAGCCCCATCCCTTCAGGCACGTTCAGATTGGCCATGACCTCACGGATTTCCTGGCGCTCATCTCCTTCGATACGACGCGACACCCCACCTGCCCGAGGGTTGTTGGGCATCAATACCAGATAGCGCCCAGCTAGACTGATAAAGGTGGTAAGCGCTGCACCCTTGTTGCCTCGTTCCTCCTTCTCAACTTGAACGACGATCTCTTGTCCTTCTTTGATCGCATCCTTAATACTGGGGCGTCCTCCCGTCGCTGCAGCTTGAGTATCGAAGTAGCTGCGGTTGATTTCTTTGAACGGCAAAAAACCATGCCGCTCAGCACCGTAATCGACAAAGGCCGCTTCCAAGCTGGGTTCGACGCGGGTGATCCTTCCCTTATAAACGTTGGATTTTTTCTGTTCCCGTGAAGGAGTTTCAATATCTAAATCGTATAATTTTTGGCCGTCCACAATGGCCACCCGCAACTCTTCTAATTGTGTTGCGTTGATTAGCATTCTTTTCATTACAAACTCCAGCGCTCAACCAGAGACCATCGCGGTTGTCGTCAGGGGCAGTCCGAGTAGGGCAGGATCAGAAGGAAGGAGCCGTAGCCCGATAACGGACTGGCTGACAGGCCCAACGCGCGGTCTGCGCCTTGCAACAACGGGGAAGGGGGAGCGCAACTTGCTATCGCTCAGTGTAAAGGGTTGAGCGATCATAAACCCTTGGAAATACCCGTCTCTTCAAGAGGCAGGCTGTGAAGCATTTGTTCGAGTAATCAATTCCGCTGAATTATAAGGCTGTGTAGCGAAAATTTGGTTCACTATAACAGTCCCATTAGCAGGCTACAATGTATCCGACCCTGAAATCTCAATTTCCATGCAACCGGCCCGGCACTCAAAGTTCAAGCTTGGCGAGCGCGAAGAAATCGTCTTTAATAAGGTCGGCCCGAATAGAGAGGCTAGCACCTTAGTATTTTATCTCCCATATTTATGACAAATTTAGAGTCGCGCCCAGCTGTCCGCACCGTTCAAATAGCCACTGAATACACCGGCCAACGCATTGATAATTATCTATTCCACACCCTCAAAGGCGTTCCTAAAAGTTTGATTTACAGGATTCTACGCACCGGAGAAGTGCGGGTAAACGGCGGTCGAATTCGTCCCACGTACCGTTTGCAAGCAGGCGATCAAATACGGCTACCTCCGTTGCGTTTGCCGACTCAAGAGTCGCTTACGAAACCACCGTCCTCTCTATTACGGCAACTTGAACACGCTATTTTGCTGGAAGACGCAGAGGTACTGGTACTCAACAAACCCACCGGTATTGCCGTTCATAAAGGCAGTGGTCTGCCTTTCGGCGTTATCGAAGCACTCAGAGCCCTGCGTCCCGGGCCTTATTTAGAACTTGCTCATCGGTTGGACCGCGACACCAGCGGTTGTCTGGTGTTGGCTAAAACCCCACAGGCATTAGCAGCTGTCCATAAAGCGTTACGGGCGGGGACCATGGATAAACGCTACCTCGCGCTGGTATGTGGAAGGTGGGAAAAAGGAACTTGTAACGTATCGCTCCCGCTGCGCAAGAATGTGCTCCGTAGCGGCGAGCGCCGGGTAGAGGTGCTATTCGACGGAAAACAGTCCCATACGCGCTTTAAACCGATCAGCCTTTGGCAACGTGCGACGTTGCTGGAGGCCACGTTGCACACCGGCCGCACGCACCAAATTCGGGTTCACGCCGCACACTCAGGGCATCCGGTTGCTGGCGATGATAAATACGGTGATTCTCACTGCAACCAATCCATGCGACGACTGGGCTTGCGACGGTTGTTTCTGCACGCGCACAGCATCATGTTTACGCTCGGCAAGCGGGAGGTTTGCGTCAGCGCACCGCTAACCCAGGATCTCAAAGACGTAGTTGAACAGTTGGAGACCAATTGATGAAGCGATCTTTTCAGCAGCTATTAGGGAAGAAGATCTCATGAGCGAATCCGTAAACCCCGTACCCTCGAATTCTCCCAGCGAAGACAAGCGCGCCGCCGACGCATTCGTTGAACGCCTCGCCTTTGCTGCTTTGGTAGAACAGCGCCGTAATCGTCGCTGGGGCATTTTCTTTAAATCGGTCTTTCTCCTCTATCTCGTGGTGGTATTGATTTTAGCGTTTAGCCCATTGGACCCGACGGCGACAGATCGATCTCAACCACATGCCGCGTTAGTCAACCTAGAAGGGCTGATTGCCAGCGGTATGGACGCCAATGCAAAGGATGTCATCAGCGGATTACGCAGTGCTTTCAAAAACGACTCCACTACTGGCGTTATTTTGTCCATTAATAGCCCGGGTGGCAGCCCGGTCCAAGCGGGAGAAATGTATGATGAAATCATGCGGTTACGCGAGGCCCATCCAGACACGCCTATTTATGCGGTAGCCACCGATGTATGCGCCTCAGGCGGTTATTATGTCGCGGCAGCGACCCAAAAAATTTATGCCAACAAAGCGAGCATCATTGGTTCAATCGGGGTTCGCACAGACGGCTTCGGTTTCGTAGACGCCATGAGCAAACTCGGCATCACCCGACGGCTGTATACTTCCGGCGAAAGCAAGGGTTTTCTCGACCCCTTTCAACCGCCCAAGCCGGAAGATGTCCGGCACTTGGAAAGTATGCTGGATGAAATTCATCAACAATTTATCGCCGCAGTCCGGCAGGGGCGCGGTGAACGTTTGCAGGAAACCCCCGAACTGTTCAGTGGTTTAGTGTGGACCGGTTCGAAGAGCTTGGAGTTGGGTTTAATCGACGAGTTAGCGGACGTGCGCTTTGTCGCCAAAGAAGTCATCGGCACCGAAAAGATCATTGATTACACCAAACGGCCTAAAGTGCTGGAGCGCATTTTGAGTAATGTCGAAGCAACCTTGACCCTGTTGACAAGCGTGTTCAGTCCAGGAGTACGCTAACACGGTGCGGTTTACCCTCCGCAGCCCCTACTGAAATGGCGAATAATGGCTAATCTGATTACGCTAGGAAGGGTACTGCTGCTGTTTGTTTTGGTCGGCCTGCTCTACCACCACGCCATTTATGCCCAGATCATCGCTTTTTTTTTGTTGATCCTCATTTTCGTCATGGATGGCTTGGACGGTTGGGTAGCGCGCCGGCGCGGCGAATCCTCGTTATTCGGAGCGATTTTCGACATTGCAGCCGACCGAGTTGTGGAGAATGTTCTCTGGGTCGTGTTGGCCGATTTAGATCGAGTGCCCATTGCAGTGGCTCTGATTTTCCTAGTTCGCGGTTTGTTGGTTGATTCCATTCGCGCGGCGGGCGCTTCACAGCAGCAGCGCCCATTCGATATGGTGGTCGGCCCGCTCGGACAATGGCTGATTGCTGGGCGTTTTATGCGGATTTTCTACGCTGTTGTTAAAGCCGTTGCTTTCTGTTGGTTGTTACTGTTGCCGATTATCGCCGGTTTATTACCGGGATTTTGGGCTGCTTGGCAAACTGCTTTAGAGGGTGTAGGTTCTGGGTTGGTATGGTTTGCAGTTATCGTTTGCATCGCTCGCGGACTGCCGGTAGTGCTTGAATTTTTACAACGCCAAAACGAATCAGCAACACGTGAATCGAACCGATGAGATTGGCACTGTTCGACGTCGACGGCACCCTGATTCATGGTTCAAGCGCCGAACTCGAGTTCATGAAGTATCTGCTACGCCACCGCAAAATTGGTCTCCTACAAGGATTAGCTTGGTTATATTTTATGTGCCGTTGGTTGCCGTGTTACGGCACTCTGATCGGTAAAAAAAACAAAGCCTACCTAACCGCCATGAAACAGGCCGAAGTTAGGCATATAGCGAAGGAGTTTGTTGTTGATGTGCTGCCAAGGAAGATCCATGCCGGCGCCCTGGCACGCTTACAAGTCCATTTGCGGGCGGGCGAACCAGTGGTGTTATTGACTGGCACGCCTGACTTCATCGCTGCCCCCTTCGCAGAACTGCTGGGCGCAACGGATTTTCGCGCTTCCCATTATGCAACCCAGCGGGGTCGTTTCGTAGCTGCACCGCCGCTGAGCCATCCTTACGGCCCGGAAAAACTCCGCATCGCCCGCGAGTTGTGCGTCTCTTATAACTTGTCTATGCAGGATGTAGTGGCCTACGCCGACCACCATAGCGATGTAAAATTACTACAAAGTGTTGGACATCCTGTCGTCGTCAGTGCGGATCGAGTGCTGCGCGCAACCGCCCAAGACAACGGTTGGGAAATGTTGGATTGTAACCCTTGAAATCACCCGCTGAGTTTTTGCAATGAAACAGACATCGCTCATTTCCAACAAGAATATCCCTGTCCGAGAGCGGCTGATCCTAGCGTTGGACGTGCCTAGCGTAGCAGAGGCGAAACAGTGGGTAACCCGCTTCGGCGATGCCGTCTGTTTTTACAAACTGGGGTTAGAACTCTTTATGACCGGCAGCTATTTCGAATTAGTAGACTGGCTGCAGCAGAGGAATAAGAAGATCTTCATCGACCTTAAGTTCTTCGATGTCCCCGAAACGGTGGGCGCTGCCGTTAGACAATTGAAAAACTCGGGGGCGGTTTTTGCCACGGTCCATGGCAACGACAGCATTTTGCAAGCGGCAGTTGCGGAAAAAAACGACTTAAAAGTGTTGGCCGTCACGGTATTAACCAGCCTGGATGAACACGACCTGCAAGATCTCGGTTTTGCCTGCGATCCTAAGACTCTGGTCCTATCCAGGGCCAAACGGGCTTTACAAATCGGTTGTGACGGGGTGATTTCTTCTGGTTTAGAAGCCGCTGCATTAAGAAGCACATTAGGCGAGCGACTGCTGATCATCACGCCGGGTATTCGTCCGGTTGCCAACGTGGATGATCAAAAACGCGTCGTGGATGTGGAACAGGCGTTTATGAACGGTGCCGATTACATCGTCATGGGGCGTCCCATCCGTAATGCAGCTGATCCCCGTGCAGCAGCTGAGGCCATTCAACAGCGCATCGCTGCGCTGTTTGCCGATTGACTTGTCTCACACCCTCTGTATGGGACGAGGGTGTGAGACGGTGTAATCACTGCCCAGTTTGATCCGCCTGCTCTTCGACCGGACCGCTATCCTGACTAGCAGATTCGCTCTCGAACATATGCTCGGTGATTTGTTGTGACAGCATCGCCGCCGTATCATGGCGTTCCGCGTGGTAGGCCAAACCGGTGCCGCCAGGAATTAAGCGCCCGACGATGACATTTTCCTTCAATCCTCGCAAGTCATCGCGCAATCCACGTACGGCAGCTTCCGTCAATACCCGCGTGGTTTCCTGGAAGGACGCGGCAGAGATGAACGATTCCGTCGCCAACGAGGCTTTGGTGATCCCGAGCAACAGGGGTTGGTAGACAGCGACTTCGCCCCCTTCCGCCACGACCCGGTCATTTTCCTCGTACAACCGGGTGCGCTCGACCTGCTCGCCCTTGATGAAGCGAGTGTCTTTGGGATCAAGAATCTCCACTTTGCGCATCATCTGACGAATAATGACTTCAATATGTTTATCGTTGATCCGCACGCCTTGTAAGCGGTACACGTCTTGAATTTCTTTGACCAGGTAAGAGGCCAACTCGCGCACCTTGAGCAGTCGTAAGATATCGTGCGGATTGGGTTCGCCTTCGACGATCACCTCACCCCGTTCAACATTCTCACCCTCGAAGACGCTAACCTGACGCCACTTCGGAATGAGCTCCTCGTGATTAGTACCACTTTTGTCAGTGATGACCAGCCGTTGCTTACCCTTAGTGTCCTTACCGAAACTGACGGTGCCAGAGATCTCTGCCAGGATAGCCTGCTCCTTAGGCTTACGCGCCTCGAACAAGTCGGCGACCCGTGGCAAACCGCCGGTAATATCACGGGTTTTGCCGGACTCTTGCGGAATCCGCGCTAGCACGTCTCCGACGGCCACTTGGGCGCCATCCTCCAAACTGACGATTGCGCCTGCTGGCAGAAAGTATTGTGCAGGAATGTCCGTACCGGCGATACATAGATCGTTTTCCGCTTCATCGACCAGCTTTACCATCGGCCGTTTATCTTTACCTTGGGCACTGCGTTGTTTCGGATCCATCACCACCAAACTGCTGACGCCGGTAATGTCGTCAGTCTGGCGCTGCACTGTACCGCCTTCTTCGAACTCAAAGAAATGAATCCTTCCGGCCACTTCGGTAATCACCGGATGAGTCAGCGGATCCCAATGCGCGACCACTTGGCCGGGTTCGACAGGATCGCCATCGCTTTGGGTGACAACCGCACCATAAGGGATTTTGTAGCGTTCCCGCTCCCGCCCGAATTCATCAATGACGGTAATTTCTCCCGAACGCGATACTGCGACCAAATGCCCTTCCTTATTGCGTACCGTTTTCATGTTTTGAACACGAATCAAGCCTTTAGACTTGACCTGCACATTGCTAACCACCGCAACCCGCGACGCCGCACCACCGATATGGAAAGTACGCATGGTCAACTGCGTGCCCGGCTCACCAATAGATTGGGCAGCAATAACGCCTACCGCTTCACCGGTATTCACCGAATGACCACGCGCCAAATCACGACCATAACAGGTGGCGCATACACCGTAACGGGTCTCGCAAGTGATAACGGAACGAACCTGTAATTGATCGACGCTCATCTCTTCCAAGAGATCGACGCACTGCTCATCCAGCAA
>JAZBPA010000181.1:0-5346 GCA_036351435.1 Candidatus Competibacteraceae bacterium
ATGAAAAATCGTCGAAGAAAATGCGTTTGAATGCACTGATACTGGCCCCCATAATCATGCAGGCTTTCAAGGTGCCTGGCAGCCAGTCGTGAAACCATCTACCCAGGCCGGTTCCACCCATGAGCAGAAGCAGTACAGCAAACTCAATACTTAATGCCGTCATAGCCTGGAAACGTAATGCAGGATCGGTATATCCTCCCATTACATAGACCAAAACCAGTGGAAGCGCCGGCGTTAGCCATCCAGGAGAAAAAGGATCGCCGTAAAGCATGGGGGCCGAAGCGAGCAATATCGAGTGTAGAAAGGATATTGTTACCGCCTCATAAAAACTTAAGCCAAACCCTGACTGCAGCAGAGGCACCAGGGCAAGAACGGCGGCCGCAGCGACAAGACAACCCTGCACGAACTGAGACCCCACCAACGTCGTGTGGCGAAACGGTATTCTTGTCGTGAACGGCCCCCATGAGAGCCCGGAAGGCAACTGCCGCTGCCTTTTTATAGTCACTGTGATGTCCTTTCCGTACCGCGCTCTGTGGCCAGGCCAAATTCGAGAAGTATCTCTTCGGTGTGCTCACCGAGCTTTGGCGGCGTGCGCCGCACAGAAACAGGGGCGTCACTGAGATGAACGGGGCAACCGACGACCGTCAGTTTGCCAACAACAGGGTCATCTATTTCGAGTAACATGTTGTTAATCGCTGTTTGCGGGTCGTCGAGTGCTTCACCCAATGACCGGACCGGGGCACAAAGTATGTCCTGCTCCCCAAGACGTGCCAACCAGTGGGCCTTTGTGTTGAGGGCAAAGGTCTTGCGGAGCGTATCCTGTAGATCCGACTTGTTTTTGACCTGGGAAGCCATATCCGGGTAGGTTTTGGAAAGGTCCTCTATTTCCAACGCGTTGCAGATATTCTGTAGCGGGTTAGGCTTAAACGCTCCAACCACCACAATTGCCCCATCCGCCGTCTCGAAGTAACCAGCGAGAGGCATTGCCGCCCAGTTGAGAACCTTATGATATTTGTTCCAGTAGGCCGCTTCCTGCATTTGCATCGCAAGCATCGAGTCATAAAGTGATACGCTCACTTTCTGACCGATTCCCGTTTTTTCCCGCACCAGCAACGCCGCCATAACACCCTGCACAAGATGCATTGCGGCGGTGTAATCGCACAGAGCAGTTGGATAAATTGATTGTGGAATTGACGGGTCCGCGGTTACCGCCATTACGCCGGACATAGCCTGGGCCAACATGTCCTGCCCGCCTTTGTGGGCATAGGGTCCGGTCTCTCCGTAGCCTGTTCCGGACGCAGCAATAATGCGTGGATTAATCTCTTTGAGCTTCTCGTAACCGAAGCCGAGCTGATCCATCACGCCGGCGCGAAAATTGTTTACGACCACATCCGACTCTTTGACAAGATCATAAACAATCTGCTTTCCAGCCTCGCTTTTTGTATCAATTTCGATGGAACGCTTGTTGCGATTCAAGGATAAATACGACGGATTGTTCGTCGCCTCTACAGATGTCCCACCAAAGAGATGCCGACTCAGATCGCCCGCGCCCGGGCGCTCGATCTTGATAACATCGGCACCAAAATCAGCGAGCATCTGAGTGGCACAGGGGCCAAGCATGACCTGCGTAAAATCCAGAATGCGTATTCCGTCTAAGGGAAGGTTTGAGCCATAGGTCATAGATACACCTTTATGCTGAGATCGATTGATCATCGGTAAGGGCGCTGAGTCGATGCTGAGCGCAAAGGCGAAGGGCGGAAGAAGCCGTCAGAGTCATCGACACTGCAACCAGATCGTTAATCACGGACCTGGCGCGGCGAAGGGCCACACTCAGCGCGTAACAGCGGCCGCCACCGCCAGCTTCACCGGTTGCGATCGTAACCTGACCGGTGGAGCAATTTATCATTATTTTCTCCCGTAATATCGGGCGCTTGATCTCACTCCGTAATGTACAGATTCATCCATTCGGCGATCAATGCAGGGGTATCCTCACCTTCAATTTCAACGGTTACTCCAATTTTGAAAACAAAGCGGTTCTCGTCCTTCCGCTCGACATCCAGCACGTCAGCGTGCAGGCGTACCCGTTTGCCGGAGCGAACCGGGGCCAGGAACCGAACCTTATCAAACCCATAATTCAGACCATGGACCATATTCTCAGGGGCTATAAAGTTTTCCATCAGATAAGGTAACAATGATAGCGTCAACAAGCCGTGAGCAATGGTTCCACCTAAAGGGGTTTGCTTCGCTTTTTCTTCATCAACGTGTATAAAGTAGTTATCGCCTGTGCACTCGGCAAAGGTGTTGATGCGTTCCTGAGTAACTTCAATCCATGGGCTCGATTCAAGCTTGGTCCCTACTGCATTGACTAGCTCGTCCTTAGGTACGATTTGCAGCGCCATATTGCCGCCCTCTTTTTATGTAACGTAAATTATCTTTCGCTAACTTTTTGGGTGGCCCCGGTCTCATAAGACTGAAAGCCCCCAATCCTTCTATACCGACAGCCTTGTTCAGACCTCATAAATAGAAATGCTAATCGGTCACTAGTAATGGTCAAATCCAAGGCGAGCCAATATTTCTTCGGTGTGCTCTCCAAGTAAAGGCACGTTAATGTGTTCCCGTTTTGGCGTGCGAGAAAACTTTAATGGGCTATCCACTACCCGCAGGTCTCTTTGTCCGGTAACGTGGGCATCAACCATCGCATTGATCTCTTGCATTTGCGGCTGAGCCATAGCATCTTCAACACTCAAGATAGGCGCACACAACAGGTCTTTAGCTCGGAATCGTGACAACGCTTCCTCTGTGGTTAATCTTTCACATGCCTGTGCCAGTGTTGGCTCAACAGTGCTTTTATGCTGACTTAGCTCAAGCACATTGGCATTTTCAATGCCCAGTTTTTTGCTTAAATCTTCCACGCCCAGCGCTTCACACATAAGACCCAATGGATTTTCCCTGAAAAAGCTCAGAGCAAGCACCCAGCCGTCGGTTGTTCTAAAGACAAAGTTCAGGCCTGTCTCAAACCAGTTGATGGGTATGCCGGAATTTATCAGGGAGGACACTTCAATCGCCGTTATGGCGGCCGCTGTTCCCAGTAGTGAGGTGGTGACCTTCTGGCCTTTGCCTGACTTTTCGCGCTCCATCAGCGCCAGAAGGATTCCCTGTGCCAAAACCATACCAGAACCAAAATCGATGGCAGGTGCATTGACGATAACGGGCGCTTTGTCACCCGAGTTAGTTGCGCAATAGCCACTCAACGCCTGAACGACCAACTCCTGGCCGCCGAATGTGGCGAGTGGACCCGTTTCTCCATACCCGGTAGCAGCGGCGTAAATCAGTTTGGGACAAATTTTCGAAAGAGCTTCGTAACCAAAGCCCAGGCGATCCAAAACACCGGGGCGGTAGTTGTGCAGCAGTACATCACTCTCCTTGACCAGGGCCATCAACACCTCTTTGCCCTTGTCCGTGGTGATATCAATACAAATCGACTTTTTGTTACGGTTAGCTGCCGCAAAATGGCTGCTTAAGCAGTTATTCTTCAGTCCATAGACATCCGTATTGCGGAAAATGTCGCCCACCTGCGGCTTTTCCACTTTAATGACTTCCGCGCCGTAATCAGCCAGCACCTGTCCTGCCACTGGCCCCTGGAAAACTTCCGCTAATTCAATAACCTTATAATCACTTAAAATGCTCATCGCCTTATTATCCTTTTTGTGCTTTATTCAATTGATCAGCAACGATTTGTCGCATTACCTGATTACTGCCGTCATAAATTTGAGTGATCTTGGCGTCGCGGAACATTCTCTCGATTGGATACTCCTTCAAATAGCCATAGCCACCGTGCAGCTGTACCGCGTCAGTGGCAACAGCCATCGCGGCGTCGCAACAGGCTATTTTTGCCATAGAGCTAAATGACTCGACGCCCGGCTCATTGTTGATTGACATGTTAACGGCCTTGTAGAGCAGGGCACGACTGGATTCGACCTTTACAGCCATATCCGCAATCATCCCCTTAACCATCTGGAACTGTGCTATTGCCTGTCCCATCTGGACTCGCTCATTGGTGTAGCGAACAGCCTCGTCCAGCGCGCCCTGAGCAATGCCTAATGCCAATCCGGAAATCGTTAAACGTGATGTTTTCAGGTAATTCTTGAAGTACAGAAGTCCCTTCTGGGGGTCACCAACACATCTAAAATCGGGCACAAAACAATCGTCAAGAATAACATCGCTGGTCGGGCTGCCGCGCTGCCCCATTTTGTCTTCTTTGGCCCCGAAGGATATTCCTTCGTCGTCTTTACTAACGACAAAGACACCAAATGAGCGATCGTCATTGCTGCCGGTGCGTACCAACACCAAATACCAGTCAGCCCAGCCACCGTTAGTAATAAAACGTTTATTGCCGTTTATTACCCAGCCTCCATCGACTTTTTTGGCATTACCTTTGATGGCCATTAAGTCAGAGCCCGCTTGAGGTTCAGTCAAGCACCAGGCTGCTTTCTTTTCGCCACTGGCAACATCATGTACCAGCGCTTTCAGCTCATCACTGCCGTTCTCAACAATGACGCTGAACAACCAACTGCTTGAAATCGTTAGCGATGAAGATGCGCAAACGCGAGCAAGCTCTTCGGCAGTAATAACTTGCAGCATGAGGTCGCCGTCGCTACCACCGAATTCCTCCGGGAAAGGAACACCCTGTAGCCCTAACTCTCTGGCGGCCTCGAAGGCCTCCTCCGGTGCACGATTTTCGTGATCAATAATGGCCGCAAAAGGTTTAACCTTTTCCTCCGCGAACCGTCTTACTACGTCACGAAATTCCTCGTAAACCTCATTTTTGTTATCGCTGCTCATAATATCCGCACTAGTCAAAAAAAAGAAAATGAATACGTCACGCCGCGTTACCCTCGCAAGGAAGTGATAGATCTAGCTGAACTATCCTTCCATGTACGGCTGCAAAGTTTTAGCTGCCAACAGGAAGAACCCCTGCCCAAACATGGTCCAATCAAATACTACATTTGGCCCGCCGGGTGGCACTGAGACTCCCGGAACCTTACCTGACGCTTCAACAGCCCCTGCAACCACTTCGAAAGCTCTTACCGCATCATCTATCAAGGCTTTGTCAAGCAGGCCTAGTTCGACTGCTCGAACAATGGCGCAGGCAAACATGAGCCCACCTGAGGCTTCGAGTTTTGAGGTTGGATCATCCAGGGTATTGCGGAAATAACCACTAGCATCCTGATATTTGCTCATAGCGGTAAGCGTGCGCGCGGTAACATCCTTAAAGAACGCTGCTTTGGGGTGCGATGGCAGCAAATCCAGCAGTTCAATGCCAGCCAGAAACAGCCAGGCACATCC
>JAZBPA010000182.1:0-6055 GCA_036351435.1 Candidatus Competibacteraceae bacterium
GCGGCAGCCAGGCGCTGGTACGAGTCGCCCTGGTCGATGTCACTGAGCAGCGCAAGGCGGAACAGGCGGCCCGCCGTCATCTGGAAGAGACCGCTCGCCTGCAACGCCTAGAGGTAGCCCATGAACTGGCCACCCAGCTAGCCCATGAGCTCAATCAACCGCTGGGCGCGATTACCCTGTTTGCCGAGGCCAGCCTGCAACAGTTGGGGCGTCTGTCCACCGACGAGGCGTTGCTCAAGAATAGTCTCCAGCGTATCCGAGTGCAGGCGCTACGCGGGGGCGAGATCATCCGCCGCCTGCGCGCCTTTCTGGGCCGTGCCGAGATTGACGCCAGCCCGCTGGATATTAACGCCGTGGTGGTCACCACCTGCACCCTGATCAAACCGACCCTGGAAGACGAAGGGATTCGCCTGGAACTTGATCTAGGCGACGATCTACCCCCGGTCATGGGTGTGCAGGTGCACCTAGAGCAAGTCCTGCTCAACCTGCTGACCAATGCCCTGGAGGCGATTCGCGAGACCGACTCGGCGACTGGTCATATCCAGATTGAGACCCGCCGCCAGCAGAACGCTGCCCAAGTCAGCGTGCGCGACACCGGTCCCGGTATTGGCCCGGAGGTGGCCGAGCGACTGTTCGAGCCCCTGTACACCACCAAGCCCCACGGTTTGGGGGTGGGCTTGTGCATCAGCCGCAGTTTGATCGAATTCCACGGCGGTCGACTGTGGGTCGAAGCGCGTCAACCCGGTGGCGTGTTCCATTTCGAGGTGCCTTACGCGCCATGACCCCAACGGTGTTTATCGTCGATGACGACCCCGCCATGCGCGAGTCGCTCCAGCAATTTCTTGAGGTTGCGGGACTCAAGGTGGAAGCTTTTGCCGACGGTCCCAGTTTCCTGGCGACCTGTGACAACCGCCCCGGCTGCGTGGTTTTGGATATGGCCATGCCGGGCATGGACGGACACGCGGTACAGGCGGCGCTGTGCGAGCGCGGCCTAGTCATCCCCGTCATCTTCCTGACCGGCCACGCCAGCATTCCCCAAGCGGTGCGCACGGTGCGGGGCGGGGCCGTGGATTTTCTGGAAAAGCCGGTGACCGGCGCACAGTTGCTGGAGCGGGTACGCGACGCCTTGGCGCTTGATGCACAACGCCGCCACGGTCAAGATCAGTTCGCTGAGCTTCAGCGGCGCTATAGCCTGTTGAGTCAGCGGGAAGTTGAGGTTTTAAGGCTGTTGGTCGTTGGAATGAAGAACAAGGAACTCGCGCGAACACTGGGCATCAGCCCACGCACCGTGGAAACCCATCGCGCCCACATCATGTACAAGATGGGCGCTACCAGTTTGGCGGAACTGGCGCAAATGGCGGTTCATCTTCACCTTGACCCACCCGTTCGATCCAGCGACTGATTGGCTCCATCGTTCTACAGTAAAAAATCGCTGAATCCTTACTCTGGACCTTTATGAGACTTGACTTACAGCACCGAATCTCCAGGGACGTAATCACGGCGGTCTTGATAACGATGTCCAGGACAATACTTAGTCCACTGAATTTGAGGGGTACCAATAGTGCCTTTGGTGGATAGTGTTCTCATCTTGATGGCCCTCCTTGCCGTCGGCGTGGGCGCAGCGGTGCTGTGCCGGAATTTACCGATTCCGTACTCTGTTGTGTTGGTTCTAATCGGCCTAGGGCTAGAACCTCTCGCCGAGCAGTGGCCGACACTGACGCCCTTACTGCATTTTCGCCTGACACCGGAACTGGTATTGTTCATTTTCTTGCCCACCTTGATTTTCGAGTCCAGTTGCAATCTTAACGCCCGGCAATTGTTTAAAGACCTAGCACCGATACTCATAATGGCGGTGCCTGCTTTATTGCTCTCTACTTTCATCATTGGTCTAGGGCTGTGGTGGACCTTGTCATTAAATCTCGGCGTGGCGTTGCTGTTCGGTGCCTTGATCTCAGCCACCGACCCGGTAGCCGTCATCGCTCTGTTCAAGGAATTAGGCACGCCGCAACGGCTTACGGTATTAGTGGAGGGAGAGTCGTTATTCAACGACGCCACCGCTATTGTGCTGTTCACCTTGTTGCTGGGGTTGGTGGTCCATGACGCGGCGGATTGGAATCCAGGCTTCGCCGTCTTTCAGTTCATACAGGTATTCGGTGGCGGTTTGATAGTCGGCATCTTTTTGGGTTGGACGGTCAGTGGGTTGATGGCTAGATTTGAACTCAATGCGGGGCTGGTTATTCTGCTGTCAGTCATCATGGCCTATGTCGCTTTTATCGTCGCCGAACACGGGTTGCACGTATCCGGCGTGATGGCCACTGCCGCCAGCGCGTTGATGCTCAGCGCTTTTGGTCTGCCGCGATTACCGGATCGAATCGGTAGCGCTCTGCGGGAAGTCTGGGAATTCCTGGCCCTGATCGGCAATACCTTGTTATTTTTATTGGTAGGACTGTCCGTCAATCTGACCAGCTTGGTGAGTCGTTTGGATATCGTGCTGCTCGCTGTCGGGTTGGTGCTGGCGGCACGAGCCGGCACGGTTTATACGCTGGTGCCCGGGGCAACCCGTTTGTTTGGACTTCCTCGCGTGACCCTGGGCGAGCGCCACATTTTATGGTGGGGTGGGTTAAAGGGGGGATTGGCCATCGCGATGGCGCTGTCGATACCACCCGATTTGCCGGAACGCCAGTTATTGTTGGATTTAACGGTCGGTGTGGTGCTGTTCACGTTGTTGATCAATGCTCCTACTATCCGTCCGTTGTTGCAAAAATTGGGTATCAATCGACTTAACGCGGATGAGCAGGTTGAATTGAATCAGGGTGTCGCGGTGGCTCAGCATCAGCTGCAACAAAAGCTAGGCCAATTGCACAATGCGGGTTTGCTGTCACGGGCAGCCCACCACCAAATTCGTAACCGGTTCAAGGCGATGCTTACAGCTGACCTGCCGGTTATTGAAGCGACTGATCAGGAGGTTCGCCAACAGCGACTGGAAGCGCTACGCGCTGAAGTGCAAGCTTTGGACGATTTGTATCAAGTTGGCACGATTCGGCAGGCGACGTTTTTGGACCTGCAGAGTGAGTTACAGATGGAGCGAGAACAAATCGCCGACGCTCCGGACCGCTTATCCAACGAGCAGCCGGCATCGCCGAGTCGCTGGCGGAGATTAGAGATCGCGGTCCTGCAACGGCTTTGGGAACAGGACTGGGCTGTCGGTCTGCTGTCTCGTTATCAGAATTGGCGCTTGTCACATTACTTAACCAAAAGCATGGCGCGTATTTTGATGACGGAAGCCGCTTTACAAACGATTCGCCAACATCCGGAGTCCGCCCCGCGCAAAACGCTTGAACACCTCTACCATCAGCGTTTGCAAAAACTCCGGGCTGACATAGCGGATATTCAACAGGATTTTCCGGAATTCAGCCGGCGCTTCGAAGTGCGCTTAGCTTCGCAAGCGGCGCTCATAGCCGCCATGCGGGCTATTGATGAGGAGTATCGGCATCGCAGCCTCGGCGCCAAGGCCTATACCCAGTTGGAGGAGCGCATCCATAAGGCATTACAAGCGGTCCCGCCGGTATCGATGCCGTTAGTTGACCTGCATTATCGAGATTGGGTCAGCATGGTGCCGTTGTTCTCGGGGTTGCCTGATAATGCCTTGCAAGAGATTGCCAGGCAGGCGATGGCAGTCAATTTTCTCGCCGGCGACACCATTATCAGTCAAGACAGTCGCGGTGATGCGCTTTATATCGTGATCCATGGGTGCGTTTCCGTTACTCAACGCCTGCCAACCGGTGAAACTCGGCAACTGGCGGAACTCAGGGCGGGGGAATTTGTCGGCGAAACGGCATTACTCGGCAATCATTTACGTACTGCTAATGTACATGCATTGCGTGCAACCACTGTATTGCGTTTAACTCGCAAAGAGGTATTAGCCTTGGCGGAACGTTTTCCCGAATTGGCACAGCGACTACGCGACACAGAGCAAGTCAGGGCATTGGGAAGACGGGAGTTTTGATCGCTGCCTGATGTTAATCCACTACTACTAACTCTGGCGTTTGGCGGTTAAAGGCCAACAACGCGTTCAAACCGTCCCCCGCTGCGGCCACCAGCACATCCGTCAATAGTCCCATCCCATGGGTACCGTGGCTTAACACGCGACCGGATAAGTCATATTGGACGCCCCGGCCCTTTTCCATGAGCAGAAAGCGCACTTGCAAAAACTCATCCTCGCTCACTAAAGCATCGGTCTCCAGCCGGACGCCATGCGGCCCTACTCCACGAATTCGGCAGCAACCTAACTGCCCACCGTTGCGAAATAAAACCGCACTGAGCGGAGGCGTCAGGGTTTCGCCATCCCAGCAATAAACGTTATGAGTCTTTTCATTCGACTCATTTATCGGCGCTGAGACTGGGCCGGCAGGACTTCGAGCGATATTGACTACTCGGTCCGTCATACGATCGACTCCTTGTTCTAGGCGGGTCTGTTGATGTGTATCGCGTGCTGTAACGGCAGCTGGGCTTACCGATGATCGCTTTTTGTAAGCCTTGCCGCTACAGGTCATTGCCTATCCTATTACTTGCCATTCTAACCATTGCGTAATAAAGATAAATTGTTGGGAATACTCAGGAATAATACTGACTCGACCGGCCAAGATAGCCGCTCTGCGGAGTAGAGGGCCGTCCAATGTCCGGTAGTTCTACGGATTGTGATCAGAACCAAGCTGTGGTTTTATTCACTGATGAGTGAAAAGACGATAGCCGAAGCTGTCCGAGGCGTTGGTCCACGGTCTGCACTCTTCCCGACCTTTCCTAAAACAGACTTACTGGCATGAACAAGACATGGGCTAAACGCTGGATTATTGGATTCTCTCTCTTGTTTGGACTGGTGCTCAATCTCCAGTCTTCCGGGTTTGGCGCTACCGCGGTGGTGCACGCCGTATTCTTCTATTCGCCGACTTGCCCGCACTGTCACGAAGTGATTGAGGACGTGCTGAAACCACTGCGTAACCAATACGGCGAGCAATTGGCCATCGTCGCCGTGAATGTCCGCGACCCGCGCGGACAGGGGTTATATCGGGCAGCCATAAAACACTTCTCGATAGCCGAGGATCGCGTGGGCGTACCCACGCTCATTGTCGATGAGCAGGTCATGGTCGGGGCGTTGGAAATTCCCCAGCAATTTCCCCAGCTCATCACCACAATGCTAGCGCAAGGCGGTAGCCCACTACCGCCTATTGCCGGACTCATGGACACGACCAAGAACGCGTCCCCTGGTGTGGAAAAAAACCTACCGGATAAACAACGCTTTGGCGTATTTCAGAAAATCACCCTGGACCCTATCGGTAACAGCCTAGCCATCGTCATGTTGATCATGATGGCAACCGTGTTGGTGTATACGCTAAGCCACTTTTCTGCTGATATGAAGCATGCGCCACATCAATCCCTCGGTTGGCCGGTGCCCGCGATTGCTGTGCTGGGATTGGGCATCGCCGGCTACATGGGTTACGTGGAATCAGCTCAGGTCATGGCCGTTTGTGGACCGGTCGGCGATTGCAATACCGTCCAGCAAAGTAAATACGCCGAGTTGTTCGGCATTCCGCTGGGCATTCTGGGCATCGGCGGCTATTTACTTATTCTTGGCGCTTGGCTGCTCGCCCGCTTCTCCGAAACGCGCCTTGCCGCACTGAGTACGTTGGCGATCTTTGGCATAGCGCTCGGTGGCACACTGTTCTCCGTTTATCTCACCTTCCTGGAACCGTTCGTGATCGGCGCGACTTGCGCTTGGTGCTTGGGTTCGGCGTTGTGCATGACGCTGCTGCTGCTATTCACCCGCAAAGCGGCGGCCGCGGCCTTTGAGGAGATAATCGGCTCCGTGACAGCCTAAGGGGGAAAGCTCCAAAAGGGCGAACTGACCTTCACGACCACACGGTAAGGGTTGATGGAATACAAAGATTACTATGAGACCATGGATGTCGCACGCGACGCCACACAGGATGAAATCAAACGATCCTATCGCAAGCTCGCTCGGAAATATCACCCGGACGTCAGCAAAGAAGCTGAAGCC
>JAZBPA010000183.1:0-2351 GCA_036351435.1 Candidatus Competibacteraceae bacterium
CTTCCAAGTTTCGGTAACTCAGCGGATAGGTTAAATACCACCGGACACTGGTCAGAATGACGTCTTTTTCAAAGCGGTGGCCTTTGAAGTCGATCATGCGTATGCTCACGGTGTGAATCGTTGAGCTCTTAGCTTACTCAAACCTAGCCCTTTCAGCTAATGCAACGAACCCATAAACACAATCAAAGCACGCAAACGCATGTCATCAGAATTGCTTCTTATAATGTACACAGCTGCCTCGGCTTAGACGGGTCCACTAACCTCGTTCGCATAGCTGGTATTATCAACAACCTCGACGCCGATATTGTGGCGTTACAGGAAGTCGCATCACAATTGGGCGTCAGCAACGATACACGACAGCTAAATGCGTTGGCCGCCGAAACTGGTTTGCAGGCTATTGCCGGCCCTGCGCTAATTCGCCCGGATTCACCCTGCGGTACCGCCCTCTTGCATCGGCTGCCAGTACTCGGCAGTCGTCATATTGATCTCAGCCAGCCAGGCCGAGAACCACGGGGAGCGCTGGATGTGGATCTCGACTTGCAAGGATTGACGGTGCGTATCGTGAGCACTCATTTAGGGTTGCGCGCTTACGAACGCCGCGTTCAGTGCCAGCAGCTCTTATCAGTATTAGCTGAAGGCAAGGCAAACGCCTTGACGATCTTGACTGGTGATATGAACGAATGGTGGCCCTGGAGCCGGATACTCCACGAGGTCAACAGCTGTTTCGATAGCACAGAGCCGTCGGCGCCGGCAACGTTTCCGGCTCGCTTCCCTGTGTTGGCGTTGGATCGGTTATGGCTTAAATCGCAGATAGCGCGGATCTCTGATCTACGAGCAAAGAAAACTGCTACCACAGCGGTCGCCTCAGACCATCTCCCGCTCATTGCCGATATCGTCATTACTCACCAAGCAACAAGCACGGCTCACAAGTTGGTAAATTGAAGCGATGCGTTAAGCGCATTTCGCCAACACAGGTTGTCCGCAGTGCTAATCACACCACAATTGTCATAGAGCGGCATTAAGCTTGCTGTGGTTAGAGTTTTAATCAAAGCAATCTAACCCGCGCCCAGATTATGAACAACGAATCTTCGCAGTCTCCAAAGTTACCCATTTCAGTAAGTCATTTTGGCTATACGGCAAAAGCAGCGTTGACCGTTCGTCTTGCTTTGGTCGCCATCTTGATATTGCTGTTTTTATGGTACTCGTTCAGTGTTTTGCTATTGGTGTTCTGCGCTATTGTCCTCGCCGTATTATTGCGCGCCGTTAGCATGGAGTTACATCGCTTCACACGTATCAGCGAAGGGTTAGCGCTAGGGATTGTTGCCACCGGTGTGGTTCTGGTGCTCGCCGCGCTTATCGCCCTGGCCACACCTACGTTGGTTGATCAAGCTCAGGTGCTCGCCAAAACTATTCCACAAGCCTTTTCCACACTCAAACAACAGTTGTCGCAGTTTGGTTGGGGTCAAGAGTTATTGCATCAACTCGATATCCCTAAGATGCAGATACTTGATTTCTTGAGAGGTCAGTCGGAATTGTTCCAGCGTCTGGGCGGCGTTTTTGCGACGACTTTTGATGTTCTCGCTGCAATGTTCATTATTATTCTGATGGGCATCTATTTGGCGGCCGAACCAGACTTGTATATCAACGGATTTCTGCAATTGTTTCCACGCCACCGGCGCCCGCGTTTGGCAGCTGTATTAGAGCGCTCTAACATCATGCTAAAAGGCTGGTTTATGGGTCAGTTGATGTCAATGAGTATGCTCGGCGTGCTGATGAGCTTGGGATTATGGGTGTTAGATGTGCCATTGGCCATTACCCTAGGCATTTTTACCGGAATTATGACCTTCATTCCGAATTTTGGTCCCCTAATTGCCGGTATCCCGGCAGTGTTATTGGCGCTCTCGGTTAGCCCCCTAACCGGTTTATATGCAACGATATTAATCGTGTTAGTGCAAAACCTGGAGGGGATGTTCATTACACCTATGATTCATCGTAATATAATCACTTTACCACCAGCAATGATTATCGCTGTTCAAGTCCTGTTAGCAAGTATCTATGGTTTTATTGGTTTGTTAGTCGCCATGCCTTTGGTGGTGATTAGTTTAGTATGGATCAAGATGCTTTATGTCGAAGATGTATTGGAGGATGGAGACGCTGCCCTTCAATCTAGCACGCAGACTGGCAACTAGAGATAAGGGCTGAATAGCCAAGCAACCGAGTCTCTGAACCTTACCAATGCGAATTAAGAGCTACGTGGTGTATGTAGGGTCGCTTAAACCAATCGGCTGTTCTATGGTGTCAGGAACGCAAACCAACGGCGCTATAGGAGGACCACAGTGGACTGGGAATTA
>JAZBPA010000184.1:0-4177 GCA_036351435.1 Candidatus Competibacteraceae bacterium
CTGCGCACACAACATGCGCAAGCCTATGTCAAACCGCATTTCGCCCTGATCGGCGATGCGGCTCACGTGGTTCATCCACTGGCCGGTCAGGGGGTCAATTTGGGTTTGTTGGATGCGGCTGCTTTAGCCGAGGTATTGCTTGATGCAACTGCGCAGGGACGAAGTATCGGCTCACTGAAAACACTGCGTCGTTACGAACGTTGGCGCAAAGGGGAAAATATGCTGATGTTAGGGGCATTGGATGGCTGTAAACGGTTATTCGACAGCCCGTTATCCCCTGTACAGTGGTTACGCAATACCGGTCTTAATATGACTGATACCCTGACTCCACTCAAAAATATACTTGCCCGCCGGGCCATGGGGCTGGCCGGCGATCTACCGAAGTTAGCCAAAGGGTATCATTAAATCTTACCGTTACCATCTCCCAATCTTTAGCCCCACGTAGCCCCAGGCGTACAGCAATAAATGCCATATGATGCAACCGACAGGTGATGTGTTCGTGATCGAAACACCGGGCGGTGGCAGAAACGGGTCAGCTGCGCCAACTTAAGGCTGTAAATTAGAGTGTCTATCTGCTCGTCGAACCCCGTTTTGGTCGGATGAATAGTCAAAAACTTCTCAACGTCAACGCTGTGAGCTTGACGTTATGGGACAAAATAGTTCTGCGCGATATAAGTCTAAGTGTCGCTAAGGGTCAAGTGGTCACCTTGATCGGGCCGAACGGTGCAGGCAAAACCCTATTGGTTAGGGTTATTTTAGGGCTGATTCGCCCACAGCAGGGTCGGGTCGTGCTGCAACCCGGTATCCGGATCGGTTACATGCCTCAGCGGTTGTCGATAGAAGACACCCTACCATTGACCGTGCATCGTTTTATTACCTTGGGCACTCCGGCAGGTCGTAAGCAGGTGCAGGATGCCCTAGAAGAAACAGGAGCCGCAAGGGTGATGGAGCAGCCGATTCAATCCGTTTCCGGCGGCGAGTTTCAGCGTGTTTTGCTAGCCCGTGCATTGCTGCGCAATCCCGACTTGCTGGTATTGGACGAGCCGGTGCAGGCAGTGGATGTGAATGGCCAATATGAGCTCTACGATTTGATCAGCCGGATTCGCGATCGGCGTGGTTGTGGTGTCTTGATGGTTTCTCACGACCTGCATCTAGTTATGAATACGACCGATCTGGTCGTGTGCCTGAACCACCATGTCTGTTGTTCCGGGCATCCCGACAGCGTGAGTCAGCATCCGGCCTATTTGGAGCTATTAGGCAACGAAGGGGCGCGTCGGTTAGCGGTTTATCAACATAATCACAATCATCGCCACGATTTACACGGCGATGTGGTCGGCGTGCCGGATCCGGATTCGCATGGATGATTTTCTGCTGCGGGCGTTGTTGGGTGGCATAGGCGTTGCCCTGGTCGCGGGACCGCTGGGTTCATTCATTGTCTGGCGACGGATGGCTTATTTCGGCGATACGCTGGCTCATGCCAGCCTGTTGGGAGTTGGTCTGGGGATTTTGCTTGGTCTCAATGAAGGACTGGCCGTGATTGGAGTATGCTTGAGCTTAGCTTTGTTATTGGTGGCGTTGGAACGTCAGCGACGCTTAGCTAGTGATACCCTGCTCGGTATTTTGGCGCACACTTCTTTGTCGCTGGGCATCGTAGCATTAGCCTTTCTGGAGACAGTACGGGTCGATTTGGTGGGTTATCTATTCGGTGACATTCTAGCGGTCACCGCGCAGGATCTGTACTGGATATGGGGAGGGGGATTATTGGTGCTAGTCACCTTGGCCGGACTGTGGCGATCACTACTAGCCATGACCGTGCATGAAGAACTGGCGCGGGTTGAGGGGGTGCCAGTATTACTGGTGCGGTTGATCTTTATGCTGCTGATTGCCGTGGTAGTAGCAGTCGCCATGAAAGTCGTTGGGATTTTGTTAATCACCTCCCTATTAATCATTCCCGCTGCCGCAGCCCGGCGTTTCGCTCGCACGCCAGAAATGATGGCGGGACTCGCCAGCGTGTTGGGTTGTGGCGCGGTGGCCATAGGATTATGGGTTTCGTTGCGTTGGGATACGCCGGCCGGCCCATCAATTGTGGTAGCCGCTGCGGCACTATTTGTCTTGGGTGCTGCTATGCCTATTCGTCAATTTCGCTAGGCAGGTCCTCAGGCAGGTCCTCCTCAGGCACAGCGCTTAGGGATTCCAGGAACGCACCCACCACCTCGAAGAATTCCTGCGGTTTTTCCCGTGCCAGCATATGTCCGGCTTCGGGTATTACCGCAAGTTGGGCACCAGGGATACTTTCCTTGAGATATTCCCCATACTTGACCGGCGTCAGCGTGTCGTCTTCGCCAGCGACAACCAGAGTCGGTACCGAGATGGCAGATAGTCGGTCCATTACATCAAAATTATTGCAGGCCACAAAGTCATCGTGTACGGCACGCCAGTCCGTCGCCTTCAAGTAGCGTACTTGCTCCGCCGCGATCAACTCTGGTGCTGTTTTCGGCCCAAACATCATCTGGCAAATGGCCGCTACCGCGGCAGGATAATCCACCGACACTTGTTCGAGCAGTGCTGGCAATATTTTAAGTCGGGCACCTGATCCCACCAGAACCAGCGCTTCCAACCACGGCGGATTACCCAACGCTAGAGTCAAGGCGATGCCCCCACCCATGGAATGGCCGAACAGAACCACTCGTGACAACTTCAAAGTCTCGACACACTGTTTGACGACCTTGGCGTAACCGACCACGCTGTCTTTACCTGGACCGGCAGACCGCCCATGGCCCGGCAAATCCACATAGGTCACCGCGCAATCAGGGAGATCTACGAGTTCTGTAGGCCAGTGACTTCGATCCGCACCCGCGCCGTGAATCAGCACAACGTTGCAGGGATTATCCGGGTTGTGCCGTTCGAAAAAAAGCTGTTTCCTCTCCACAATGATCGATGTCATCTTATGCCTCCCCGGCGGTTTTTTGACTTCGGTTGAGAGAGAGTTTAGCTGGGTTATGACACCTCCCGATAGGGGGAATGCTGATGTAATTCTCGCGCATAGCTTTCAACAGCCGGGGTTTCCCGTTGTAAGAAGTCAGTGATTGCCGCGCGAAACTCGGGATGGGCTATCCAGTGGGCGGATTGGGTGAGGGTGGGGAGGAAGCCACGAAAAATTTTATGTTCGCCTTGTGCGCCGGGTTCGAAGCGCTGCAAGCCGTGCTGGATACAGTAATCAAGCCCTTGATAATAACACGCCTCGAAATGCAAGCTATCGTAGGTTTCCCGGCAGCCCCAATGCCGCCCGTACAGGGTGGTATCGCTGCGAAAACTGATCGCCCCGGCGATCTCCTGTCGTCCTTTGCGTGCCAATACCAGCAATACCTGGTCCCCCATGGTAGTGGCAATCTCCTGAAAGAAATTCAGGCTGAGAGTCGGTATGCCGCCAAGACGATGGAATGTGGAACGATAAAAACCATGAAAGGTATGCCACTGAGTGTCGCTGACCTCGGTGCCGGAGAGTGTACAAATAGTCAAGTCCGCATCCTGTACCAAGCGACGTTCCCGTTTGATATTCTTGCGCTTTTTTGCCGTCAGTGTATCGAGAAAGTCGGCAAAATCCCGATACCCGCGATTGCTCCAATGAAATTGGCAACCCAAACGTCTCATTAAACCTAGCGGCTGCAGAATGTCCATATCTTCATCAGTGTTGAACAGCCAGTGCAGCGAGGAAAAGCCATGGCGGCGAGCATCGTCCAGGGTGTGCTCCACTATGGCTCGTGCGGCTCTGCGGTCAGCATGCGGAGCTAGCAACAGCCGTTGCCCGGTGGCCGGGGTGAACGGCACCGCACTTACCAGCTTCGGATAGTAGGATAAGCCGTGGCGTCGATAAGCCTCTGACCATCCCCAATCGAAAACGAATTCGCCGTAGGAGTTGTCCTTGAGATACAGCGGAGCGGCCGCCACCAGACGATTATCATCATCGAAACAGACCGTGTGCCAGGGCAACCAACCGGCAGCTTCGCCAACACACTGGTGGTGTTCTAGGGCACTTAAGAATTCATAGCGTAAAAATGGGTTGTTATCTTGGACTAGGGCGTTCCATTGAACGGCATCGATTTCACTTAAAGCAGTAAGGCGTTGGGTACGCATAAGAGGGTCGCTGGTGTGATAAATCCGCATTTTGGAGCGCTCA
>JAZBPA010000185.1:0-6193 GCA_036351435.1 Candidatus Competibacteraceae bacterium
ATGTTGTAACAGATACGCGGCCAAATCTTCTCCATCGGCCTCGCAATAGGCGATGATGCTACGGTCCGGTTTTTCCTCATGCACCGTACAATGGACAAAATGCCCACCGATGATGAAGTCTAACGCCAACGCCGCCCGCGGCGCACAACGCACCGGCCTTACTCTACTCTCACAGGTTTTTGCCGTCGGCGGAATGTATATGCCATACAAATGCACGGTACGCTTGCGAATCCGCAAGGTGCCGTCGTCATTAACGAACGCATAACTGGATAGTTCCCGTGCGGCGACCTCACTGAGTGATAGCATCAAACTCAAGCTGATAAGAACACCGATCACCGCTGATAGCGCCTGAACCGCTCCCCGCGACTTTTGCAATCGATGGTTTGCAGACAGCACGGCGAACGGGTTGACCGTTTTTACAACGAGCCTAGGCATAATCAGCGTTTTCCATTGTCTATAAGCAGGGTGAACATACCCACGCAGTGTAATCAAGAGGCCACTGATGACCAAACCAAAAATTGAAAAAACCGATGCCGAGTGGAAAGCTCAATTAACTCCCGAACAATATGCGGTGTGCCGTCAAAAAGGCACAGAACGTCCGTTTACCGGTCAATATCACGACAGCAAGGAGTCGGGGGTTTACCGTTGCTCGTGTTGCGGCGCGGAGCTATTCGATTCTGCAACCAAATTCGATTCCGGCACTGGCTGGCCTAGTTTCTGGGAACCGGTCGCTGAGGACAATGTGGCCACCGAGTCGGACAACAGTTTGTTTATGCGCCGTACCGAGGTGTTGTGTCAGCACTGCGGTGCGCATCTCGGTCATGTATTCAACGATGGACCGGCGCCCACCGGGTTGCGCTATTGCATCAACTCAGTGTCGTTAGAATTAACGCCTAAGCAGGAACAAGAGCAGTAGACCAGCCTTGCCAGGACACAGGGAAGTGTGCATCACTATTGGGTGGAACGTTGGCGGTTGATTATCTGGGCTAACTTGGCCGATTGCTGCGAACCAATCAGTAGGGGGCGATCTTTGATAAATTCCAGCTGTACGCCCTGATTACCGCTGACATTGTATGCTCTCCCGTTCCGCCCATAGCGAATTCCCCACCCGCCGTATTCCCATATTGGGCTGTAGGTACGAGCCTCGCAGCGGGTAATGTCCTGAAACGGGATCAGCTTCCCTTTACACGGAAAGAACCGAACATACAGCCCATCATCGTGGACTTCGGTAACCAACTTGAACCGGTAAAACAGCCAAACAATACCTATAGGAATACTGATTACGGTTACCGAAACCAGTAGCAGTACCGGATCTGATAGCGGCTGGCTACCCCAAGGCTGACCTAATATCCATTGTTGGAAAAGGCCATAGCCGAATAACCCAATACCTATTGCCACAGATGACAAGAGCACTACCCAAAGCCACACTTGGCGGAATGCTTGTTCTTCATGAAAAATCACTGGACGGTCACTGATTCGTTGCATCAATCACAATCCGATATCGGGGCTGACAGAAATATCCTGGAACGGACCCAACGGGTTCTTTTTATCCTCCAACTCCAATATGTTAGGCTCTCCACCCTCTAGTTTATAAACCACCAACTCGCTGTTTAAAATAATCAATCCAGCAAAGCTCCAGCCGGTTCTTCGCGTTTTTCTTCTGAAGTTGAAAACGTCGAGTACGGCATTACCGTAGCGTTTACTGCGGACCATCCGCGGGGTTATTTCGTAGCCCCGGCAGTCTGTTTTCGCCTCCAGACAAGTCCGCATAGCGGGATGCAAATCTTGTAAGGTAATAGATTGATTAGGCAAAAATCGCCGGGTGATTTCCAGATAGTCAATCAAGCGGATATTGGGATTCTCGAAAGGATCGAAGCCGAGTTCTTTCAAACCTACAAACGTCGTTTGGCCGGGCTGAATCTTATCGAATGCGTGTTTAGCATCGGCATAACTTTTCCAAGGGGACTCGGTCGTTTCCTCGGCGCTGGGTAACAAGCTGGAGCAACCGATAGTTATGGCCGATAGCAGGATGATTGCTATCATCCTGAACACTAGCTTTGCTGAGAACACACTCACTGAAAGCCCGCTACCCGCCCACAAGGTGGGTCAAAAGCGCCTGCTGTTGATTGGTCAGCATGGGAGACATGATATTAACCCCTAATTGACCGGAATTCACATAGGCAACTCGGCAGGGTATTTTCAACGTCTCCCGCTTACCACCGACCGAGGCACTGAAGGTCATCAATCCTGTGTCGCCCGCTTTAGGTACGCGAGCACCGGGCATCATTAGCATATTGCTGGAGACCAGCGCGGCATCCATCGATAAATTGACAATGCGGGCGGCGCAAGAAATGCCGGAAGATAACTCCAACATACACTCCAGTTGGGAATCTGAAACAGGGGTTTTACCCATTGGTGTTCACCTTGATCTTAGTCTTGAAACCGACGACGGAGACCTTGAGGAACCCGGTTCCATCTAACTAGCAGTGTAGCTTTGAAAGATACTGCTAACAAGTGAACCCTAGTAGGGGCTGCGAATAGCGAACTGCTACAAAACGCTATTCACCAACACAGCTGGCCATCAAGGAAAGCTGCCGCTGCTTGACTCTTTGGCGCGGCAAAAAACGCTTGGGCTGCCGTACGTTCCAACAGGTGACCACCATGGAGAAAAATGACTTCATCAGCGAGACGCCGCGCTTGACCGAGATCGTGAGTGGTCATGACTATCTTGGTGCCGTCCTGATGAATGCGCCGGATCATGTCTTCCACCATCCGCGTCGCTGCTGGATCAAGATTGGAGGAAGGCTCATCCAGAAATAGTAGTTGCGGTTTCATTGCCCAAGCACGAGCCAAGGCTAACCGCTGTTGCTCACCGCCCGATAATACCCGCGCCGAACGTTTGGCTAAGTGCAACAACCCGGCCTGTTCCAAGATTTCGGCAACAGCCACTTTACGAAACCGGCGCGGCTGACCGCAAGCACTCAGTGCATACTCCACATTAGCGGCAACTGATCGCCGCAGTAATACCGGGCGTTGAAAAACCATCGCTTGAGCCTGACGCACCAGTTTACTGTCATTATTGGCCCAGGTCACCGCGCCGCCGGTCGGTTGCAACAAGCCGTGACAAACTCGCAGCAACAAACTCTTACCGGCTCCGTTGGGACCCATCACTATGGTAATAGGTCCGGCTTCCAAGCAAAGTGAGATGCGGTTCAGCAAGGGCTCACCACGAGCTTCGAAGCTGACCGCCTCTAAAGCAAGCGGTAAAATGGGTGTTGGTATCGGCGCGAGCACCCGCCATTCACCGGTTAATGACAATACTTGATTCATCCGTATATCCGTTGCGCAGCGTCACGTACTGCCATCGCGGCCCCATTTACCAGCAAGGCCAATAACATGAGAATGAGGCCCAATCCCAGCGCTAAGGCCAAGTTACCTTTACTGGTTTCAAGCGCGATGGTGGTGGTCATGACACGAGTGACATGATTGATATTACCGCCGACGATAATGACTGCGCCGACTTCCGCGCTGGCGCGGCCAAAACCTGCCAGAATCCCGGTCAACAGGCTGAACCGGCCATCCCAAAGCAAAGTAACTATGGTCCGCATCGGACCTACACCCAGTGAACGCAGTTGTTCGTCATATTCTTTATGCAAATCGGTCACAGTTTGGCAGGTCAGCGCAGCGATGATCGGTGTCACCAGTACGCATTGCGCGATCACCATGGCGCTAGGGGTAAACAACAACCCAAGCTCACCTAATGGACCCGCACGCGACAACATGAGATACACCATCAGACCCACCACCACCGGCGGCAACCCCATCAAGGCATTCAAGCAGGTGATCATTAAACCCTTGCCGGGAAACCTGAACACTGCCACCACCGCGCCTAAGGGCAGTCCGATGAACGCGGCTAGCAACACCGCCGAAAGACTGACTTGCAACGATAGAACAACGATAGCGAGCAGCTCTTGATCCAAATTGGCGATCAAGTGAATAGCAGTCACAAAGGCGGTATTGAATTCATTCACAAACAGTTAACGTTGCCTATAAGTATGCACAAGATGTTCTTAAAGTACATTATTTGGGTTTTTATTG
The DNA here is from genome assembly GCA_036351435.1 of Candidatus Competibacteraceae bacterium. Lineage (GTDB taxonomy): Bacteria > Pseudomonadota > Gammaproteobacteria > Competibacterales > Competibacteraceae > JAAUQA01. Next base: position 4,099 of record JAZBPA010000185.1, read on the forward strand.
TAAAGAATGCAACTATAGACATAAATAAAGCGAACTACTAGCCAGGGCAATATCGGAGCAAAGCCGAGTAAAGTAGAATTATTAACCACCATCAACTAAATGAGTAACCGATGAACGACACAGTCCAGCGACATGATAGTCGTATGCGCGGTTTTGCCCAGCGGGCACGAGTCGAAGATGCATTAGCTTGGCTGGACCACACGTTCTCCCCAGGCAGTACCGAGTGGATTGCTCTGACTGAAGCGTATGGCCGGGTGCTCGCGCAAGCGATTGCCGCCGCCAGCGATTTACCCATTAGCGATCACGCCACCATGGATGGTTACGCCCTGCGAGGTATCGAGACTGTCGGTGCGAGTCCTTACAACCCGATTTGCTTCCTGCTGTGCGGTGAGGCTCAACCAGGTATTTCTAGTATTGATCATATCTCACCGGGTCAAACTGTGCGCATATCAACAGGCGCTGCACTGCCGGCCGGCGCCGATGCGGTGCTGGCAGCAGAATACGCGCTCGCTAATGACCAGCACATTGAGGTTACCGACGCGATTCCACCAGGCGAGAATATCCGTCGTCGCGGCACGGATTATCGACAAGGCGCCGAGGTGTTCAAGGCGGGCCGCCGATTACGTTCCTCGGATGTGGGTCTGCTAGCGACTTTAGGGAATACTCAGGTCCAGGTCATTCGGCAACCCCGGGTACGTTTGATTATGACCGGTAGCGAGTTAACCCAGTGGAATGAGCAGCAACCAGCCCAACGTTGTGAATCGCATTCCCTGATGTTAAGTGGTCTGTTACAACGCGACGGCGCGGTGTTGGAATCGCTGGTAAAAGTGCCAGACGATCCGGCAGCAATTCAGGAAGCACTGCGAAAATCAGGTGCGGATTTAATTTTAGTCATCGGCGGTAGCAGCGTAGGGCAGGAGGATGTCGTTCCGCTGGTATTAGCCGAACTCGGGGAAGTGATTTTCCACGGATTGGCACTACGTCCAGCTCGCTCCGCCGGGATGGGTCTAATCGATACCACCGGGGTATTGATGTTACCGGGTAATCCAGCCGCTTGCCTGTGCGCCTATGACTTGTTCGCAAGACGAGCTATTCAACTGCTCGGCGGGCGAAGTTCGAATTGGCCGTATCTTCAGCGGACAGTGTCGGTAGCAAAAAAGATCGTTTCAGCGGTTGGGCAAGTGGATTATTATCGGGTTCGCCTAACGGACGCCGGCGTTGAACCACTGACTGCAGGCGGTGCGTCGCTATGGTCATCCATCACCCGTGCCGATGGTTTTATCGTCATTGCCGAAGACAGCGAGGGTTATCCGCCCGGCGCATCTGTTACTGTTTATTGCTACGACCTGATCGTTTAGATCGCCAGGAGATCCTTCATGTCAGCATCTCATCCTGCTGAAGCATTAAGGCAAGCGGCCCGTCAGGATCAGTTCCTGTCTGTTATCGACCGAGACGAGGCCGAAACGCGCTTTCAATCCCACCTAACCCTGGAACCCTTAGGCACCGAAACCGTATCTTTGGCCCAGGCGCTAAACCGAGTGTTAGCTCAAGCTGTGGTTGCAGAAGTCGATGTGCCCGGTTTTGATCGCGCCAATGTGGACGGATTTGCCATTCAAGCCGCAGACACATTCGGAATCAGTGGTGAGGAACCCCTTCAGGTCCGGCTTAATCCCGAAATTCTTGCACCGGGAGTGCGTCCGGCCCTAACGGTTAAGCCGGGTACAGCCACACCCATCGCCACCGGCGGCATGGTGCCTCGGGGTGCCGACGCCGTGATTATGGTGGAACATACCGAGCTCTTGGAATCGACAGACGCCGCCACCGATCTATTGGAAATCCGCCGCACGGTGACCCCCGGTCAATTCATTTCCTTTGCCGGTACCGATGTGGCACGTGGCGAAACCGTGTTGCGGGCAGGTCAAGTGCTGACTTCGCGTGAAATCGGCGTGTTAGCTGCTATTGGCTTAGCGCAGGTAATGGTCTATAGGCGACCACGCGTCGCCATCATCTCCACTGGTAATGAGATTGTGGCACCGGGAGAGTCGTTGCCCAGTGGAGCGATATATGACTCAAACGGCGCGATTATCGCCGCAGC
>JAZBPA010000186.1:0-2285 GCA_036351435.1 Candidatus Competibacteraceae bacterium
CTCATATTTATAGCCCTGGTCGAGCCAAGTTGATGGTGACCGCACTGCGTAGTTTTTTCCATTTTCTCTATCAGTGCGGTCAAATAGGCACTGACCTGGCAAAGTGTGTTCCCACAGTGGCCAATTGGGGATTATCTGAGCTACCTAAGTTTCTTAAGCCGGAAGAGGTGGAGTGCCTTTTGCAAAGCTGCGATCAGAGTACTCCCATCGGCCAACGTGATTACGCAGTTCTGCTATTATTAGCTCGTCTCGGTCTACGCGCTGGGGAAGTGGTTCATATGGTGATCGAAGATATCGATTGGGATAAAGGAGAGCTTATTGTTCGTGGTAAGAGCCCCCGGCAGGATCGATTACCACTTCCACAAGATGTAGGCGAAGCCCTTGCCACCTATCTGGTTCATGTGCGTCCCACATGCTCATCGCGGAGGGTATTCATCCGTATGCGGGCACCCTATCAAGGATTTTCATCTAGCTCAGCCATACGCGATATTGTCCGCCGGGCTTTTAGACGCCTTGGGCTCCATCGGAAGAATATGGGCGCGCACCTACTACGACACTCCCTTGCCACCCGGATGCTTCACCATGGGGCCTCATTAAATGAAATCGGTGAAATCTTAAGACACAAACTACCTCAGACCACTGAAATCTATGCCAAGGTAAATATAGTGGCGTTGAGAGATCTTGCAAAGCCTTGGCCGGGAGGTGTGGACCATGAATGATTTAAGAACAGCTATCCAAGAATATCTCACTGTACGTCGTAAGCTTGGCTTTAAGCTCGAGCAAGCCGGCCGTTTATTGCACCAATTCGTGTTTTTTGCAGAGCAGGAAGGCGCTTCATTCATCACGACGGATTTAGCCTTACGATGGGCCACACAACCCCAAGAGTCTCAACCCATATGGTATGCGATCCGGCTGGGTGTGATACGCCGGTTTGCCGAGTACCGGAGCGCAGTGGACACACGCACTGAAATTCCTCCACAGGAACTGCTTCCAGCGCACTATCAGCGGAAGCCGCCATACATATACAATAACTATGAGATTACAAGCCTCATCAAGGCAGCTCAAAAGCTTCCCTCAACACTGGGACTGAGGGCATTCACCTATTCAACATTGTTTGGATTACTTGCGGTCACCGGCATGCGGATGAGCGAATCCATCGCTCTTGACCGTAATGATGTTAACCTAACAGAAGGCATACTTACCATCCGTCAGACAAAGTTTAACAAATCACGATTGGTGCCGATACACCCCTCCACCCGGGAGGTTCTCCAGCATTATGCCATTTTACGTGACCAGACTTGCGCGCTACTAAAAACGCCAAGTTTTTTCGTCTCGGAACATGGGATTCGTCTGACACAATGGAGCGTGCGCTGGAACTTCGTCCGATTGTCACGTCAGATCGGACTTCGAAATCCACACGACAGTCATGGCCCGCGTCTTCATGATCTTCGCCATAGTTTTGCTGTGCAAACGCTGCTGGATTGGTATCGTTCAGGTATGGACGTTGAGCGCCACATACCCAAATTGGCTACCTATCTGGGACACAAACATGTAAACGACACTTACTGGTATATCTCGGCGGTGCCTGAGCTTTTATACTTGGCTACCAAGCGCTTAGACACTATCCCAGGAGGAACAGTATCATGAAAAAAATCATCAATTTTCAAGCATTGTTACAAGCCTTTTTCACGGACCGTCTTATGCTTCAGCGACAGGCGAGTCCAGAAACGATCAAGAGTTACCGCGATGCGTTTTGCTTGCTCTTTCGTTTCATACAACAACGTTTGAATAAGACGCCATCAGCGTTGGTTATTGAGGATCTGAACGATTCTCTTATTGTGGATTTCCTCTGCTGGTTGGAGACCGAACGGGGAAACAGTACACGTACTCGTAACGCTCGGTTGGCAGCCATCCATTCGTTCTTCAAATATGCATCGTTGCACGATCCAACTCATTGTGGATTGATCCAACGCATACTGGCTATCCCAGGCAAAAAATATGATCGCACGCCGGTGGAGTATCTTACTCGCTCCGAGACGGAAGCTCTTTTGGCAACACCTGATCAGAGCACCTGGGGCGGCCGCCGAGATCGCGCGCTCCTGTTGCTTACCGTACAGACTGGCCTTCGAGTATCGGAACTGATTGGACTTGACTGTCAAGATGTTGAGCTTGACAATGGAGCCCACGTCCGCTGTAAAGGTAAGGGCCGCAAAGAACGTTGTACTCCGCTACGCAAAGACGCCGTCAAAGTGCTTCGCCTCTGGATACGTGAAAATAACGGTCAA
>JAZBPA010000187.1:0-2716 GCA_036351435.1 Candidatus Competibacteraceae bacterium
AAGCAATTACAGTTGCTTAATAGCTTTTTACCGAATTGCCGACCTTAATTTGGGAGCAGGATGTCGGAGGTTCAAATCCTCTCGCCCCGACCAATTATATCAAGCACTTACCTTACCTTCTCACCTTTTCACCCTTCATTTTCCACCCCTAATAGACGCTGGGATAGACGCTACGGTGTCAGAATCGACTAATTTGCCCTTCCAGAAGTCGGCCAGATAGTCCGTTTGCTTCCTTGTGCCCATCTCGATATGGCCCGCATAAATTTCAGTGGTTTTCTGGTGGTCGTGACGAAGGAACCGCTGAAGCTGAGCGAGGCTCATATGCCCCTTGTCCTTTAAAATGGATGTCGCAAGGTGTCTAAGCTGGTGGAGGTTAAAAGGCGGGACTTTAGCCTTCTCACAGAGCCTGACCGTGAACCGGTTGAGGTTCTGGTAGCGGTCCTCGCGCCATGCTTTCCGCTTGCGATCCCAGAACCGGTGCCAGAATACAAAAGGAAGGGTCGAGTGGCGTTTGCGGTACCTGCGCTGCAAAAGGTCAAACAGAAGGGAAGGCATCTCATGGTGAGTCGTTTTCAGAGACCTCGAACCGGTCTTCCGTGTATGTAAGGCGTAAACGCGATTCTGGAAATCGACATCGGCCCAGGTCCAAGTCAATATCTCGGATTTCCTGGCACCAGTAACAAGATAGGTCAGAAGCAAGTCTTTTTGGTCGGGAGAGGCGACCAAGTATGCTTTGATTACGTCATCGATTGGCGCAGGGCGGGGCTTACCCGAAGCATGCGGCTTCTTTTCAATCTCGGTAAAAGGGTTAACATGATCCCGAGAAATTAAACCATGCTACTTGCCCCATTCAAATAGCCGCCGCCCTTCCTTCCTGTAAACGTTGAATGAATTGTTGCTGACACGACGAGCCCGACTAACCAGATAAAGAAGCACCATATGAATGGAAATATCGGTGCAGAGTCTGTTACCCCAGCGCTCAAGTATCTCGCGACAAAAGCGCTTCTTACTGGTTAAAGTATCATGTCCGAGGCAGCTAACTTCGGCGTCGTCCAGGTATTCGTTGCAAAGCGTCAACAAGTCCGTGCTGGTTTCCATGGTTCCGGAATTCTGGCTCAGACGCATTTCCTCGGCGAACTGGCGGAGCTTGGCCTCTGCGACTTTGGCTTGGCTCCTTTGCGTAGCTGACGGCCCAATTCAGATAAGCGAGTTTTACTTCTTGAAGATCCAATTCGTATTGCTTCCAGAAGGATTCATTCAATCTCATCGTTTACAACCCATGGCTGGCATAACTATTTGTATTTACTTGCATTATACCATCATAGCGTTAGGTCGTAAACGACTTAACCAATTGTATTTACACGTTATTCAACTCGATAGACACACTAAAACACCACATCACACTATAATTGGGTAATCAGGGGGGGATAATGGGATGATATTTGGATGCTTCTGTGAGAGGGGTGTTTGGTTACACAGGTTGTCAGAATTGTACAAATTGAGAGATAGTTATAGGTGGGACATCATATCGTATCTCGGCTAAAGGGCTCCAATATGATTGCTGACAGTGATAATAGGGATACGAACTGGCTCGATAACGTACCGTGCACTGCATTTATATCAGACTTGCAAATGCTCCGTTTTTGCCTCAGGAAAAATGGCCAGACTGGCAGATGCAAATACAACCACCACGCTGCCGACGTTGTGAACAATGGCGGCCATTATAGGTGACAGCCATCCCATTCCGCTTGCCACCACTGCAAATGCATTGAATGCCAACCCAAAAAAAATGTTGATCTTGATGATGCTCAGCATCCGTCGCGACAGACGGATCAACCAGGGCAGTTTGGCGATATTGTCGTGTGTCAAAGCGATGTCGGCAGTTTCCAAGGCCACATCGGTTCCGGCTGCTCCCATCGCGACTCCGACCTGTGACGCGGCAAGCGCTGGTGCGTCGTTGATCCCGTCGCCGATGAACATAACTGGTAGGTTTCGCAATTGATAATCTTTAATCACATCCACTTTGTCCTGAGGTTTTAAGCGGCCATATACATTAGCGATGCCGACAGTATCGGCAACTCGCTGAACCGCTTTGTCATGATCGCCGGATAAAATCGCCTTTTCCTCAATGCCCAACTGATTGAACGCCCTGATTGTTGACATCGCCTCCGGACGAACTTGGTCGGTCACATTGAGTAACCCTACAGGTGTCTGATCGCGATAAACGATGAGCGGGGTAACACCGCGCATAATGGAACTGTCAATGCATTGTTGAAGGTGCTTAGAAAGTGCGACTGTACTGTCGCCGGCCGTTACACTACCTACTTCTACCAGGCTGCCATCGACCATAGCGCGCACACCAAGTCCGATTTCATGGAAAGCGTTTTCCGCACCCCGCACAGCAATTTTGGCATAATGGGCCGCTTTTAGAATCGCCCTGGCCAAGGGATGGGTGCAATGCTGTTCAGCGCTGGCGGCACACGAAAGCACCTCATCCATGGCGACCCCTTCGGTACAGGCAATCTCTTCCACCCGGGGTTCCCCCAGCGTTAGCGTGCCGGTCTTGTCGAATAAGACGACTTTCACCGACGCGGCCCTTTCAAGATACTGTCCGCCCTTAACTAAGACACCGGCCTTGGCCGCACGCCCCAACGCCGCAACGGTGGCCGTAGGCGCGGCTAGAATCAGGGCGCAGGGGCACCCGACGATAAGTACG
>JAZBPA010000188.1:0-23545 GCA_036351435.1 Candidatus Competibacteraceae bacterium
AAGTGATGGGGATATCCCACGACAGCGTGAACCGCTTTCTACTGCGGGAAGCCTATGAACCGGAAGACCTGTTTAACGAAGCCAAGGCACTTCTTGCCAAGCGCGTAAACTCCCTCCGCGCGACGCTAGCATGATCAATCCAGCAACGACCGCGCCAGATCCAAAAGTGATAAAAACGCTTGCTTTGGTACCGATTCCCTTATCCATGATCCCCATAAAATGACCTTGTAAGGCGACCGCCACTCCTCCGATAGCAGCGATAATCGCCAACGAAAAAACGCTATTCATAGGCATTTTTCGCAGGGAGACGCATCAGGAAGCACTGGGAATAATTGATAAGATATTTTCCGGTGGTCTGCCGAGTGCGGCTTTGTTTTCAATGATGACGATAGGACGTTCGATCAGCACGGGATTATTGACCATGATCTCCAGCCATTCGTCATCGGTTCGGTTATCCTCCGAAGAGAGATTTTGCTGGATAGCCACAGTTTCATTGAACCGGATTATTTCTTTTGGTGTTTTACCCAGCAAAGCGACAATCCTTACTAAATCCTCTTTCGTTGGCGGTGTTTCCAGATAGTGAATAAGGGTAGGCTCCATCCCATGTTCGTTGAGTAATGCAAGTGTGGCACGGCTCTTACTACATTGGGTGTTATGGTAGATCACTGTATTCATACGTTGTCCGATGTTTTGTTCCGGTTTGGGTGGTGTTTTGCAGGATAACAGAACTGTAAGCAGTATCTGACCCCCATTGTGTCTGCGGTCTGTGATCGCGGTGTTTAGACGGGAGTGAGGCTGTTGTACTAGACTTCACCCGATAGGGCCATTACGGTTCACATTATTCCCGAAACCCGGTGGAAGTCGTTGCGCGAATGAAGCGTTTTAGCCATTCCCGCCGTAGGCGTGGGCAATATATCTGGATTAACCAAAAAAATGCCGGATGATCTCGTCAAAAGTAATGAAATTCTTCTGTACGTCGATGCGACCGACCCTTATTCGGCGATGGTCAATTGCTGGCTGGATTACAAAGGGCTGGAATTCAGTGTCATTCATGTTAGCCCACTGTCGCGGCGACAAATCGGTTTTACTGCTCAATCCACACTGCCGGTGCTGAAAATCGGCGATGAATGGCGCGTTGGTTCGCTACAGATCGGGTTGTGGCTGGAAGAGCGGTTTCCGGATAAACCGCTCCTGGGGCGCACCCGGGCTCAGCGAGAATTGATTTTACAGCTCAATCTGTGGGTGGATAATCAAATGATTAGTGCGCTGTTGGGAGGTTACCTACGCAACGGGAGATTTCTCGACAAAGTGCGCAACGGCTGGCGATTGAGTGCTGTGTTGAATCGAGCGCGTCCTTTTTCGCCCCTCGTGCGCCTGATCTGGCCTATAATTCTGCAAAGACGACTCAACAATAATGCGTCGGTGGCCGCCGCACAGCAGCCCATGCATGAGATTGATCTGCAAGTGTGCCGAGAGTGGCTGGAACGGCTGGGGCAAGGTCCCTTTCTGGGCGAATTGAATGAACCCTCCTTGGCGGATTTAGGTGCTTTTCCGCAATGGCTGTTGCCGTATCGGCTGGGTTTGCATTGGCATCATGCCTTCCTCGAATTTCCAGCGATTCTTAACTGGATGCAGCGCGTGCAGGCAACGCTGCCGGCGAATCCGTTGTTGGTATCAGAGGACTTTTTAGTTCGGCCTTTCCCAGACGAGGAAAAGAGTATCGATGGCAAGCGTTAAAAATCCCGACAGAGAATTCAAGAAACGGCAAACATTGCTCAAAAAGCGCTGGCGAGGTCGGCAAGATCGAGCCAAAGCTAAGGTGCATGAGAAAATCGATACCACTGCTGACGATGCTTTGGCGGAAATCAAGGCCATGACCGAGGCCGCCAGCAAACGGTATTGACCCAAGCTACAGGCGATAACCATCATCCCGTTAATTCATGGGATGCCGCGCTGCAAGTACGTTTTGGTAACAAGAGACCATTTTTCGAGCCATTGTCTGGGGCGACCAGGATCGGCCATAGGCTCTGCCTTCCTGTGCGAGTTGTTCCCTTAATTGCGGGTTTCGTAACAATTCAATGACCTTACCGGCAAAATCGTTCGGCTCCTCCTGGGCAATCAAAGCTCCTTTACCGGGTTGCAGTATATCTTTGGTGCCCATCATCGCGGTGGACACCACCGGCACTCCCAACGCCATCGCCTCCAACAGCACCAGTCCTTGAGTCTCCGTACGTGAGGCGAACACAAAGACGTCACCGGCACAATAGCAGTCCAACAGCGCCTTCTCGCGTTCCTGATAGCCGACAAACAGCAGATTATGCTGCAGATTCTGGGTTTTACCTTGTTTTTTGAGTGCGCCTAATGCCGGTCCTTGTCCGGCGATGACGAGCAGCACATCAGGAATAGTTTGCCGCACTAACGCAAGCACCTCTAATAAGAAACCGATATTTTTCTCGTGAGCCACCCGCCCGATATGCATCAGCACAGGCCGATCTTCGCCAATACCGTGTTGGGTGCGAAAGTGCGTTTTATCGCACCCGTTGAAAAAGCGTTCTTCAATGCCGGTGGGAATAATCTCAATAGGGGTGTTAACCCGATACTCCTTCGCTACCTCAAGCATGGCCTGCGAAGGCACAATCAAAGCATCCACTTCGCTGCACTGCTGACGTGTGAACCAACGGGTGACAGTACGCACGATGGATTTCGGCAGCAGCGGCAGATAGTGGTAGAGATACTCCTCGAAATGGGTGTGATAGGTTTCGACGCAGGGCACGTCTAGCAAGCGGGCCAGCTTAAGACCGCTATAATGGGCGATGAAAGGCGTTTGAATATGAACAATATCGATAGCGAGTTCGGCGAGCGTGTTTTGGAGACGCAAGACTTCTTTTTTCCGCAGAATGCGATCCTCGGGATCAATCAGCAAATACCGGGAGGGTATCCTGAATAATCGCTCGTCCTTTTCGTCATGGGGCCCATAAGCGGGTGCAATCAAAAAGACCTCATGACTCAAATCGGTTAAGCATCGACGGAAGGTTTTGATAGAGGTGGAGACGCCGTTTACCCGGGGAAAGTAAACGTCGGATAGCATAAGAATACGCAAGGTGATTTTCCTTTACTTCACTTATTAAGTCACTTGCCATTACCATACCTACATTGGCTTCAGAAAACATAGGAGAAACAGCCGCAATGTGTGGGATAGTTGGTGTGGTAGGGCATAATAATTCCGTACGGACTACTGTTGACGCGCTCAAGCGTCTGGAATATCGGGGATATGACTCATTCGGCATTTCAGTGTTATTAAACGACGGTATTTACACGAAAAAAGCTGTCGGGTCCGTTGGCGAAAACGACGCGCAGGGGTTTTTTGCGGAAGTTCCCGCCGCCTCGACCAGCATCGCCCACACCCGCTGGGCCACCCACGGCAAGGTGACACAAAATAACGCCCATCCTCACCAATCATACGATAGTGCTTTTTCTCTAGTGCACAATGGTGTTATCGAAAACTATTTGGAAATCCGCCAACTGTTGCGGGAGCAGGGCGTAGCGTGCACTACCGAGACCGACACCGAGGTCATCGTGCACCTGCTGGCGAAAAACTACGAAAAAACCGGCACTATGCTGACGGCTATCCAACACACCTTGGCGGTTTTGGAAGGGGAATATGCATTTGTGTTTACCTCCCCGCACGATCCGGACAGCCTCTATGCGGCTCGCTATAAAAGTCCGTTGGTGTTCGGCACCACCGATGACTTGTCCATGATTGCCTCGGATCAAACGGCAATAGCGCCCTTGACCAAGACAATGACCTTTGTCAAAGAAGGCGATGTCGTGAAAGTTTCTGCGGATCAAGTGCATTGCTATGCAATGGAAGATGGTGAATTGACCGAGGTCAAGCGGGAAAAAACTCATGTCCCCTGGGTGGATGAGGCCTTGGATCGGCGTGGCCATCCTCACTATATGATCAAAGAGATCTACGAAGCACCGGTGGCGGTAAACACCGCCCTCAAACTCCGACGGGTTGATTTAGAGCCGATTGTCAACGATATCGCCAAGCGCAAACTCAGCATTACCGGCGCGGGAAGCGCGTTCTATGTATCGCAAATAGGGCAGTATTACTTTTCCGCGTTGGCAAATAAATACGCTTACGTCCATCCCTCGGATGAGTTTCTAAATCTACTGAATCTCGATGAAGACGATCATCTAATCAGCATTTCCCAATCTGGAGAAACCTTCGATACTTTGGAGGTGGTTCGCCAAGCGATACAACACGGTGCGCCGGTGACTTCCATTAGCAATATGTTCGGCTCCACCTCTCACCGATTGGCGACATATCCGATATTTCAAGGAGCCGGGACCGAGGTCTGTGTGCTGACTACCAAGGCGATCATTAGCCAGGCGACCATTCTTTTCCTGTTAGCCACCTTACTAGGCAAAAAAAATGGCGCCCTGACCAGCGCCCAAGCCGAAGCTTTGATTGCTGACGCACACCGCTTGCCGACTGCGATTCAGGACATTTTGGATAACTATCAGGCCAAAATCAAAGACACGGCGATCAGGCACAAAGACGTGACCAATTGGTTTTTCATTGGGCGCTGGATTTATTACCCGGTAGCTATGGAATCCGCCTTAAAGTTTAAGGAAGTATCTTATCTACACGCCGAAGGAATGCCCGCCGGCTTTTTTAAGCACGGCACGATTTCGCTGATCGACGAAGATTTTCATACCATCGCTTTTTTACCTAAGGAAGATAGCGCGCCTGATATTTTTCACTTTACTATTTCCAATATTTGCGAAATTCAAGCGCGCGGCGGCAAAGTCATTGCCTTCGGTCATGAGGATGAAACACACCAGGATATCGTCGACTTGTACGACTACATTAAATTACCCAGCGTCAATAAACAGCTTGATCCGCTACTGCATCTTATCGGTGGACAGCTGTTGGCCTATCACTGCGCATTGGCTTTGGGCCGTGAGATCGATAAACCGCGTTCATTAGCTAAATCAGTCACGGTACGGTGAGCGCGGATCAAGCTTGCTGAATGGCGACCGGTTCTTCGGCGATAGGTGGAATTGAATAGGTACAAGTCACATGCGCTACCGGTTCTGGGTCGCCTTCGGAATACAGCAATACTTCGCCGACCGCTAGGCGTTTGCCCAGTTTGAGAATATGGCCTTTGCCTACCAAATCGGCGGGTTTAGGGCGGCGCAAAAAATTGCAAGTGAGATTGGTGGTCACCGCCAATTCCACCCGCCCGATCAGGCTCAACACCACGGCGTACATAACCAAATCCGCCAGAGCCATTTGTACGGGTCCCGATACGGTACCGCCGGGACGGATAAAATCCTCCCGAAACGGCATCCGGACTGTGGCCCGACCTGATTCCAGGCTGTCAACCTGAATCCCCATCGTTCTTACAAAAGGCACGTGGTCCCACACCAGTTGTTCAAATTCTGCTTGCGTGATGAGCGCCATGGCCTTTTCCCCCACTACTGGTTTCTCAAATCCGCTGGACACCCACCGGCAGATTACTGACCCGCACCATTTCCGCGTCCTCAAATTGCTGAGGATGATGCAGATGATCGAGCAACATCTGAGTGGCGTCGAAGCCCCAGAATAATTCTTTGTCCACCCGAAATGTCGGTACCCCGAACACACCCCAACGAATTGCCTCTTCGGTATTTTGCCGTAAGGTGTTTTTTACCGAGGGAAAAGCAAGGCGTTCCTCTGCATTGTCTACTTCCAATTGCTCAAGCAATTTCATCCAAGCTATCGGGTTATCGCTGCTGTGGCCGTGATGCCAAAAGTAGCGGAAAATAGCGCGTACTGCTTGGGGTCGACAATCCAACACGATGGCTAGTCGCAGTGCTGGTAACGGATTGAACGGATGCTCGGGTGGCATCCGCAGCGTTATGCCATGGCGGCGCGCCAGCCACAATACGTAGCGGTAGGTAAATCGCCGTTTGGTGGCAATTTCCGCCGGTCCCTTGCTCTCCCAGTGTTTGAGTAAGCCCGCCAGCAGCACCGGTTTCAACCGGCAGTCCACGCCGGTCGGTAAATCAGGAAAACGTTCGAATTGCAGATAGGAAAAAGGAGAGATGAAATCGAAATACCAGTCGATTTTTTTTTGCTTATGCATGCGCTAATCCTCCTGCTGTGGGATTCTAAGTGCGCCAGGCAGAAACCGCTTCCCGGATCAGTGCCGGGCCCCGATAAATCAGCCCCGTATAGAGTTGTACCAGACTCGCTCCGGCAGCTTGTTTTTCCCTGACATCAGCACCCGTCAGGATGCCGCCAACAGCGATGATCGGCAGCCGGTTCTGAACCAGTTCATGCAGTCGACGCACGATTTGTGTAGCCGGCTCCCGCAACGGCCTGCCACTCAAGCCGCCTTGCTCGCCCGCGTTCGGCAGATTTTCCACTCCCTGCCGGGAAGCGGTGGTATTGGTGGCGATGATTGCATCTACATTATGCCTTAATAACACCCTAACCAGTGTGGATAAAGCTGCGTCGTCCAAATCTGGAGCGATTTTGACCGCTAATGGTACGTAGCGACCCCATCGTTTGGTCAAGGCAGCTTGCTCGGCCTTGAGTCCTGCGAGTAGCGGATCAAGATATTCTCCTTGCTGCAATTCTCGCAACCCCGGCGTGTTGGGTGAGGAAATGTTGACCGCCACGTAATGTGCATGAGGATAGACTTTGCGCAGGCACCATCGATAGTCATCCAGGGCTTGTTTAAGAGGCGTATCGAAATTCTTGCCGATGTTGACCCCCACCACACCACGAAACCGAGAGCGTTGCAGCTGTTCGATCAGATGATCAACGCCTCGGTTATTAAATCCCATCCGATTGATCAATGCCTGTGCTTGAGGTAGTCGAAATAACCGAGGGCTGGGATTGCCGGGTTGCGAGCGAGGCGTCACCGTACCCACTTCAATAAAACCGAAGCCCAAAGCACCGAGGGCATCCAGGTAATCGGCATTTTTATCTAAACCAGCAGAGAGACCGACCGGATTGGGGAATTCGATGCCCATCACAGTACATGGCGCGGCAGGGACTTGAGCAGTCAGCCAGCGTGCAATCAGACCCCGACATCCCCAACGCAACGCCGTTAGTGTCCAATCATGCGCAGTTTCGGGATCAAGCCGGAATAACAGGTTACGAACCAGATCGTAGAGCATAGCTTTGTGGAGAGCTGAAACGAAAAGTTGAAGAGGACTATGCTGACAAGTATGGGCTACATCTCTTTGGAGGGTAACAATATTTTCAACCCGGAAAATCAATATTAGGGGTCAGGTCTTGTATTTTGATGGATCATCTGGAAGATACGGTGTCAGAGATATACACTTTGATTGTATTTTAACTAGCTATTTACCCTACACCTCCAAGGTGGTTGCGTGAATTATAAACCTCTTATCCGTTTAGGCCATGTATTGGCTGTTATGCTTATAACCACATTGGCAGCTGCACAGTCGCCAGTCGATCCCAAATCACCTCAGATAATTACTGAAGTACAAACCCTGCTAAATCAAGTCGGTTTCGACTCCGGCACGCCTGATGGTGTCATGGGCCAGGGGACGACTACAGCCATCAGCGATTATCAACAATGGGCTGAATTGCCGGTCACCGGTCGTATCGACGATCAACTTGTGCAGTCATTGCGCACCAATGCAACTGAATCCACAGAATCTGCTGCGCTTACACAGGAACAGCTAGTCGACCTCGTCGCCCCTATCGCACTTTATCCAGACGATTTACTGGCCATCGTGCTACCGGCGTCGACTTTCCCGCTAGAGATCGTACAGGCTGCCCGCTTTCTTGAGAAACGCAAAGCTGACTCTGACCTCAAACCTTCGGAGAGTTGGGATACTAGCGTGCTGGGTCTGCTCAATTATCCCGATGTTGTCAACTTGATGAACAACGACCTCGATTGGACCGAGAAGTTGGGCACCGCGGTTTTCGACCAGCAAAACGATGTGATGGAGGCTATCCAGACATTTCGTTCGCAGGCCTACGAGGCAGGAAACCTCGCCGACAACGAACAGCAGGTGGTAACCCAGGAGCAGGTTGAGGTTGACGGTGGAACGCAACGCGAGGTCATTATTATCCGGTCGGCTAATCCCGAAGTAATTTATGTGCCGCGCTACGATCCAACTGTCGTTATAGTTAGCGGTTATGCTGGACCGCCACCCATTTACTACTCTAACCCTTATCCGTATTACTATTCGCCAGCAGCGACGTTTTTCACCGGAATGTTTGTCGGTGCGGCTATAGGCTATGGCTTTAACTGGGGCCGTTACGACATTTCCTATAACCGCAACGTCAATGTCAACATCAATCGACCTGGCGACTGGAGACCTAATAACCGACCTGGAAATAGCTGGCGACCCAATAATCGTCCCGGCTATAAGCCCGGCAATCGACCTGGCCGTCCGGGTGCACGGCCACCCAATCGCCCCGGTGCGCGCCCAGGTATACCTTCGCAATTACCAGCACAGCAGCCAGCCAGTAGGCCCGCACAACGACCGGCTACTAGGCCCGCACAGCGGCCGGCATCAAAACCTGCACAGCGTTCGAACCGTAACGCATTTAGTAGCGGGGGTAATCGCGCCCAAACGCGCGCGCATAGCAATCGAGGGGCAGCCAGTCGTGGAGGTGCAAGACGAGGCGGCGGCGGAAGACGACGCTGACATTATTCCATCTCGAGTCGTTCGGTAGGCGTTTATATTCCGTTGAGGGAGAGCCCAACTATGAGTTTTAGTCCGATTCTTTTCCAGCGTTTTCGCACTATGGGTATAGCACTGATCGTGTTAATCAGCTTGATATTAGGGCAAATAGCCCTTGCAGACACCATTCAGAAACACTTCAGTACCCCCGATGAAGCCGTTCAGGAACTACTGAAGGCAGTAGCCGAAGATAACGTCGATGGGTTGATGACGATTTTCGGTGAAGAAGGCAAAAGCGTTATCGATTCCGGTGATGAACAGGCTGATCGCGAAGCGCGCCGCAATTTCAATGAGATGGCTCAGAAGCTGATGCGCTTAGATGATCTCGGTGAAGACCAGCGTGAAGTGGTCGTCGGCGAAGACGAATGGCCATTTCCGATTCCGCTGGTCAAGGGTGAATCGGGCTGGCGATTCGATACCGCTGTGGGAGTAGATGAGCTGATCAACCGGCGAATCGGCCGCAATGAACTTGAAGCCATCTCAATGCTGAAAGCGCTCGCCGATGCACAGACGCAATATGGCAGCGTCGATCATGATGACGATCAGGTACTGGAATACGCCCAGCGTCTGGTCAGTTCACCCGGCCAGCGGGATGGTTTGTACTGGCCGGATGAATCCGAAGTCGATCTCAGTCCCATCGGCCCCTATCTGCAAGATGCTGGAGATTATCTTGAAGAGAGAACTAAAGGCGATCCTTGGTATGGGTACTATTTCCGAGTTCTCACCCGACAAGGCGCCAATCCACCTGGTGGAGCTTATGACTACGTCATCAACGGCAATATGATCGCCGGATTTGCCTTGCTCGCTTTTCCAGCCAGGTACGGTGACAGCGGCATCGTGACGTTTATGATCAGCCATCAAGGGGTGATGTATCAGAAAGACCTCGGCGAGCAGACAGACGAAACGGTCAAGTCAATTAACGAATATAACCCCGATGATAGCTGGCAGCCGGTGACCGACCCCTAAAAAGGGGTCAGGTCTTGAGTTTTGAACAAGGACACTAGCTGCCAGGAGGCACCCATGCAAATCTTATCCGTATTTAGACCTTTACTTTGCGGGCCAAGATCAAGTCATTGTGTGGCTCCGCCCGCAGCGCGAAATCAAATAAATCGCGCTGGATGCAGATTGCGGCATCTTCCCTAGGCAGGTAAGGCTTATCGCCACGCAGGAACTTTTGCGCCGTTTCGTGGTTAAGAATCTGGTGCATCGCCTCGACGTGATTATAGGGTTTACCGCATAGCAAGCTTTCGATGTAAGCCCCGCACCATTCGTCCTCCGGGGCGGGTTGTTGCGAGCGTATGCCCATGGCCACGATTGATACTTGATCGGGATGCCGTTGGCGGATGTAGTAAGCTGTTGCACTGGCATTGGCGAATGATGCCAACAACACCTCATCGGCGTTAGGTAATGCGATTGTGGCCCCGGTTACCCCTGATGTGGTCCGGTGTAGCACCGTTCGACCGTTAAAGAATTCATGGCCTTTAGCCAAAATTTGGGACGGTGAGTTAGTCAGATCGAAGCCGTCAATGGGCAACTCGTTATGTTCACCGACCAACAGATATTGGTCTTTAAAGCTTAAACAGCGATCAACATGGGCTTCCAGCAGTACCTGGGAGGCACCGAGATAATACATCAGCGGTTCGCAGGTAAAGGCCCGATACACGTCGATGATCACTGTGGTACCGCGAGCGGCCTCGGCCCCTTCACGCAAAGAAAGTCGTTGAATGCGCATACGTTTACCTCGTCACCTAGTTCGCGGGCTAGGATAGCAGCTGTTGAATTGGTGGGACAGCTTAGGTGGTTGCCGGATTAGTGAATAAAAATTATTATCATTTACCCGAATGTCTGACGTAGAATTGAAAAAGAAGCTCTTAAGTCACTCAACAGATGCAATAACGTAATGATTGCTAGAATTTTTTCTTCGCGACCAGCACTCCGATTAACTGCCTGGTTTCAAGCCATATGAGCTTGGACGGCACGTTACAGCACCCTTCTTTTGAGCGGCTGTTCCAGGATCGTATGCAACGACCGGATGTGGTCGCCGCCTATTTCTTCCCGCTGGGTTATGCGCGCTGGGATAGGGACTACTACATATTGCCGAAAACTCAGATTGGCGCTGTGCGTAGCAGTATCAGCGGGGTTCGCTTGCAACAGGTAGAAGCTGATGAATCCGCTGCCAAGCAATGCCAACAGGATGTGATGAATTTAGTTCGTTCGCTGATGCAATTAAGAGCGACGCCGGGAATGGAAACCATGGTGCTCTCGGGGCAGGCGGTCATCAGCCCGCAGCTCGGCTCATCAACCAACAAGCGGGTCAAGTTTGGACTTTGCCTAGATCCCCAATGCGGTACCCGCCATGAAGCCCGCGCTGCGCGCCAGTGCCACCGGCGGTTGGTACAGGCCATCAATAAAGCTGGTTTTGTGATTAACGCACCGCTGACCTTTAAGCCAAAAACCGGCTTCGATGGATTGCTGCGTTGGGCTGAAACCTTGCAACTGAGCTTTCGTCGGTCCCGTTGGCCATGGTTCGTGTTGCTGTTACCAGGGCTGGCTGCAGTGGTTTATTTCTGGGAAACTGTAATGGCAATCCTGCTAACGCTACTGTAAACGGCTTGTGAGCATATTCGATCCCTTAACTCGACCACTCTCGACGCGACCGCAGAATGCGTTGACCGATACCCTGACCGCGCTCGGAAAAATTCCGAGTTTTCATACGCTGAGCCAAACGTCTGCAGCAGTCAAAAATGTATTGGACAGAATCCGTCCCATCATCAATACCCGCGAGCGACGCGCGTCGCCGGAACCGTCTAACCATGCGGAATATGCTGACTGGTTGAGCGGTGTACAATCGGTGCGAGATTTGCTGATCTTGCATTATGACCGCAAGGGCCAGCTGCGTCAGAATGCCTTCCGAGAGGCGCTAGACGGTTGTCGGCAATGGCTTGATCCGGAGGATCACTACAGCGTCGAACAGTGTGTCACCCAGATGCTCGACCCGCAAATCAACGCTCTCTTAGCCCCCTATAAAGATGCTCGCTCCGGCAACAATTGGGTAGCGGCCAGTTTCAACAAGCTGGGCGAGACGATTAAACAGATGGTGCTCGAACAGGTTAGGTTGGATGGCACTCCGGCAGAGGTATTCACCGATTACCTAGACGACCAACTGATTGCTTGGGCGCAATACTGGGGTTATGACAGGGCCATGTTGGCCCCCCCTAATCGCGGCCTGTCCAATAGCTTGGAACTGGTAAGTCACTGCCTCAAGTTACATAGCCGAGAAATTCTTTATCAACTGTTGCAGGTTGCCCAATATAACGCGCCTTTCCCCGGCGCAGACCAAGAACCCACGGAATCGGAGCGGATCCGGGAGTTAATGGGAAATCTTGCGGCGGCATGGCAACGGGCCGGAGAATCTAGCCATATCGGCAGCAACCGATGAGTAAACCGCTAACTCCTGCCCGCCGCCCGTTGGTGCAACACTTTATCGTGTTGCCCAACACTGGCTTGCAAATCTGTCGAGGGCTCGGTGTCACCTTGGGTAACGGTGCCGCCTCCGAATCAAGCCAACGAATAGTCAATGATCTGTGGCGCATGGCCGCGCGTACCGCTGAGCGGCAAGCCGATAATGAGGTTCGGCTGTTGATTCGGGATCACATTGCCTTTGCTCAGGAGCTGGATGAAGCCGATCGCACTGATTGGATTGCCTGTGATCCCAACGATTTTATATTTTTTCGCCTCACCCGCAGCGGGGCTGAAATCCAGTTAGACCTCGTCGTCGATACGCACAACGGCGCCGGCGCTCAGATTCATAATAATGTCCCGATTGTGCTCGACAACGAATCCTGGCGGAAACGTAAAACCCATCACTTGGCTGATATTGATGTGGCCGAACATCGCACGGCGCGTAACGAGATCGGCAGCTTGCTGATGGATTTCGGCAACACCGGCAGCGCGTTTGTGTTCTGTCGCCGTGGTGCGGGGCCGTTGCAATCCCACATTGTAGAACCCGGTAATCCTTTCGATCCCCGCTACCGCGAGCGACCACAAGGTGAGCGCAATATCTTGCGTTCCAGCATGATCGCCTTACGTGTCAGCCCGAACGAATTGGAAACGCCCTGGCTGATTCTGAGTCGGCGGGCCGAGGAGCTGATCCGGGAAAATCCGCTGGCCACGTATTTGTATGCGCCCAAAAAATACGTGCGTTACTGGCCGGAGCATTTGCAAGCCACTGAACCGACTTTGCAGTTCCGCGGCATTGTCGGTCAGCGGGTCGGTCTTTATCCGGTGTTGGAAATCCTGGAGCATACCCTGGAGCAGATGTTACAACAGGTATTGGCCTCCATTACCAATCCGCACGGCACTTCCCATGCCCCGGAGTTTTATCCACAGATCACTCGGTTGATGACGACTTACCCGTTGACCTGGCGGCAAGCCGACCGGACGGTGTTTCAACGATTATTGCAACGGGCGGCCAATCGGTTGTTTTCTCAAGACGAACAGAATCAAAGTCATTTTCAGGTGGAACTGGTGTGTAGCGAACCGGTAGCGGTAGCAGCCTATGTGCTGTGGGAAACCTTTTTCCATTTCGGTACCCCCAATTTGCCGCTGGCCGCTAGTTTTCTGGGTAACCCTCACGGTGCACCTGGGCTGAGATTGCTGGTGGTGGACATCGGCGGCGGATCGACTGATATCGCTTATGTCGATATTCACTGGAAGACCCGTGCCGATGATGAATCGGTCGATGTGACCTTCCGGTTGCTGGAATCGATGCGGTTCACCCGCGCCGGTGATCGCTTGTCGCATATCATCGCCACCGCAATCCTGACCTTTATCCAGCAAAAATATGTCGTCACCGAGCCGCTGGACTTCAAAATTGAGTCCAATAATCCGGGTTTCACCCGCGTTTATAAGCGACTGGTGGTGTCCAAAATTTCGGAACTAGCGGAAGCGGCCAAGATCGCCCTGGCTGGTCCGGAGGGAACTTGGCGCCTAGAAGCGGACAGCGAATACGACTTGTTGCGCGGCTTCGAGCCGCTGTTGGCCGGCGTTGCGCTGGAAGACAATATTCAACAGGGCCCTCACCTAGTGTTGAACCGAGATGTGCTGAGAACCTGGGTGGAAGCCGACCGACAGTCTCTGGAGACTCATAATGAGCCCGGCTTCATGGATATTTTCTTTTATCTTGAAGAGTTGATGGAAAGCCTGCGTGCCGATCACCGCGAGCCGCATGCGGTGATCCTGAGCGGTCGTTCCACCCGGTTATCTTTTATCAAAGACATGGTGGTTAAATCCCTACAGCTGCCGCCACATCGGATTCGTACTCTGGATCAGTTGTTGCCGGCAGCACCCAGACTCCAGAATAACGGGAATCTAGACAAGCTCGCGGTCGTGTATGGTGCGCAGCGGTTTCGGTTCGGCGATCATATTCATTTCGAGATGCTGGAAGATTTGCCGGTCTTCACCCGACATATCGGTACCGTGCGAGAGACGCCCACTGGGCTTAAGCTCAATAAAATCATCGTCAATGCCGGTGACAGCCGCCCCCAAACGGTGGCTGTCACCGTAGAGGCCGGTCAGGATACCCGCATTGGCCACGCGTTTCGTAAAGACGGCAGCGCCGAGCTAATCGCCAATCTGTCCAATCGTTCCCAAACTCAGCAACACACGGTTGATCTGGAGATAAGCGACGATTTTTCGCTGCAGCTGCGTGAACCGCATCCGGAGGTGATGCTGTCAGAATGGGTGCCCGGCGGGGCTGATTTGATTGTGGATAATTTTAATGACACCGGACGCATCGATGGCGAGCCGCAAGGTTTGCTGCAGCGTATCGTGCTGATGAATCAGGATCGCTGGCTGGAGAATTGAGCGTTATGATCAAGAATCAATATGTGTTATTTGCAGTGGCGCTACTGGCGATAGCTTCGACCGCGCTGAACGTGGCCTTGTTTGTTAGCGAGCGCGGCAATGAGCATCGCTTGCGAGAACTCAATCAGCGGATTGATCAACTGGAGTTCCGGCAGTTGCCGAGTTTGGAAGAACGTTTATCTCAGATTGCTCCAGCGCAGGCGGTATTGCCGGAGACAGAAACATCTGGAGGCGGAGCAGCACAATGACCGCTGCGCTGTTCGCCAGTCAACTCCTGTTTGTTTCGTTTTGTCTGTGGTTTTGGTGGCGGTTGCATACCAACTCACAGCGCTTAGCCGACCATTTGGAACCGGCAGCTAGTCAATCCGCTTTAGTCGCTAACCTAAACCGGCAATTACAGGCCTATCTCGATAAAAATCTGTTTGCGCGCGCCGATAGCCGTGGATTTAGCCGGGTGCTGGTGACTTGTCGGGAAACTCATGACGGTTATCGGAATGTAGAAGAGTTATTGGCTTTTGTTGCCACACTGACTGACCAGGATCAGATCTCACAGCAAGAAAAACTGATCAAAGCGATTTATCAGCTACAAGATGCACTGAATTTGCCCGATAAGACGCTACAGGCATGCCTGCACCCTATTCTGGAACAGTTGCAACACTCCACAGTTCTCGGCCGTCAGGTCGGTGCTGTGGAACAAGTGCGCCGTGGCGATCCGGCGGATGCCCGCAGTATGTGGCTGCTGACCCGCGGCACCCGAGTGCAACAACCGCTTGGCGTGGTGGTACGCGATCCGGAAGGGAAGATCATCAATAAAGCCAAGGTTTTGTGCGCCTGAGCCTGCGTCCATCCCTTATGTCGTCATAACCCACTAAAATTAACTCATCGTTACTTATTGTCACAGGATGCTTCTTATGAGCGCACGCACCTTCTTCGGCAAACTCAAAAACGCCTGCAGTTATCTGATCGGCCTATACAACCCTAAGAACGTGAGGGACAAGGGGGTCCTCTGGACCCTGAAACTGACGCTGGTGACTTACATCATCGTCGTTCTCGGTCTAATGTTTTATTGGAGTCGTGAACCGGGCTTTTTCGATATTCAACCCGTCGCCTTGGAAATGGCTGGTGGCGATGAGGCCAAGGCGAATGTGCCGGGCTTCGCTGTTACAGCTGCTTTGATTAAGATCGCTGATACGTTGCTCAATAAGCCTGGCGGCTATCTCAGCAATGATCTGTCCTTACCCAGTTACGTGATGGATAACATGCCAAGTTGGGAATTCGGCGTGCTGACCGATTTGCGCGAAGCGACCCGCGCTTTGCGTAACGAGTTCAGCCGGGCTCAGTCGCAGTCTGAGGAAGATAAAGATTTAATGGCCGCGGATGCCCAATTCCATTTCGACCCGAACAGTTGGTTGGTACCTCCCACCGAAATGGAATATAAAAAAGGGGTTGCGGCGTTACAGCGCTATCTGGACCGGCTAAGCAGTAACCCCTCGCAGGCGCGTTTCTTTGTCCGCGCTGATAACCTGAATGCCTATCTGGTAGTGGTGGAAAAGCGCTTAGGCAGTTTAGCCCACCGGTTGAGTTCTAATGTCCCTGATCTACTCTACACCCCAGCCGCTCAAGCTACCGACGGCAGTGCCGACCCGGACAAGCCACTGAGTGAAGTGACTTCCACCACACCCTGGATGGAGATTGATAATGTATTTTTCGAAGCGCGGGGTTATGTGTGGGCGTTGTTGCATATGTTGAAAGCCGTTGAAATCGATTTTGCCGGTATCCTGGAGAGCAAACGAGCCCGTCCTGCCCTGCAGCGGATTATTCACAAACTGAAAAACGCGGAACATCAGATCTGGAGCCCATTGATCATGAACAACAACGGCTTCGGCATTTTTACCAACCATTCCTTGATTATGGCCTCGTATATTTCGCGGGCCAACGCGGCGATTATTGATTTACGAATTCTGTTGATGCAGGGTTAATCAAGAAACTGCCCCATACCAAGGGAATCGCCATAGGCGCTGGCAGTGCTGATTTCACTCCACACTGAGGCTGAGCCGGTCTATGCTTGTCAGGATAACAACCAGCATTTGATTCAGCTGAGGATAGGGAATGGAACGCAGCGCCCAAACCAGCCTTTTCTTGCAACGGGTAGGGGATTTTATGAGCCCGTTGCCACCCTCGGTAACAACAGATACGACTTGTTTGGTGGTTGTCGAGCAAATGCGCCTGAGCAAAGCGCCACGGGTTTTGGTGTTGACCCCCACCGGCAGCATCGCCGGCATTATCAGCTCAGGCGATATTCTCCATCAGGTGACTTTCGTTACCGATAAGCTCACTCCTGCGCAAGTGGTCATGAGCCAGCCGGTACATACGGTGCGTGCCGACTTGCCACTGTTTCGCGCCGTTGCCCTGATGCGAGACAGGAATTTGCGCCACTTACCGGTGGTTGATCAAGACAACCGTCCGCAGGGCATGTTGCGGGTGGAAGATGTGCTGACCCCGCTATTAGGTAAGCAACTGGCTTTGGTCGAGTCAATCTCAACCGATCGTACGCTCGCGGAACTCAGCCAAGCCAAGCACAGTCAGGCCGAGTTAGCTGCAGTATTGTTGGAGCAACGCGTACCACCGCCTGAAATCATGGCTGTTCTAACGACACTCAACGACGAGCTTTATCGCCGGGTATTGGAGCAGGCGCTTGAAGAGATGGCCGAACGTGGGTGGGGTCCACCGCCAGTACCGTTCGCCGCAGTGGTCACTGGCTCGGCCGGGCGTCGGGAAAGTTTATTACGCCCCGATCAAGACAATGGGTTCATCTTGGCGAATTACCCCGACGAGCACTATTCAAAAATCAACGATTATTTTTACGAATTGGCCAATCGCATGAATATCGGCCTTGACGCGGTTGGCATTCCGCTGTGTATCGGCTATGTAATGGCCAACAATCATTCCTGGCGCAAGCGGTTGCAGGAATGGCAAACACAGTTTCTAAATTGGATGCGTAAACCCTCGCTGGCCTCTACCACTTTATTGGATATCTGGATTGATTTTCGCCATGTATTCGGCGATCGCAATCTGACTCAGCAACTGCGCGATTCCATTACCGACAACGTGCCTCGGCATCATGGATTTATGCGCGAACTGGAAGTGTTGCAGTTCGATCACGATGTAGCCATCACTCCATTTCGGACCCTCAAGCGGGAACGTCTTCCCGGTCAGGAGGGGCATCGCAAAGTTGACATTAAACGCAACGGGTTGCGCCCGTTATTGGAAGGCGTACGTCTGCTAGGCTTACAGGCAGGCATTGCCACCACTGAAACAGTCAAACGACTTGCTGTGTTAAAGCAACGGAACGTGCTAAAGGCGGAATTAGCAGATGCTGTTCAGGACGCATTTATCTGTCTTACGGGATTATTGTTGCGTGAACAAATCCGCGCACAGCGGGAAGATCGGTTGCCTGGAGCCTATATCGCCCCGGAAGCGCTTTCCCCGTGGGAACTTCGTCGGCTCAAAGAATCCTTGCGGACCGTAGCGCGCTTGCGCAGCACAGTGCATATGGAATTTACTGCAGAAGTGTTTTGAGCAAGGATAACTAGCTAGCAGCCACGGCAGACGCAAGTTCCGATTTCCCGTATCATGCGGCCCGGGCGCGGACCGATTTGTTCGCACACTATTAGCTCGTAGGGGGTTTAATGAACACGTATTTTTTCACGGGATTTCCGGGCTTTATCGCTACTGCCTTGATCCGCAAGATGATTCGCGAGGATTATCCTATCGCTGAGATCAACCTGTTAGTGCTGCCTGATATGCTGGACAAAGCACAGGCCGAGGTCGCCAAAATTACTGCCGGTGAGAATATCCCGGCGGACAAATTACGTATCATCCAAGGCGACATCACCAAGCCCAACTTAGCGCTTGAATCTGGTGAAGACGCCCGACTCAAAGAAGCTGTCACCCATGTCTTTCATCTCGCCGCTGTTTACGACTTGGCTGTACCTGAACACATCGCCCAAACAGTTAATGTTACTGGTACTGGTCTAGTGAATGAGTGGTTGTTGACGCTGAAAAATCTGCAGCGTTACGTGTATTTCAGCACCGCTTATGTATCCGGTAAGCGGGAAGGACCGATTCTGGAAACCGAGTTGGAGATGGGTCAATCGTTTAAAAACCATTACGAGCGCACCAAATATGAAGCGGAAGTGCTGGTCCGGCAAATCGTCGATAGAATACCGACCACGATCATCCGGCCCGGCATTGTAGTGGGCGATTCCAAGACCGGAGAAACGATCAAATTCGACGGGCCGTATTTCATCCTGAATTTGTTCGAACATCTTAAGTTCATGCCGTTTATCCCGTATTTTGGCCCCGGCAAGGCGGAAGCTAATTTCGTCCCGGTTGATTACATCTTCGATGCCACGCTCTATTTGGGCCATGCCGAAGCCGGGGTGGGCAAGACCTATCATTTGACGGATCCGAAACCCCATACGGTACGGGAAATATACCGTGCGCTGATGGAAGAATCACTGGGCCGCAAACCGGTCGGTACGCTGCCGGTGGCGGCTGCCAAAGTGTCGTTAGCAGTCCCCCCGGCGCGTAAATGGTTGCAGGTTGAGTTGGAATCGCTGGATTATTTCACCTGCTTGTCATCTTACGATTGTTCGCAAGCGCAGCAGGATCTGGAAGGTTCGGGGGTGGCGTGTCCTGATTTCAAAAGCTATCTGCCGACCCTGGTAGCTTATTACCAGCAGCATAAGCACGATAAGGACAAACAGTTGGTCATTCACTGACCGGTATACCACTGAATTTTTTGATGATCGGGTTATGGGAGCTATCCAGTTACCACAACCCGATTACAATCACTTTCAGAGTTGATACCCATGTTTAGGAAAGAGGCGATTGTTATGGCGTTTTCTCTGTTGCTGTTGCTCATTTTCGGAGTTATCGCGGGTTTCGTGGGGCCGTGGGTAATGCAATTAATTGGGTAGTAAGTCCTAGTTCAGTTATCAGGAGTGTCCAATCATGAATGCGTTCGGTTTCAAAGCGACAACAGGGGTAATGTTTTCGCTCACCGCCCTTATTTTGATCGCCTTCACGCCGGCTAAGGTTCGCGCTGCTGACCGAGATTTCTGCACCAGCTATGCCCGCCAGGCCGTCAGACAATACGATGAAAACCAAAGACGTGACTGTGGTCTTAAAGGCGGTCGTTGGCACTCCAATTATGACGACCACTACCGGTGGTGCCGGGATAATTCCTATGACAAAGCCGACAAGTCAAACCGTAAACGAGAAGAGGATTTGCGACGCTGCAGGAGAGAATCTAATCGTCCCGACTATGGCCGTCCCGATTATGGAGATCCCTCGTCTGATCGGCGGGAATTTTGCGAAAGTTACGCACGCACAGCCGTTTGGCAAGGTAATGAAAATCGCAACAAAGGCTGCGGCTTCTCGGGACCACTTTGGCACACTGACCAAAAAAGCCACTACAAGTGGTGTTTGAGAGTTTCAAACACCGAGATTGTGGAAGCGCGTCAGCGACGTAGCCGCGGGCTTTCACGATGTGGCGGTGATCCTCGTTGAGTGCTCAGTCGAAACGCCAAACGCTAGGCTTCTTTGGCAGCAGACTCTTCGTTAGAATCAAGCACCCGACTGAACACAGTAGCACCGCACTGTGGGCATTTCGGAATAACCGCTGTCGCGTGAAAGGCCAACTGTTCCCCGCACTGGTCACACTGCAATGTGCCTGGCCCGGTAATTTCGCCACTGGAGTAATGAGACGCACGTTCCACAATTTCTGAAAAATTCAGCAACTCCAGACGAGTTTTATCAGCGGCACTGGCAAAGAATTCGAACAGGCGCTCTTCAATCAATTCCAGATCAAAACGCAGCCAAGTATTTAGATCATGGCCGGTTTCAGCCAGATAGTGTCCGGCATCTTGCAGGTCCCGTTTCAAGTAATCGCTGACTATATGCGCCTCTTCTCGGGTCAACTCACCGAGTTCCACAGCCTTTCCTGCAGCATGTTCGATACTGCGTTGGAGATTGGGTAAGGTTTCCTTTTCAACATGCTCGAATTCTTCGAGCACCGTTTTTACCCGTTCTACCATTCTGTCATAGGCTTGAATCAGTTTATTGTCGTGGTGGGAAGACTCGCTCATGATCGACTCCTAAGTATTGCCCGGTTGTTTAAAATGGGGGTTTACCATTCTATGCTGCTAGTCGTTTACAAGCGATAATTTCTCGGTCATAACCAGCTGATCGAATATTCATCTCGTTCTATCCGGCATCAATAGCGCTCTGTGCTCGCCGGTTTACCTTCTGGAGCATTCCTCAGTATGTCCACCATGCAGCACCTCACGCGGTTGTTTTTAGCTTGGCTAATGATTGCACTATCGATTGGGGCAGTGCCTGTTTTAGCGAAGGACCCTGCGCCGGTGGAATCGCCCACCGAACCTGCAGCTATTGAGGAGACGGCCGCTCAATCACCGGAACTTCAGCAAGCTATCGACCGGCTGACCGATATTCATCAATCGTTGTCCGATAAACGCCCCAATCTTGATGAATTGAAACAACAGGTTAATAAAGCTCGTGAAGACGAACGCAAACAAGAGTTACAAGAAGATCTCACCGACCTACAAAATAAAATCCAGCAATTGAACAGTTCTTTTGAACGGATTGCGATTGGTGGTATCGACCTGTCGATTTTCTCAGATGAACCTGAAGCTGCATTTAATTGGCAGGAAGAGCTCATTGAGATCACCCGGCCGATTCTGAGCGGCCTCAAAGAGCTTACCGATAAACCCCGCAAAATTGAGGAACTGCGCAGCCAAATCAACCGCCAGGAAGACCAGCTGGAGATTATCGACAAGGCGCTCGATTCGATAACGGTATTTCAGGGACACACGCTACCTGCCCCGGTTGAGGAAAAACTCAAAGGACTTGCCGCCGATTGGCAGCAGCGTCGTAGCGATATTGAGCAGGAACTTGAAAATGCTAGATTTCAGCTAGCCAGCCTCCAGGGTAACGACGTTTCTCCCCTGGAAGCTGTGCAGATGGCATTGGACGAATTTCTCCGTGGTCGTGGGTTAACCCTGGGGTTAGCGGCTTTGGCGTTTATCGCGGTTTGGGTATTCATGCGTACCTTGCTGTGGGTCCATGAAAAAGCCGGTAACCGACGAAACCAGAAGCAACGCATCAAGAAAGCCCGATTAATCCGCTACAGTTACCGTCTACTCACCGGGGTTTTCGCCGTCTTCGCGGTTTTGATCGTGTTTTATCTTCGCAGCGATTTGCTGCTGTTGGTCTTGGCGATTCTCGCCCTGGTGGTGCTGGGATTGGGACTGCGTCAAACCTTGCCGCGTTACATCACTGAAATCCGCTTGCTGTTGGATGTGGGACCGGTGCGAACCGGAGAACGGGTGATTTACAATGGGATACCGTTACAGGTCAAATCGATTAACGTGTATTCGGTGCTGCGCAATCCAGTCTTGGAAGGCGTAATTCGTTTGCCGCTAGCGATGCTCAACGAGCTGATATCACGCCCCTGTGGTGTTGAGCCTTGGTTCCCTTGCCAGGAGGGAGACTATGTTCTGCTACCCGATGGTCGGCTAGGACAAGTGCTAAGACAGACTCTGGATCAGGTGCAACTCAAGGTGGTTGGCAGTGTCGTTCATTACCCGACAGCTGATTTTTTCCAACTCAATGTGCGCAATCTGTCACGGCAGGGTTTCGGTCTTGCCGTTACGTTCGGCATCGACTATCGTCATCAAGCAATCTGTTTGGATTTAGTCCCAGAGCGCTTCCAGCAAGCGCTTATTACCGCGTTTGAAAACGCCGGACTGGCTGAGCAAGTGGAAGATATTGCGGTGGAATTTAAGGAAGCAGGGGCCAGTTCACTGGATTACTTGCTCTATCTCACCATGAAAGGCGAAGCAGCGAGTGCGTATTTCAAACTCGGGCGGTTGGCGCAACAAACCTGCGTGGCAGTATGCAACCAGGAAAACTGGGGTATTCCGTTCGGCCAGTTGACCATCCACCAAGGTGACGGGTTTGAGGCCCTGCGGAACCGGGACCGGATCGTGGGCACTCACTCCGATTAGCAACCATCCACCCCCTGCGGAGAGCTAACTTATGCAACGCTCGATATTTACCCTGATCACTCTCATAGTGCTGTTTGTAAGTATCCCCAGTCTTACCATTGCACAGGAGCAACTAGCCCGTCCGACAGGTGAGATTATCTTGACCGTAACTGGCGCTATCAATCAGACCAATGCACCCGGCAAGGCGGAATTCGATCTCGCTATGCTGCAAGCTCTGGGCGTGCAACAACGACGACGGACCACACCCTGGACTGATGGGATTCAGGAATTCGATGGTGTGTTGATGCGTGATGTCATGAAAGCAGTTGGTGCGAACGGCAAAGAAGTGTTGGCCTTGGCGTTGAATGATTATGCCGTCACTATCCCGTTGGACGACTTCACGCGTTATCCGATTTTGTTGGCGTTCGCTGCGAACGGCAAAGCATTGACTCGTCGTGACAAAGGTCCGCTATGGATTATTTATCCAACCGATGAGTTCCCGGAGACAAAAACCGCCGCCCATGTCGCCCGCTCAGTCTGGCAGCTGCACCGCATCGAAGTGCGATGAATTATCGACGTCAGCTGGTTTACAGCGTGCTCACGTTGATTGTTACCGTCTTCACGGTGAGTGTGCTAACCAGTATTAGTCGTTTGAGTAGTTTGCAGACCCAATTGACCGTAACTCCGCCAGCGGAGGGGCTTTGGGCTGTCAGCCAAGCTGAAATCGAGCTGTTTCGCTTGTTAGAAACTCTGAAAGCACACCCCTCTACCCAGTCAGGGCTGGAGCCGAACGAGATCGCAAAACGGTTCGATATATTCTGGAGTCGCGTGGTCATTCTGGAAGGCGGCGAAGTTGGTAAGTGGGCCAGCAGCTTTAAGCAATA
>JAZBPA010000189.1:0-58609 GCA_036351435.1 Candidatus Competibacteraceae bacterium
CTGGACCCCTTCGGCAAAATTCCCGAATTCAAATACTGCGCGGTTCGGGTACGACGAGTCCACATGGATAACGAGGTTTGACATGAAACTATCGATTAAGCTAGCAATTTGGGCCCTGATTATTGCGAGTAGTGTTGGATTGACTCCCTGCCATGCTGACGAGCGAACCTCTGTTATTTTGGGTACAGCCACCCCTGGGGGAGGTTTTGAGCTCTACGGTGGGGTTCTGGCTGAGGTTGTCAACTCCACTGAGCCTACCCTTAACCTGTTAGCCCGGAACACCCGTGGTAGCCGCCAGAATATCCCTTTGCTGGAGCAAGGCACACTGGATGTGGCATTGGTTGCCAGCCTTCCGGCACGCGAAGCCTTTGAGGGGATAAACCGAGAGACACCCACCTCGCTTAAAATTATCACGGCTATTTATCCCACCTTCGGCGCCTTTGCTGTCAGGGGGGACAGTCCAGCAGAGACGTTTTCCGACTTAATCGGCAAAAAGGTTGCTTGGGGTACAAAGTCCTCGGGGCTGACACTGCTTGCACAATATGTCACCGATGCTTTGGGGCTGGACCGAGACCAGGACTTCGAAGCTGTTTATTTAGAGCGTGCCGGGCATGGTGCACCCATGGTCCTCAATGGCGAGGTCGCCGCACAATGGGGTGGGGGTGTTGGCTGGCCAAATTTCACAAAGATCATGCAAGGGGGAGGACGACTTGTGGGGCTGAGCAACGACCAGATTGCTAAGGTCAGCGCTAAGTATCCCTTTTTGCAACCCTTAAAGATTCCAGCAAATTCATATCCAGGCCAGGCAGAGCCATTACAAACCATAGGCTCTTTCAGCTTTTTATTAGCTCGCCCGAACCTCCCTGATGAATTGGCTTATCGTTTGACCAAAGCGATCCATGAAGGACAACCGAAGTTATCTGCTCGACTGACTCAGGGACGGGACACATTACCTCAAAATACCTGGAAGGCAGCTGGAGATCCTGACCGCATCCACCCTGGCGCTCGCCGCTACCTAAGAGAGATAGGCATAGAATAGTTGTTTGAGGGGTTAATCTCTGTACAGGACAAAAATTGCCAACCTATCGCCGAGAAATTGCGCTGTCGGGTTCAAAAACACCGGATCCAGTATCAAGGCAGGGAGCCGCTGAACGTAAGCGCCAGTTTCGGGGTCTCTTGTTCCGATCCAACCCAGAAGCAAACTTTCGATGCCATTTTCAAGGCAGCGGACGAGGCCCTGTACCGAGCCAAAGCGCAGGGCCGCAACCGGGTTGTGCTGTAGTAAACCAAATCATCCATGCAGATCATTGACCAGGACTACTTTCCCGCTGGCTTGGCCCGATTCCAAATAGGCATGAGCATCGCCAACTTTGCTAAAGGTAAACTGAGTTGCATCGATAAGTGGCCGTAACTTTTCTTGATTCACTAATGTCGCAGCCTCACTCAACACGTTGTGATATAGCGTTCGACCCTGTCCCGTGATCAACGGAAGTAACATGAATACCACATGCAAGCTCAAGCTCTTTAGGTGCATGGGTGATAAATCCAATGTAATTCGTGCAGCAGTAGTTACTATTTCCCCGTAGAGTTTTGCTGCAGCGAAGCTATTTTCTAAATTGGGTCCGCCAACGGTATCAAAGACCAGATCAAACCCCTTGCTACCCGTTAACAGGGCGACATAGTCTGCCGTAGATTCGGTTTTATAGTTGATGGCCGCTTTTGCGCCGAATGCCTGTGCTTCAGCAAACTCCGTATCGTTACCAACCGTCGTGTAAACGTGTGCACCGGCGTGCGCAGCCAATTGCACGCCAATATGTCCCACGCCACCTAATCCTCCGTGTACCAATACATCTTGGCCAGCCAACGGCTTGGCTTTGTTGAATAAAGCATCCCAAGCGGTAATCGTCACCAGCGGGAGAGACGCAGCCTCTGCCATCGTGAGCGATGTTGGCTTTTTCGCAATGGTATCCACATCAACGAGCATCGTCTCGCACAACGCTCCGCTCACCGCACTGATGCCTCCGGAACAGCCGTATATCTCATCACCGACGGAGAATTGCTTAACATCATCAGCTACTTCTGTGATGACTCCCGCAATATCGCTATGTATTACAGCTGGAAAAGGAGGAGTAATAGCGGGAACGGCACCACTGCGCATTTTGCAGTCAATTTGATTAACACTACTCGCCATGACTTTCACTATGGCATGGCCTGGGCTAAGTTTCGGCGACTCCATCTCCGTTAAACCAAACACATCAGGCGCACCAAATTTTTCAATCACCATCGCTTTCATAAGTTATTTTCTCCGATTTATGTACAGCAAAAATACGAGCGGAATATAGAGGCAGCCCCGCCTACACGAGACTAAGCCAGCATCGTCATCTCATTCACAGTGAATGTCTCGACCGCTCCATCCGTTGCAGCCAAAAAGTCCTTGATATGCTGTGCATGCATGTGCGCCTGCCAAAGTTCACGGGATTCCCAGTTCTCGTAAAACATAAAGTGGGCTGGATTTTCATTGTCCTGATGCAAATCGTATTGTAGGCAGCCTGCCTCAGCACGGGTGGTATCGATTAGTTTTTCAAGCTTAGCTTTTATCAGATCAGTTTTGCCGGCTTTGGCCGTGATATTAGCGACGATAGTTAATTTAGCCATGTTCGTTTCCTCCAATAGTTAAACTCAGTTCCTCTGGCTAGGGATTTGCTATAGCCATCAGCTTTCATGGTATTTCATCCATTGAATATTTACTGGATGAAATTGTAGAGCTTGATTGCTTCGCGTTAAACAGCATAATTTTTGATAAATTATCAATTATTTTTTGAGAATATGCTGTTAGAAGACCTTCAAGTTGTCCTCAAAGTCGCTGAGTTTCGAAGTATTACTGCCGCAGCGGTGCACTTGGATATGCGGACTGCGACTGCCAGTGCGGCGCTTAAGCGGGTAGAGCGCGCGTTAGGCGTGGAACTGTTTGTCCGCACAACCCGGCACCTTCGGCTCTCCAGTGCGGGGGAAAGATATATTCCCCAATGTGAGCAGGCCCTGCTTATGTTGGATCAAGCCAAACAAAACATGAAGAATGACCTGGCTATTGTCGATGGTGAACTGCGCATCTCAGTGTCATCAGACTTGGGCCGGAATTTGGTGATTCCGTGGCTTGGTGAATTTATGGAGACCTACCCAGATGTCAGCGTGAGGGCGAATATCAATGACAGTAACATTGACTTATATCGCGATTCTGTAGACATGGCCCTACGCTATGGCCCACCTAATGATGCAAACCTTAAAGACTCACAGTTTGGATCACAAACTTGCAAACTTACACGTGCAGACTGGTTTTTCTTATCTCACACACCTCCAATTACCTTTAAAAAATCCCTTTTAGATCGAAAAGGCGAATAAAACACATGGTCAATGAACAGATGGACGATCGTAATCCATGGCCGGTCTTCCTCATCTTTTTGCGTCTCGGGCTGACCTCGTTCGGTGGTCCCGTCGCGCATCTCGGTTACTTTCGTGAAGAATTTGTTACGCGTCGCAACTGGCTCACTGATCGCAGCTATGCGGATTTGATGGCGTTATGCCAGTTTTTGCCGGGACCAGCGAGCAGCCAGGTCGGTATGGCGTTGGGGATGACGCGGGCGGGTTATGCAGGCGCATTGGCGGCCTGGACAGGATTTACCGCACCATCTGCTATCGTGCTAATTCTGTTTGCGCTGGGGATCTCGACCTACAGCGATGCTATTACACCGGATATGCTGCACGGTCTTAAAATAGTGGCAGTCGCGGTGGTCGCGCAAGCCGTTTGGGGGATGGCAAAAAACCTTTGCCCGGATACGCCGCGCGTTACCCTCATGGCGGTTGCCTGTTGTATCGTTCTGCTGGTGCCTTACGCGTGGGGGCAGGTTGGGGTGATTCTGGTTGCGGGTATCGCCGGTTTATTCTTATTTAAGCCCGCGCAGGCCGCTGCCCACGATCCGTTGCCGATTTCCGTAAGCCCTAAGGCCGGGATTACTTGGCTGGCTTTATTCTTTGTCCTGTTGCTTGGTTTGCCGGTATTGGCGCAATGGCTGCCCAATCAAACGATGGCGATGACAGATGCTTTTTACCGTGCTGGATCGCTGGTGTTCGGTGGTGGCCACGTTGTCTTACCGCTATTGCAAGCTGAAGTTGTGCCTCCGGGTTGGGTAAGCAACGATGCCTTTCTGGCCGGTTACGGTGCAGCGCAAGCGGTACCCGGTCCGTTGTTCACGTTCGCCGCCTTTCTCGGTGCGTCTATGAACACGGCACCATCCGGTTGGATGGGCGGTTTGATCTGCCTTGTCGCTGTATTCGCGCCCTCTTTTCTGTTGGTTGCCGGTGCTTTGCCATTCTGGGAGCAACTGCGGCGCAATACGCGTACCCAAGCCGCGTTGGCCGGGGTCAATGCCGCAGTGGTTGGACTACTACTGGCGGCACTTTACAACCCGGTTTGGACTAGCGCGATCCATCGCCCCCAGGATTTCGGATTAGCTCTGATCGCATTAGTGGCCTTGATGTTCTGGAAGTTACCGCCTTGGCTGGTGGTTTTGTGCAGCGGCGTTGCGGGGTGGCTGTTAAGTGTTGCTCTTTGATGCGAGAGCAATGACTTAGAACGATCCTGAAGAGGAGAACGTCTTTATCTTGTACATAATCTGTACAGAAATGCTCGACAAATGTTAAATATTGTAAAAGATATGTACATATTTATCTGGGTGTTTATAGTGTTTCTCAGGCAACAAATTATTTTTCCCTTTGCCATGATTCAATGAAGTTGCTGACGCTGCCGCATTGCAATTCAATATATTTATCAGTTTGCCGAGGATCTTCCAGAATGAAATTAGTCAGAATGGTGTACGCAAGCAAAGCCTCCAAGTCTTTCAATCCTAGAGAAATAATGCTTGTTTTAGAAGCATCGAAAAGAAACAATCCCAAACAAGGGGTAACCGGCTTACTGTTTCTGGGCAATAAGTACTTTTTCCAGTGCTTGGAGGGCCCACGGCCAGCAGTCAACCGTATCTATAACAAAATTCTTACTGATCCACGACACGAAGATGTACAAATTCTGGAAATGAGGGAAACTACAGGACGTTACTTCGATGGTTGGTCAATGAAATTTATATCGCTCAAGTCGATTGAAAATAAATTTATCAGACAAACTGGGCTTAGCTCCTTCGATCCCTACAAATTAGATAGCAACGGCGTTGATGAGCTATTGAATGCGTTTAGACAAACTGAACATACCAAAGAAATTCAAATTTCTGAGGAAGAACGGGTACCCGTTCCTTCAACTAGTAAAGGTTCTGGTTTCTCATTCTTCAACTGGTTCCGGCGTCGTAACGCTGCGATGCCCACTTCAGCTTGAATTCTCAGAGATGGTGCTTATCGAAGAACTTCAGAAATTTGTTTCTTGAACAGTGATTGCAAAATAGAGCATTAATCTCTCCTAAAAATCGGGAGACTAATGCTCTATGCATTATCCCAGTGACTTCAGACGTTCCCTGATTAATCTTCCATCAAGTACTCAACCGTTTGCTGCAGTAAATCGACCCGTTTTTCCAGTTGCCGGAAGGCTTCCATCATACCCTCGTTGTTGTGGTGCATCCTGCTACCTCTGCCGTGGTACATGCCTGAATGCTTGTTCATCATCGGGCATTTTTTACCATGACCCATCTTGCCTGCTCGCATGTGGCCCATTTTGCAGTGGTGCATTTGTTTGCCTGAGCCTCCTGCCATCCTTTGTTCCATCATCCTGCCTCGTCCGTGTCCTCTCATGTCGGGTTGCTGAGTCATGTTACGCAACGCGGTATTGAGCGCCATCATCTGCTGACGGTGTTCCTGCATCAGCTTTTGGCGTTCCGCCGGATCGGTGGCCTGGTTCATCTTGTCCCAATGGGAAAGCATTTCTTCCATACGCTGTTGCATAATGGTTAGCGTAGCATTGGCAGCCGCTGCTGGATCGGCTTGTTCAGCGGTGGTTTCTTCCTCTTGCTGAGTGGCATTTTCGGGTTCAAGTATCTCAGGCTCGGCTGGGGCTTGCGGTTGGGTTTCCTGCGCTAAAAGTGCTGCAGGACTCAGGATCAGCGATAACGCCAACGCGATAGTCAGCTTGGTTATGTCGTTCATGTGATATGCCTCACGAATTCGGTTAGGGGTTTTCTGGACAAAATGTTGATCGAAATGATTGCGGAGATCCATCATGATAGATCACCAGTGCAATTATCGAATCCAGCCGAGCAGAATCAGTCCAACACTGACAACCAGCGAGCCAGCGAGACGGTGTTGCCAATATGCTCGCTCGTGGAATACAGAAATCGACAGCAGGACTGCCAATACGATCCCTGCATTAGTAAACGAAACAACATGAGCCGCGGGTAGGTCCCGCATCGCCCTGACGATTAATGCATAGGAAGTGCCGATGAACAATCCGCCGATCAACAATAGGTTCCACGGCGGCCTTGATCCTGGAATCCAGTGACCGGTCTCAACGCGCTGGACTAACGATAAACCGATGAACGATGCGCTGTATCCGACCGTGATAAACCCCAGTTGTTCGAAAAATCCCGGTAGATAGCTGACGGCCACCTTATCGCTCAGCGAATAGAGACTGGTGGCAAAAGCGGCACCAGCCGCCCAAGGCAACGCATGTCGCGTATCGGCATACCGAGACGAAGCCGCCAGTATCCACAACCCGAACACACTCACGCTGATCGCAGACAATTCCAAGAATGACATGTCTTCGGCAAAGAACAGCCATGACCACAGCGCAATCAATAACGGAGAACTCCGGGCCAACGGATAGGCCAACGCCACCGGGGCATAATGGTAGGCGCGTCGTAAAGCGATGAAATAAACCGTGTTCGCCGTTGATGTCGCCGCCAAGGACAGCAGCAAAGGCCTATCCCAATGGACGTTATTCACCAAGCTCCACAGTGCATACGGCCCCAGCATGATGAGATGAGCCAGCAACCCCCACCAGATGTAGTTGGCTTTGGCCTCCACCTGGCGAGCCAGCAAATTCCACGTTACATGCATCAGCACGGAAACGCCGATTAACAGATAGGCGTTATCCAACATGGCTGTTGAGAAAAGCGGCTATGCCGTTATTAGCATTCTCGCCATGCGGAGGATGCCCGGCACCGCTCAGCAAAGCTCAGCCATGATCATAGCGAGCACGGTAAGCGGTTTTGCCATGCACCCAAACATCCGTCACTTGCGACAAGCCGCCGGGTTGGCCCGCGGCGACCAGGTAGGCTCGTTTGCCGACTTCGATTACCCCGCGATCTTGCAGCTTCGCAGCCCTGGCCGGATTTGCCGTGACCATGCGGATAGCACCCGGCAGATCAAGCTCGGATTGCTCCGGTAAACGCAATACCACGACGATCAGCGTAGCTGGCGCATAGTCCGCACACAGACAGTCGGCAAGCCCTTGGTGGATGGCATCAATGGCTTTCATAGAACCGGACTGGCTTTTGCCGCGCAAGATATTGAGGGCTCCGAAGATAGTCG
Organism: Candidatus Competibacteraceae bacterium; assembly: GCA_036351435.1. Taxonomy (GTDB): domain Bacteria; phylum Pseudomonadota; class Gammaproteobacteria; order Competibacterales; family Competibacteraceae; genus JAAUQA01. Next base: position 7,525 of record JAZBPA010000189.1, read on the forward strand.
ACATACCCGCAAATTTAGCAGCGCGAGCGGCGTCAAGGGAAATCGGAAATTCGGATATATCCGCACCAATAGCACTCATGGTGGCGATACGTTCTGCTGAATCATCGTCGTGACTTGCGACGGAAATCCCTGCAGCATGGGCTGCCTCTGCCAATTCCCGGACCCGCTCATAAGCGCCGGTCGCGGCCTCCCGTTTGCGCTCGACGATGGTATTCACTTCGTCAACAGTCTTTTGGTAGGTGCGGGTCAGAAAGTCACAATAGGCCGCCATGTCTTTGAACTGCCCCTGTCCCGGGTTGTGATCCATCATTGAAATCAAGCACATGGCTTGTTCGGCCAGCAGTTGCTTTAAGACCGGCAATCCGGTTTCATCGGTGATCTCGTAGCGGCAATGCACCCGGTTATCGACCAGGCCATGAGGCCGCCAGTCATGCACTGCACGGGCAATTCGCCCGGCGAAATGCCCAGTTCATCATTAGCAAAAGACAGCGCGTGATACACCGTGGTGATACCGGACACCGCATTGCGCTTATCGGCCTGAGCACAGGCAAAGTCGAGTGGAAAATGCACATTCGGACGTGGCTCGACTTCTTTTTCCAGCGCATCGCAGTGCAGATCAATCATCCCCGGCATGAGTAGCTTTCCGGCCAGATCAATGATTTCGGCGCCCGTCGTCGAGGCTGGATCGACCGCGCTGATCACACCATCCTCAATCAACAGTGCAGCGTTTTCGAGCACCTCATCGGCCAGTACGATTGTGGCATTGCTTAAACAGGTTTTCATCCGACTCTTTCCTCCAGCGGCGGTTGAGTCATGATTGGCTGATGGAGTGTGACCACATCGTCGGCCATGCGCGCGACCAGTTCCGGTTGGTGCAAGACCGCCAGCATCGCTACACCGTCGCTTTTCAAATCCTCAATCAGCTTAACAACCCGGTCGGTGGCGTCGGGATCAAGACTGGCAGTCGGCTCATCAAGCAATAGCAATCGTGGTTTGGCAACTAAACCACGTGCCAGATTAACCCGTTGTTTTTCGCCGCCTGAGAAGGTCGCTGGTGAGATGCCCCAGAGCGGTTCCGGTAATTTCATGGCTGCCAGTAGCTCACGCGCCAGCGCTCTGGCCTCGGCAATCGGCCTGCCCCGCTGGACCAAGGGTTGTGCAACCACGTCCTCGGTAGGCTGGCGCGGTAAACAATGCAAAAACTGGGTGACGAAAGCGATTTCGTGACGCCGCAGGTCAAGAATTTGATGCTCACCGGCGCGGGCGAGGTCGATCACTTCACCGTTCTGCGCGGTATAGAGAATGCGTCCTTGGCTGGGAAGATAGGTGCGATAAATCCCTTTAAGTACCGTCGATTTGCCTGCGCCGGATTCGCCCATGATGCCGAGAATTTCACCCCGGTAGAGGTCGAACGAGATGTCATGGATAGCAACCACGCTGCCGCAATCCGGGCAGATATTAGACTCGAACAGCGGGCCGGTTTTAGCAAAGCAGGCTGGACATCCCTTGCCATAGCGCTTGCTCAGATTACGAACCTCCAGCACCTTATCCATTGCCTACCCGCAACGCGGCGTGACTAGCGAGTTGCTCATCACACCAATCGGTATCGGAACAGCGATAGACCTGTTCCCCGCTGGCAGAATCTACGTATTCGTCGAGAAAACTGGTGGTAAAGCCGCCGCGAGCACAAGCGCGGCGTACCCCATGCGCATCGCGAAAATCCTCAACTCGGAACGGCACATCCTCGAAGGCCAGCGGCACTGCGTTGGTATGGGGCGGCACCGCGTAGTTTTTCTTCTCCCGCCCGGCAGCGAGCAAAATTAACGCCTTGGACTGGTCCATTTTCGGGACATCCCAACGCGGTATCGGCGACGGGTCGATAACGTAGTGGTCATTGATACGGGTTGGGTCACGGTGCGAAATGGTGATCTCGGCGAACTGAACGATGTCTTCGTACAATTTGACTAATAGCCGCGAATAATCGGCCTCGCCATGCAGCAGTTTGCGTTTGTCTTCCGAGGATTCAACAATCACCAAGGGGTCCGGGTAGGGTACCTGCAAGACAATAAATTTGCTGAAAAATCATCCATGAAATTTTACTCTGCCTGGTATTGCCCATTTGCCCAGAGGGCCTGGACCACACTGCTACACAAGCAACTCGATTTTGAGTATATTGAGGTCGATCCCTACCGAAAATCGCGTTGGTGGCTTGAGATTTCGCGTAACAGCGCGAAGGTTCCTGTGATTGTTCAGCCCAATACTAAAGACACGGATTATACGACCATAATCGACTCAAGCCGAATCGTCGAGTATCTGGAAGATTTGGCCCCCGCCACCAACCCTATCTTGTCAGAAAACCCCAATGAGCGGGCAGAGCAGCGATTTTGGATGGACCATGTCAATACCAGCATCGTTCCGTACTTTTATCGATTCCTCAAAGCGAAGGACGCGGGGGACTATCGTAATGACTCCCGAAAGAAACTCATTAGCGGCCTAGCTGATTTGGCAGCAGCAATGTCGCCAAACGGCCCATATTTCAATGGTGCTCAGATCGGGGCTGTTGATATTTCGCTCATGCCCTTTGCCTATCGCATCAATACGCTAATGGGGCATTACCGGGGTTTCGAATTGCCGGCAGATGAGGAAATCTGGTCACGTTATCACAGCTGGTATCAAGCGATGCTCAAAGAGCCTAATTTCCGGGCAACCTCCCTAGACCACGATAACTACCGACAGCGGCTGATTGATCACTATTTCCCCTATAGTCAGGGGGAAGGTCAACAAGACGTGACAGAAATCTGAACACGAGTGCTTCGCTGGCCTCGCTTAAGTACCGCAGAACGTCTGATACACCCGTTCCGAAGGCAGTGGTGGTTCTGCATAAGCCGCCATCGCGGGTTGGTCTTGATAGGGGTTTTCGAGTATTTGCCGCAGGGTCTCGAAGGGCTGGAAGTCGCCCTTTTCCACGGCTGCACTAAGCGCTTGTTCAACGCGATGATTGCGCGGAATAAAGGCCGGGTTAGCTGCGCGCATTTGGGCGGCACGTTGGTTTGGCGTCTGCGGATCTCGCGCCAACCGTTCCCGCCAACGCTTAATCCATGTGTCAATCGGTTGGGAGTTGCCAAACAGATTGCGCACAGTAACTTCAGATTGAGGCTCTTCGGCAGCGGCGCACAGCTCTCGAAAGGTCAGGGTAAAGTCCGTTGCGTCACGGTGCATTGCATTAAATAGTTCCTGAGTCAGAGTGCTATCATCCGGCTCGGCGGTTGCGAGCCCTAGTTTGCAACGCATCCCCTCCTGCCAGTAATCCTCGAACCGTTCGGAAAAGGCATTGATGACGTCGGTTGCCGGCGCGATGGCTTGCTCGGGGTCGGTGTTGATGAGCGGCAGCAGGGTTTCAGCCAAGCGTGCCAGATTCCACTGGGCGATCCTGGGCTGATTCGCGAAGGCGTAGCGTCCACCCTGATCAATCGAACTAAACACCATCGCCGGGTCGTAATGGTCCATGAACGCGCAGGGTCCGTAATCAATGGTCTCACCGGATACGGCCATGTTATCGGTGTTCATGACGCCGTGGATAAATCCGACCTGCAGCCACCGGGTAACTAGATACGCTTGGCGATCCAGAACTCGCTCAAGAAGAACGAGATAAGGGTTCTCCGCGTCATTGGCTTCAGGATAATGTCGGGCGATCACATGATCGGCGAGTTGTCTGACCGCCTCGTTATCCCCTCGTGCCGCGAAGAACTGGAAGGTTCCGATCCGAATATGGCTAGCAGCCACGCGAGTGAGAATAGCACCGGGCAAAGCTTGTTCGCGATAAACCGGTTCCCCGGTAGTCACTGCGGCCAATGAACGGGTCGTTGGAATGCCGAGCGCATACATTGCCTCGCTGATGAGGTACTCGCGTAATACCGGTCCCAGTGCGGCCCGTCCGTCGCCGCTGCGGGAAAACGGGGTGCGCCCGGAACCTTTCAGTTGGATATCCTTGCGCTGCCCCGTACGATCAACCACCTCACCGAGCAGGATTGCGCGCCCGTCACCCAATTGCGGTACAAATTGCCCGAATTGGTGGCCGGCATAGGCAGCCGCGATGGGTTCGGCATCCTCAGGTAGTCGATTTCCGGAGAAAATTGTTGCCATGTCCGAGTCGATGTCGGCAAGGTTTAGACCGAGTGTTTCGGCCAGCGACCGATTCAGGGCGATAGGCTGAGGCGCTGTGACCGGCACAGGATCAAGTCTGGCATGGAAATGATCAGGCAACCGCCGATAGCTGTTATCGAAGCCAAAGTTCAGGGCAGGTATCGTCATCAATTAACCTTTTTCAGGAAACGCAGAGTTTATCGTCAGACTATCGTGAAACCGACCGAGTGCTGAGGTTGGGTGCTTTGATAAAGCAGCATCGGTTGCATTGACGGTAATGGGTGCAATGCTCACCCTTTCACGCAAACCACCTGCTTCAAGGTGTGTACCACGTCTACCAAATCATTCTGATTCGCCATGACGACGTCGATGTCCTTGTAAGCACCGGGAATCTCGTCGATGACGCTGGCGTCCTTGCGGCACTCCACGCCGTGAGTCTGCTGTGCGATGTCGGCGACGTTAAAACTGCGCTTAGCCTTTCCTCGACTCATTCGCCGCCCGGCTCCGTGCGAGCAGGAACAAAATGACTCCGGGTCGCCCTTTCCACGCACGATATAGGATTTCGCGCCCATGCTACCGGGGATAATACCGAGCTCGCCTTCCCGCGCACTGATTGCGCCTTTGCGGGTAAGGTAGACCTGCACGCCAAAATGATCTTCAATCGAGACATAATTGTGATGGCAATTGATGGCCTCTTTGGTCAACTCAAAATGCGGCAGACGGCGTTTCAAAGCATCCAGAATCAACCGCATCATCTCACGGCGATTGAACAGCGCGTAATCCTGTGCCCAATGCACCGCCTCCACGTAATCGTCGAAATGCTCTGCGCCTTCCTCGAAGTAGGCCAGATCCCGATCCGGTAGTTGCCGCGCGTGGCGCTCCATATCCTTGCGTGCCAGGGTAATGAAATAACGCCCGATCACATTGCCGATACCGCGACTACCGGAATGCAACATCACCCAAACGTTTTGGCTTTCATCCAAGCACAGCTCAATGAAATGATTACCACCGCCTAGCGTGCCGAGTTGGCGTGTCCAGGTGCGTGGAAAATTTCGCATCATTTTCTGGATACCGGGGTGTTTGCCGACCAACCGATCCAGCCCTTTATCCAATCCCTTCAACGTGGATGCCGTCGCCGCGTTTTCTTTATGTTCGCTAAACCCCACCGGCACCGCCGCCTCAATCGCACTGCGCACGGCACGGAGGCTTTCGGGCAGTTGCTCGGCCTTCAGACTCAAGCGCACGGCATTCATGCCGCAACCGATATCCACTCCGACCGCCGCCGGGATGATTGCTCCCCGGGTCGGGATTACCGAACCAACGGTAGCTCCGATACCGGCGTGTACATCGGGCATCGCGGCCACATGGCTATGAATGAAAGGCAATTGCGATAGATTCACCAACTGTTGCAGAGCGCTGGCTTCGATATCGTCGGTGTAAATCTTGATCGGCACCTGACCCTTGGTAATGACGGTCTTGATCGGCATGATGGCATCCCTATCTGATTTGGAAATTGAAATCAACCCGATTTAGTCCAAAATATAATGCTTTAGTTCTATTCAATACGGCAGCGGCAATGATCGGTGTTGCCATTCCAGCACACAGCAACGGGTATTGGTGATTTTCGACCATGTACATCATTCATGGAACCTGGATTCCTAAAGATACCGATGACTTTATTCAATCAGGCGCGTTTTACGTGTGGATTGAAACCGGTTCTGTTCAACAAACAGCGCCCGGCTACCGCCTCAAATATCTGGCCGAACGCGAGCTAACGGAGGTGCTGGCCGACGAGTTCAAGTTGGCAGCAGCAGCTTATATTAAACAGCACAGCCGCACCTGTAACCTGCAGTTGCCCGGCAGCGGCGGTCATCCTCTGCCTTCGCCGGAATTGGCGCGGTGGTTGGGTGTTACGCCTCCAGAAGATGAAGCACTCGCCTTGATTCAGCACCCCGTCAGCGCCTTTCCCTTGCTCGACGTACTGCAAACACTGGGCAATTTGCATTTTCTGACCACTTATTTGCGAGAGGATACCCAACCGGGCCAGGATCTGTTGTTCTGGATCCATCACGCCCATGCCCTGAAGTCGATCGTGCTGAAAGATCAATACATCCCCGCCCTGAAATACCGAGAACTGAGCGGCAAGCACAAAGGCGCGCAAAACTTCGAGATTTATCCGGGCTGGGAGATCGTATCCACGGAGTACCAGGACCAATTGCAATTAGCACTGCAACAGATGCCTCTGGCCTGTACCACCGCATCCGAAGGGCAACAACCGATACAGTATGACAAAGAAGGCTTATTACGGCATTTCTCCGAGTGTACGCTAACCCAACTGATCACACAGACCCGCTTGCCAGCCGTTTTCGAAAATAAAATTCGCGGCACCCTATTGCACGATTGTCTGAACGCCGGGCAAACCCAAGCCGTTCAAAAAGGTGCCTCGGCGCTGGAACGTTATCGTCAATGGCAAAGCTGGCAACAAGCACTAACAGTCCAGTATGGCGACGGTTTTCAACTCGGCTTCCAATTACTCGATGCCGCCGACGAGGGCTCTCCTTGGCAGCTGAACTTCGTAGTGAGCGCGCGGCAGGACCCGTCGCTGAAACTGCAGCTGGACGATTACTGGTGGCTTGATCCCAAAGCGCGAAAGGCCCTGCTGAACACCTTCGGGGCGGATTTTGAACGGCATCTACTGCTCGAACTCGGCTATGCCGCGCGTATGGTTCCCCTGCTCTGGAGAGGATTGGAGACGGATCGACCCACCGGTCTAACGCTTACTCTGGAAGAGGCGTTTGCATTTCTCAAAGAAGAAGCCTGGGTTTTGGAAGGTGCCGGATTCAAGATCATCGTGCCGGCCTGGTGGACCCCGGAAGGGCGGCAACGCGCCAAAATACGCTTGAAAGCCAGCGGCAAAAAGATCCCAGCTAAAGCGGATACCGGGCGAAGTTATTTTTCCATGGACGCCTTGGTTAAATACCGCTACGAAATGGCCATCGGCGATCAGACCGTCACGCCCCAGGAATGGCAACAACTGGTCGACGCCAAAACACCGCTGGTCCAGTTTCGCGGTCAGTGGGTCGAATTAGAGCGGGATCAAATGCAACGGATGCTGGAGTTTTGGCAAAATCACGGCCAACAAGACGCCGAACTGAGTTTGGGCGAGCTATTACAAAAAGCCGCCAGCGCCGAAGACGAAGTGGATGTCAGTCAGAATAGCGTGCTGGCCGAGATGCTGGCCAAGTTGCAGGAACCGGCCCGCTTTCAGCCCATCACTGATCCACCGGAAATACACGGCACATTGCGCGATTATCAAAAGCGCGGGGTGGCCTGGCTGCAGTTTTTAGAAGAGATCGGACTCAACGGCTGTTTGGCTGATGACATGGGGCTTGGCAAGACCTTGCAGGTCATCACCCGGTTGGCGACCCACCGCAGTCAAGTTCGGCAACCGAGTCTGTTGGTCGCGCCGACTTCGGTACTGGGTAATTGGCAGAAAGAGATTGAGAAATTCGCACCCCAGCTCAGCACACTGATTCATCATGGCAGTGAACGGCAACAAACCCCGGCTGACTTCAAAGCGCTGTGCAGCGAGCGAGATCTCGTCATCACCTCGTTTACCCTGGCTCGCAAGGATGCCAAGCTGTTACAGGGTATCAAGTGGAATCGGGTGATTATCGACGAAGCGCAAAACATCAAGAATCCCCAAACTGCCCAAACCAAGGCCATTCTCAAGCTCAAGGCCCGGCATCGGCTGGCGCTGACCGGTACGCCGGTCGAGAATCGGCTGCTCGACCTGTGGTCCATTTTCAACTTTCTCAATCCCGGTTATCTCGGCACCCAAGCTCAGTTTCGTAAACAGTACGAATTACCCATCCAGAAAGACAACAGATTGGAACAGTCCACTGTGCTGAAAAAACTGGTCCAGCCGTTTATCCTGCGGCGGGTCAAAACCGACAAGGCCATCATTCAGGATCTGCCCGACAAGGTCGAACACAAGCAATACTGCAACCTGACTCAGGAACAAGCATCGCTGTACGAGGCGGTGGTCCGAGAAGCGGAACGGGAGATTGAAGAAGCCGAAGGCATCCAGCGCAAAGGCTTGATTCTATCGACCTTGATGCGACTCAAACAAATCTGTAACCACCCCCGCCAATTCTTGCAGGATAACAGTCCGTTCACCGCTGAACGCTCGCACAAGTTGGAACGGTTGAGCGAAATGCTGGACGAAGTGATCGCCGCCGGCGAAAGTCTGCTGATTTTCACCCAATTCACCGAAATTGGCGAAGCGCTGGATAAGCATTTAAAGAACCTACATTACCGCACCTATTATCTACACGGTGGCACCGCCCGTAAACGCCGCGAGCAAATGATCGGCGCGTTTCAGGACCCGGACAGCGAGCCGTCAGCGTTTATCCTGTCGCTCAAGGCCGGCGGGGTGGGCATTACCCTGACCCAAGCTAATCACGTGTTTCACTTTGATCGCTGGTGGAACCCGGCGGTGGAAGATCAAGCCACCGACCGGGCGTTTCGGATCGGCCAGACCCGCAACGTGTTCGTACACAAGTTCGTGACGCTGGGGACGCTGGAAGAACGGATCGATCAAATGCTGGAAGATAAGAAGAAAGTCGCTGAACTGGTGGTGGGATCGGATGAATCGTGGTTAACCGAACTGGACAACGCCGGGTTCAAACGCTTGATTGCACTGAATCGCAGCACGGTATTGGATTAAGGGGACAGCGCTATGGCCAAACTGACACGCACCTGGTGGGGACAACGGTTTATTGAAGCGCTGGAGAAGTTCACCGAACCCGGCCGATTAGGACGGGGTCGTTCCTATGCGAACAGCCGCCGTATCCATTCGCATTCAATAAAAGACGGCAAAGTCACCGCCAAAATAGAGGGCAACATTAATCCTTATTTCGGTGTCTATAAAACGCCGATGTACACCACGACCGTTCAATTAACGCCGATGAGCCAAGCGCAATGGGATAAAATCATCCCGCATCTGGCGGGCAAGGCCAGCATGATTTCTCAGTTGCTGATGAACGAAATGCCGGCGGGCATCGAAGAGGCGTTGGGCGATCTCGGCCTGCATTTGCTCCCGGCCAATGCCAAGGATTTCAAGACCCAGTGCAGTTGCCCGGATTATTCTAACCCCTGCAAACACATCGCCGGTTTGTGCTATTTTCTCGCCGCCCACCTGGATCGTGATCCGATGCTGCTTTTCGAGTTGCGCGGTCTATCGCATCAGAATCTGCAGCAAGCCCTGCTTAAAACCCCACTCGGCCGAATTCTGGCGCAAGCATTAACACAGCAGGAACTGCCCCTGCAACCCGTGACGTCCTACTACACCCGTCCCCGTAGCCTCAACGTCGAAAAGAAGGTCAGTTACCGTGATTTCTGGGCGGGAGAGAAGCGCCTGACTCCAACGTTGGAACCCCTACCGCCACCCGGATTACCGGCGATTTTGATTAAAAAGGCCGGTGATTCGCCACCGTTTTGGCATCAACAACAATCGTTTATCGGCGTAATGACGGAATTTTACGAGCGAGTTAAGAAGCACGCGAAAATTTAGAAATTTTTCATATTCCTGTCATGATCGGTTCACGCAACTGACAAGCTTTTTTTAGCCGCTAGCGCCTACTGTGTTCTCCACCAAAGTGATGAGGAGAACCAGTGATGAGAATTTTGATCGCGCCTTCGGGCTTCAAAGAAGGCTTGGGGGTAGAAGAGGTTGTCGATGCTATCGCGACCGGCGTATTGCGTGCATTGCCTGATGCGATTATTCAACGCGCTCCGCTGGTTGATGGCGGCGAGGGTTTTACTCGAAGCCTGGTGGCAGCGACTGGTGGCACGGTGCATCATCTGACCGTCACCGGACCCGTCGGTGAGCCAGTCCATTCGCACTATGGCTTTTTGGGGGGACACGGCCCTAAAACGGCTGTCCTGGAGATGGCGGCGGCAGCGGGTTTGCATCTGGTACCGCGCGATAGCCGTGATCCACTCTGCACGACCACGTATGGCGTTGGTCAATTGATCAAGGCGGCTCTTGATGCCGGTGCAGAGCGGATTCTGGTTGGTTGCGGCGACTCGGGCACGAACGACGGAGGAGCCGGGGCGGCGCAAGCGTTGGGCGCTCGCCTGTTGGATGAGGTAGGCGCCGATTTGGGGCATGGTGGCCGAGAATTGTCGCGGCTCGCCCGTATTGATTTGACTTCACTTGATTCGCGTCTGAACACGGTGCCTATCGATGTGGCCTGCAATTGGCACAACGTGTTGTGCGGGCCCGACGGAGTCGCACGAGTTTTTGGGCCGCAAAAAGGGGCTTCACCTGAAGTGGTGGAGCAACTCGCCGCCGCACTCGACCGTTTTGCGCAAGTGATTGACCACGACCTGGGTATCGACGTGCGCACGATGCCGGGGGGTGGAGCTTCCGGCGGCCTGGGTGCTGGGTTGTCGAGCTTGTTAGGTGCGACGCTGCACCCCCGCTATGACATCGTCATGCAATACTTGGAATTCGACAAGCTACTCAATGCGGTCGATCTGGTCATCACAGCGGAGGGTGCTATCGACTTCCAGACACCACGCGGCAAAATTCCAGCAGAGGTGGCGCGACGAGCCAAGCAATACGGGCTACCCGTGATTGCTCTGGCAGGCACCATTGGTAACAACGCCGAAATTAATTTCGAGCACGGTATTGATACCTTTTCAAGCATTTTACAGAAACCGTGTACGTTGGCCGAGGCTATAGCGGACACGCCTGCCCTCCTAGCCGCTTGTGCCCAGCGCGTCCTGAGCGCGGTAATGGTTGGGATAAAAATGGCCAATGTGCAGCGCAGCGGATGGTCTCTGGAGACAGCCGATGGCCGGTAAGGCCGACCACATGGATATTTGGGCGCTTGCCGATACCGAACTTAACAAGCCTAAGCCCACATCTCGACGGTTACGATGGGTGGTAGATGCCACGCTTCCGGTCTCTTTGCTGATCACAGCGGGTATTCTGGTGCTGTTGCCGGTGTCTTTATCAATGCAGGCCCGCCTGACCCTCTTTGCCTTTGCGCTGGCAGTTATCCTGTGGTCGACCACCAGTCTCAACGCCGCTCACGTCGCATTGATGGCGGTGATGTTGCTGGTGTTGACCGGCGGTGGCAGCCAGGAGCAGTTGGTCAACGCATTGGCTTCAGATGTCATCTGGCTGATGATCGGTGCCTTCATCCTGGGAGGGGCGGTTCAGCACACGGGGTTGGCGACGCGGTTAACGCAATTTGTCGTAGCGCGGGCACGTACCGTGCGTGGTGTCTTCTGGCTTTTGACCGGCGCCCTGATTCCGTTGGCGTTGATCATTCCGTCCACCTCGGGCCGTGCAGCGGTGGCTATCCCCATCTTTCGCAGCCTTGCGCAAGCCGCTGACAACCCTCGGATTACCCGCGCGTTGGCGTTGTTGATGCCGACGGTCATTCTGGTTGCAACGATTGGCAGCCTAATCGGTGCGGGATCACATCTGATTTCGGTCGACTTACTGGAACAGCTTGCCCAGCAGCAAATCTCTTTTGCCGAATGGATGCTATTCGGGTTGCCGCTAGCGTTTGTCGCCAGCTTTGTGTCTTGTTGGCTGATAATTTATTTGTTTTTAGACAAACCTCACGGAAATCAGGCTTTACAGATGCCCGCGCAGATCAAAACCCGGGCCTCGCAAGCCGAATGGACAACCTTGATTGTCATCGTGCTGATGGTGTTTTTTTGGCTGACGGAACACTGGCATGGCTTCGAAATAGCGATTGTGACCATGGCCGGTGCGTTGCTGCTGACTCTGCCGGGCATCGGCGTCTTACCCTGGAAGAATGGCATCAAAGCGGTGTCCTGGGATCTGATTATCTTCGTCGGGGCGGCGTTGGTATTGGGCCGATCCCTGATCGAATCGGGTGCCGCCGACTGGATTATTGAGCATGTATTCGCGATCAGCGGGATCAGGAATACCGAATCCTACTTATTCATTTTGTTGTCGCTGTCCTTCATAACCCTCACTTCACATATTTACATGACGTCTCACGCCGCACGCGCGGTGGCTTTGACACCGGCTGTGTTGTATTTGGCTGCAAGCCTGCAGCTCGATCCGGTGACTGTGGTGTTTATCAGCACCGTAGGCATGGACTACTGCCTGACTTTTCCGGTCAGCTCGAAAGCTTTGCTGATGTATCAGGGTTTGGACGGTGAAACCTATCAACCGGCTGATCTATTGCGTTTGAGCTCGGTGCTGTTACCCATTCATATGGGTTTGATCATAGTCTTCTACTACGGCTATTGGCGTTGGATTGGTTTAAGTTTGGGGAATGCGTGATGAATCTTCGGCAAAAGTTATTAACGGTTTTCGGGGGGCTGGCTTTGCTGGCGATAGTGCTGGCCGGGATAACCTTTTGGTTGGCTTGGCACTGGCAAACCGCACAGGAGCAACTGAATAGCCATTATCAGCGCAGTTTGTTGTTGCAAAATGTGCGCGCCGAGGCTTTTCGCGCTTTTAAGGAGGTTGCCGATGCCGTTACCGACGGCGATCTCGATGCCCGGCAGGAATTTGAAGCCCTACTCAAACCGTTGGAAAGGGATTTTGCGCAATGGACCGAACTGGCCCATAACCAAGAGGAGCGCCGGCAGGTAGCCGCCGTGCGCGCTGTGTATGGGCAATTACTGGACGATGCTGAAGAGGTATTCTCTCTTGAGAAAGCCGGGCAACGACGCGCCGCCATTGAATTTATGGAACGGGAATTGGACCAAACCGGCTTTTTCGCCTTCGAGGAACTGACAACCCAAGCAGTCGCTTCGGATGTCAAATTCCGCGAGGTGCTTCTCGCCCAACTTGAAAAAACCTTGCACACCGCGCAAGCGATTCCGCTCATCGCAGCATTCTGTACCCTGTCGCTGATCCTGTTGTTGCGTGCCTATCTTTCCGCTGATTTGTTTACCCCCTTGCAGCGGCTTGAACAGGCTATGCGCGATGCCTCCCGCGGCGATTTCCGGCAACGCTTGGCCGAAGATTCGCGTGCTGATGAATTGGGAGCGATCAACCGCGCGTTCGATCAGCTGCTAAAAACAATCGCTGCGCGTGAACAGATGGTTGAAACCTCCATGACCGGTGAATTCAAGGTGCAAAGCCTGCTTGATGGACAGGCTCTGAAGACAACCCCGTCTCGATTGTTGTTGCATAAACTGGTATCACGTATCCGCGCACGCCTCCTGCAATTCAAAAAAAGCGCTACTCAGGGCATTGATCATGGAACATCTGAAGATCAGCACCTGGAGGGCGTGTTAGAGCAGTTGAACATACTTTCACAAGTCCTGACCCGCATCACGGAGTTTGGTTTTCCACTGGACCTCAATCTAGCAAGCACCGATGTCGTTACACTGCTGCACGACGTGTTAATGCGTTTTCAAGACGAGTTGGCGCGCCGCTCGGTCAGTTTCGAAATCACTATCGCACCTGAGGTGGGCGAAGTCGTGGTAGACCGGCTCAAACTGCGGGAGGTCCTCAGCGCCTTAGTACGTAATGGGCTCTCTTCCCTACCAGAACGCGGCGGTAAATTAGGCATCCGCGCATCAATTGAAATCGCCGAGGACAAAGAGTTATTGATTGAGATCGCTAACCAAGGTCGTGGCCACGATCCGCACCCGGTGAATCAAGAGATCACCTTGAGCCCGGTCAGATCAGGGCGGGAACAGCGCACCGGAGTGGGACTGACGCTGGCCAAGGCGATAATCGAGCAACACGGAGGCCGCTTACAGATCAAGAGCATGATCGGTGCAGGAAGTTATGTAAAGATCGCCATTCCCTTACGTGAATGAGCACCACTCAGTTGAACAGTTGTGTTGCGTTTGTTTTGTTGAGCAAAGCAGACCACCTCCGGATGAAGAAGGATGGGATTGACGAGTCCAAGCCGCGAGACAAGCGGGTAGAACGCGCTTGGTTTGGCTTCCACTACTTGATTTGACCAAAGCCGCGAACAAGCATGACATCCAATGGTCTGATAAACGGCACAAAACCAACTACCCAATTGAGGGAGGAGTAATGATGAAATTGGTAAAACAAGCCGTAATTGCAACGCTTTTGGCCGGCGGCCTGACTGTTAGCGCCGTCGCTGAGGTCAAACCCGACGATGCGATTCAATACCGTCAATCGGTTTTTCAATTGTATAAGTGGAATATCGCCCCCTTGGGGGGCATGGTAAAAGGGGAAGTCCCTTACGATGCCGAGTTAGTCAAACGCAACGCCGAGCGGTTAGAGTTCCTCGCGACACTACCCTTGGAAGGGTTCGGACCGGGTACCGATAAGGGCGATAAAATGAAAACCGACGCCAAGCCTGAGATTTGGCAGGATTTTGATCAATTTAAAAGCCTGATGGAGAATATGGGCACTGAGGCCGGCAAGCTAGCCGAGACCGCTGCGAGCGGCGATGAAGGCGCGGTAAAAGCCCAAATCGGAGCGCTGGCGAAAAGCTGCAAAACCTGTCACGACGATTTCCGCGAGAAGAACTAAGCCCGTACGAGTTAACTCCACCTAAAAAGGCCGCGGTTCACCACGGCCTTTTCATTGCGTGTGAGGGCATACAACCGCCTATAGTTTAGCTCGCTAATGACACACTCGCATGATCCAGTTATCGCGGAGTGCAAAGCTTATAGCCAACGCCACGCACCGTTTCGATAGCCTCGCTGCTGCTGCCGAGTTTTTTCCGCAACCGACCGACATAAACGTCGACCACATTGGTCATGGGGTCTTCGTTGATGCCCCACACCGCATTTAAAATCCGTTCGCGGGAAAAGATCTTATCTGGACTGGCCAGCAGCAGTTTGAGGATCTCGCGTTCTTTACTGGTCAAGTCGATTCGCTGCCCATCATAGGTAACCTCCAGCGATCGGGTATCGAAACACAGTGAGCCGCTGCGTAGCACGTGTGTTTCAAGCTCCCGAGTCTCGAAACTACGGGCGCGCCTCGCCAGCGCTTCGATCCGGGCGACCAGTTCATCGAAATCGAACGGCTTCGGTAAATAATCATCCGCACCTAACCGCAGTCCTGCCACGCGATCATCGACTGCATCTAGTGCCGTGAGCATCAATACCGGGGTCAAGTTTTTACTCGCCCGCAGCCTGCGACACACATCTTGCCCACTGATACCCGGTAGCATCAAGTCCAATAAGATGACATCGAATTTGTCAAGCTTGATCAAACTCAGTGCGGTTTCGCCATCCGGTGCTACGGTAACTGTCCACCCTTCTGCTTTCAGACCACGTTGAATGAAATCGGCCACCCGCGCTTCGTCTTCTACCACCAGTAGGTTCATGATACGGCCTTCAAGGGTGGGCGGATAGGAAGAATGAACGACACGTTCAACCCCTTACCCGGTGGACTGGTGAGCGAGATTTTACCACCATGGGCTTCAACGATTGCTTTGGCGACCGGCAGACCAAGACCGGTACCTTGGCCATAGCGATCAGATGCATTGGAACCACGGAAAAAGCGTTCAAAGGCGCGGGCTAGTTCCTCTTCGGCCATCCCGGGGCCATTGTCGGAGACTGTGACGATGAATCCGGTATGCGCTCTGTCGAGCCGCAGGTTGATTTCCTTGCCGCCATAGCGCAGAGCATTCTCCAGTAAAATCATGACTACTTGTCGGATTCGGCCTTCATCGGCCCGGATGGGTGCGTTATCCACTGTGCTAGCGAAGTTAACAACATTTCCCTCCGGGAAACTGCGGTGTTCGTTGACGAAACGTTGCAACAAACTGACAAGATCGACGGTTTCCACCTTGAGCCGAGTTTCGCCGGCCTCACGGCGGGCAACAAACAGCAAATCATCCACTAATCGGGCTGTGTGATTGGCAGCATCGCGGCATCGTCCCAATGCCTCGCGATAGATTTCTGGCGGCTTGGACTGACCTCGCAAGGCAATGTCGGCTTCGCCACGGATAATTGTTAGAGGCGTGCGCAGTTCATGACTGACATCAGCCAGCAGTCGGCGTCGATTGGCTTCACTCGCTTTAAGGGTATCCAACAGTCGCTTAAGCTCTGAGGTTCTATGCGCTACCGCCTTCTCAAGGCGAGTATTATGTACGGACAGGTGTTCATTGGTTTGTGATAAGGCCATCTCGCGGTTCGAGATTTCAGAGGCCATGCGGTTAAAGGCACGCGCAACATTGCTGAGCTCCAACGGTCCGCCTGCCTCAATGCGATGCTTGAGTTCGCCCCGAGACAACGCCGCCGCACCGTCAAGCAGTCTTTCGATAGGTTGCTTAATGTCGCGGCGCAAGATCCGCAAGCTGACCATGGTTGCGACGACAGCGATGATTCCGAATACCAAAGCCATGATTTGGAACAGCCTAAGTCTGACCGCTGTTTCCTGGCGAGTTTCATGGACCTCTTCAGCTTCTTCCTGAACGGCTTCTTCAATAAGCTGGTTAAAGTTCTGGTCGATCTGCACATCCAGCATGGTGACAAGTCGCTGTCGGTATTGCGCATCCGTGCCCGTTTGCTGCGAATCAAGTATTGCCTGATGCTCCGCCAACAATTCCTGGATATAGCTTTCGATGCGGGCGAGGAGTTCCAATTCTTCGATTTCTTCCTCCCCGACCATTTGAATCTCTTGGGCTATCAATTGCCGGATGAGGACTATATCCGCTCGTAAACTCTTCAACAGTTCGGCTTCGCCAGCGCCGCGATCACGGTCACCGATCAGCATCGCATCGCCAAATTGTTTGAACAGCTGATAGGTGTGGCTGGAGAGCGCTAAATAGGTTTCGTAGACTTGATGAGCGAGGTGGGTTCGTTCGAGATAAAATGCTGCTTGCCGTGCACTCCATACGGTTAACGCGGAACTGCAAAACGCGATGCACAGCATCAGTCCAAACGCCAGATGAAGTTTCGAAATGAGTCGCATATTGATTTTACTGAGGTTCATGCGACCTGACTGAGACGAAAGAAGCGCGCAGTTGGACCATCCCCCTTGAGTACCGAACCCGGCGAGCCGTGTTCACATAGATTACCTCCCTGAATATACCACAACTGGTGCGAATGCCGAGCGAGCGCTAAGTCATGGGTGATGATCAAGGTGGTAGCGCGGGTTACCCGCATCAGTTGCCGGATTAACTCGCGGCCATCGACATCCAGTGCATCATCGGGTTCATCAAGTAAAAGTAGCTGTGGCCTTGCTAGCAGTGCCCGCACTAAGTGAATGCGGCGCGCTTCACCCGAAGACAGATTCCGGCCGCCTTCCGATAGGTGGCCATTGAGCCCGCCCAACCGGTCGATAACGTTGCCCAGCCCAAATTTGCGAGCAGCACTGTCAATGGCCCCATCAGCAGGGCGGGGTTTAATCCCCAAGGTAAGCGCACGACGCAGACTGCCTTTGAGAATCGGCGAACGGGGTCCAATATAAGCGATCCTCTTGCTGCGCTCGGCTGGTGAAAGCGCACGAATATCCGCATCATTGAATACAACACACCCCGATTCGGCATGCTCCAAGCCTGCGGCTAGCGATAGTAGAGTAGATTTGCCGGCCCCGTTGCCCCCCACGATGGCGATTATTTCACCAGGCGCAACGCTTGCCTGGATGCCAGATAATGCGCCAGCACTGACCTGATCAAACGCTAAACCCGCTGGGCCGGTTGCACCTTGTATCGGAGCACCGACTACCGTTTCCAGGACAGAGGCGTTTAACACAGTGTTGCATTTGTCACGGGCGACTTCCCAAGCGCGCCGCCGGTCCCAGATGTTAGCAAGGTCGCGCAATGGCAACGCGACAATCCCGAGAATGGCGAGTGCTGCAGCGGCTTCAGCTGACGGGGCGTGCACAGTGTAAGCAGTCGCGAGCAACAGCACACCGGCTAGTGCCGCGCCACAGTCGGGTACGACGCGCAACAAAGCGGCAGAGCGAGTTCGCGCGATTGCCGCTTGCCGCAGCGACCCTGCGTTGCGTTCCAAACGTTTAACTTCTTTGCCGATGCGGCCGATCAGTCGCAGTTCTGGTGCGGCCGGAATCCGCTCGCTCATATCGGCGGCCAGTCGCGCCCGCTGGCGGCGCAGACGCTGGTGCAATGGCCGTAACCGTGGCGCGAGCAGGGCCATCAGTACAACCGACAGCAGCAGGGGGCCAGCCGCTGCCAAGGCCAATTGTGGATTGAGCAGCACCAAGGCCAGCAACGCCCCGGGTAACACAATAGCCGCAGAAATCATCCGGGTCACGCCAGCGCTGACCCAGGACCGTACTGCGGCCAGGTCGCCTACGAAGCGAAGCGCCAGCGCTCCAGACCGGTGTCGCGACACTTCTCGCGCAGGCATGCGGCTCAAGTGGATGAATAAGGTCTTGCGCAGTGCCGCCGCATAGTCCTGGCCTAAACCTTCACCAAGGGTACGTTCGATTACCCGCAGTGCAGCGATGACCACGCCAGCTACGACAATCAGCACTAACGCGCCAATCGGCAAAGTCGTTTGAGGGGTGGCGAATGCGGCAAATACATCGCGGGTTGCGAAGGCCGCAACGCCGGCGGCGATGGCTTGGCCTACCGCTGTTGCGGCGACCAAGGCCACGCCCTTAGCGCGGCCTTGGGCTAACAAGTCAGGAAAACGGTTCATGCGGCTCTCTCATAACCGATGAAAGCTTCACGAGGAGCGACCGACGCAATCGTCATAAAACCACTGACCAACTCGGTGGCACAGACCGGATCGCGCAGTTCGTCGCGCGATGCGATACGCACTTGAGTAACTGCTTCCGCCTCGGCAATCGCCAGCGGTGAACAAGACACCATGCCGGACACGGTAAACGGCTCCAATCCTAGCTGGCGCAGATGCGCCACTCCGCCAACGGCACCCAGGGCATCGGGCGCAGCGAACATGACGCCGGAAAAACAATCGCGAATAAGCGAGGAACGCAATATTTCTGCTGTTTCCAGTTGGAAAATACCGTCCGCCAGTTCAACCACGGCAACCTCAGCGCCCTCTGCGGCAGCATGTGCGATTAACGCTTTAAAGCCCTCTTCAATGCGGTCTATCGGTTGACGATAGGTCGAAGCCATGCCCGCGTCGGTAAAATCGGCCACAATCGGAATCCCGGCGTCGCGGAATGCGTTGTAGTCACCGAATGCGCCGGTACCCGTGGCTTTAATACCGGCCACCTTTAGCCCAGCGCGGCTCAGACCATGCGCTAGGCTAACCGCGGCGGTGGTTTTACCGGCATTCATCGAAGCGCCGACCACGCCGATGACGGTGATGTCTTTCGGTATGGCAGCCATCGGTAAGCTGTAATGCGCGATATTGATGGTTTCGCCCTGATGGTTAAGCAACATTCCCAGCGGTTTTACTCGGGTGGGTTGCATCATGTTGAGATGCGCCGCGCGCATCCGGCCCAATAATCCGCCTCCGGCGATCAAGTCGGCACCTTCGGGGTCCAACTCAGCAACACCTTCGTATTGATCAGGTGCGTAGCGGTCACCGCAAGCTAAAACCACATAATCGCCGGGATAAGATTCGGCAGGGCGACCTTCTGCCAATTGAATCTTTTTGTGCTGACCAAGGGTCATAATTTGACCCAGCACCAGATCGCCGGGGACCGCGTGTAAGAATTCGGTCGATAAGCCGACCACATCGGATTTATTCACCCGCCGCGTGGTGAAAGCCCATTTCGCGTTGGCGGGGACGATGTTCGTAGAGATGAGTGATAGGTTCATGATGTTCTCCGGTAAGTTTAAAAAGGAATTGAATTTCGCTTTGTTGGGGAACAGATTAGGCGCAGACGGCTAAAAAAAGCTTGTCATTTGCATGAACTAAACCTATCAGAAAGATGAATAATTTCTAAATACGGTACACTCTTTCCCCTATTTCAGGACAGCCCGCTAGAGAAACTCATCGTGTCAATTCCCACCATAGATCCAGTAAGCCGAGCTTTCCCAGTTCTACAAGCCGACGATCTGGTTAAAAATTTTGCGGGTCGCTGCGTTGTTGACGGGGTTAGCTTGCACTGTCAGGCCGGTCAGGTGCTGGGCTTGCTCGGTGCTAACGGAGCCGGCAAGACCACCACATTAAGACTTTGTTACGGGTTTCTACAACCCGACGGCGGCACCATTCAGATCGCTGGAATCGACCGCAGCGTTGATCCTGAAGCGGCTGCCCGGCAGGTGGGTGTCTGCACCCAGGATGATACTTTCGATACTGATTTTACGGTGCGCGGCAACTTGGAGCAGATGAGTCGCTACTTTCGCCCGTCCCCGTCAAACTTGAAGGAACGAATCGCCGCTTTAATGAAGCGTTTTGGTTTGGATCGCTATGAAAAGGCCAAACCAGAAACCCTTTCCGGTGGCTACCGAAGGCGGTTGATGCTAGCCCGTGCGCTGGTCCACGAACCTCGCTTATTGTTTCTGGACGAACCCACTACGGGACTGGATCCACAGGCCCGCATGGAGGTTTGGGAATTGGTCAACACGCTCCGCAACGACGGGTTAGCCATCGTCCTGACTACCCATTATATGGACGAGGCCGAGCGTCTATCCGATGACTTGTTGGTCTTGCAAGAAGGACGGATGGTAGCGGCTGGACGCCCACGTACCGTGTTAGGGGATTTAGTCGGCGAACATATGCTGGTGCTTGAGGCCGGCGATCCGGCGATCCCGGCAGTTTGCGATTGGGCCAGACAGGCAGGTTTACCGGAACCAAGCCGGGTACTTTCCACCCTCCATCTCGCACTGGATGGACCCGGCCTCGCCCAGTTCAGCGCTCGGTTCGGCGAACTGCGCTTCGAGGTCCGTCCCCCGACTCTGGATGATTTGTTTCTGAAACTGGCGGAGAAGCCATGAAACTGTTATACCGCGCCGCTTTTCAGTGGCAGAGCCGCGCCGTCCTTGGGCGACACCTGACTGTATATCGGCGCAACTGGCATACGGCTGCGTTACCGCCGATTTTTGAACCGATTATCCTGTTGCTGGCATTCGGGGTGGGATTGGGTGGTTTTATCCCAGACTTCACTTGGCGCGGACAGTCCGTCTCTTATCTGGCCTATCTGGCGCCGGGCATGTTGGCCTACACCGCATTCATGACCGCCTTTTTTCAAGCGCTGTTCGCCGCCTACATTCGCATGCATTACCAGAAAACCTGGGAAGGACAACTCATCACCCAAGCGCGTTTAGAGCATGTGGTCTGGGGTGAAGTGCTGTGGGCTGCTACGCTGGGGACGATCTACGCGTTTATCGTGACTCTGGTGCTCGCCGGGTTCTCTGTGGCTGGCTGGCTGCAGCTGAATTGGATCGGGGCTTTGCTGGTTCTCCCATTATTGTTCCTCGCCGCGCTGGGTTTCGCTACCCTGGGATTATTGTTCACGGCGCTGGTACCCAGCATTGATCATATGAATATCCCGTTTTTCCTGGTCATTTTGCCGTTGGGATTTGCCAGTAGCACTTACTTCCCTCTGGAAGGCGACTCCTTCTGGATTCAAGCTTGGCTGACCCTAAATCCCCTGCATCATCTGGCTGAAGGGATTCGATTCCTGCTGTTAACCGGTGAACTGAATCTCCATTTTGCAGCCGCCTGCGGGCTGTTTTTACTGATGATTGTAATCCTCATCCCGATTGACGAACGACTGTTGCGGCGGCGGGTGTTGGGCGAGGGCTAACGCTTGTGCAAACGGGAGGTGGCGCGAAGCCGCGTTAACGCCGAATTCGCGCCATGCTTGATGAGGCTTTTTGTGGCTTATGCCACGTTGAGAGTTTGTCCGCTTTGTAGTTTAGGTATCCCAAAGCCGGCCGCCACAATCACCACCGCAAGACCGGCGTGCAACCATTTGTCGGCTTCGTTGATATGTACCAATCCCAACAACAAATGACCCTGAGTCAGGAAGCCGAGAATGGTCACTACAACGTAGGCGATGCCTACCGATTGCAAGGTCAGGCGGGCCCCCCGTTCGGACACCCAACCTCCGGCAATAAATACCCCTGCAGTCAGGATGTGCACCAGGTTATGCATGGTATTCACGGCAAAGACCCCATCGGGAGAGACCAATGGGTTGGGAACAAATCCCAGAATACCGACGGCAAGGAATGTGATGCCGAATACAAGGGAGATGTTTTTACTGGTAAGCATGTTCATGACGATTCTCCAGGTAGATAGATTGAAATGATGCGTTCCCGGTTATGGATCGCTTGATCGTGACCGGCACCCCTTTGATGACGTGATCTTCGTATTTCTTACCCCGTGCACATCTCATCCTGGTTGGAAACAAGCTTGAATAAACCAGGGGTAAGAAACTGTCATCTCGCTGCGTCTAATGGGTGCTCAATCATTTCAATTCACATTGCATTGCAGGAGAAACCCAATGACTCGCATTCGACCAATCGATCAAAATACTGCTGATTCCGCCGCCGCTGAATTGCTTGGGGCGGTAAAAAAGAAGATGGGTAAGGTGCCGAATTTGATTGCGACCATGGCCCACTCACCGGCCGTGGCGAACGCCTATCTCAACTTCAGCCAGACCCTGGCGACTGGCAAGCTACCGCAACGGCTGCGCGAGCAAATCGCGCTGGCGGTGGGCGAGACTAATAACTGCAACTATTGCGTGGCCGCCCATACCGCTCTCGGTAAAGCCGCCGGCCTGACTGAACAGGAAACCCGTGCGGCACGACAGGGTAGTTCGTCAATTGCAAGGGAAAGCGTGGCGCTCGACTTTGCCCGGCGGCTGGTGCAGGATCGCGGTATCGTGACTAATGCCGATCTGGAACGGGTTCGTCTGGCCGGATACACGGACGGCGAGGTCGGCGAGATTGTGGCCAATGTTGCGCTCAATATTTTCACCAACTACTTTAACCATGTCGCCGGCACCGAAGTGGATTTCCCGGCTGTGCCCAGCTTGGCGGCGGCTTAGCGACAATCCCCGAATTGCGCGGTCGGTTTGTGGAATTCGGCCAACCGCGCAGTGCCGGGTAAAACTGTATACAGGACAGCTCAATCGGTTTTGGCCAACATGAACCGCGATAATGAACTGTGGTTAGCCCATCTGAGCAGCACGGGCGCGGATCAGCAAGCGGCTCTATCCGATCTGCGCGTTCACCTGTTGCGCGGTTTGCGGGTAGCATTAGCTAAGAGGGGTAACAACAATGACGCGTTTCTCGAAGACGCCGTCCAAGAGTCGCTGCTGCGGATTCTTGCGCGACTCCGGCAATTTGAGGGCCGCAGCCAGTTTCTGACCTGGGCGATGGCCATTGCCATCCGCGTCGCCATGAGCGAGTGGCGGCGACAACATTGGCGGAACGTGTCTCTCGATGCGGTGTTTGCGGATAACGATTTTATCCCGGAAAGCATCGCCGATGACGTCATGGGCTTGGACAGCCAATGGGAACAACAGGCGGTTCTCGACAGGATGTACAGGGTGATTCGCACTGAATTAACCGAAAAACAGCGGGCGGCGCTGTTCGCAGAGCTGAAAGGCATGCCCATGGACGAAATCGCCCGCCACCTCGGCAGCAATCGCAACGCCGTATACAAATTGACCCACGACGCGCGCCGGCGGTTAAAACGAGGTATTGAAGCCGCCGGTTATCGGGCCGGCGATATCCATGCCGCCTTTGCCGAGTGAGGAGTTAATCATGTCATTGTCGAAGAAAGAAATCGATGCGCTATTACGCTTGGTCAATCTGACTCAGGACGATGAGATTGACTGCGAACAATGCTTGTCTGTGGTTGCCGAGTTCGCTGAACGAGAATTGGCCGGTCGGTCCGTTCCGGCGGGTCTGGAGGCTGTCGCACAGCACCTATCCATTTGCGCCGAATGCCGTGAAGAATATGAAGCGCTGCAACAAGCCCTAAATGATATGAAAGAATAAATGGTTACAGCGCAAAGCGAAGAAAAGAAATAGGTGAAGTGGTGATGACTGAACTCAAAATGGTGGCGGTCGGTTTCGTATTATTGACGCTTGCCGTGTTGTTTGTTTCCGCTCCTATCAATAAGCCTCGCATCAAACGCTGGTTCATCATGGGCCTCGGAATTGTGCCGGGATTCGTCGCTGTGGTTACGGGATTTATTATGTTCGTGACCAGTCCAGACTCCAAACTGGCGTAGGCGTTTTTCTCAGCGGGGTTGCTGTTGGAGTCCGGCGCTAATCCACCGTATCACCGCTTGACTAAATCAGCGGATGGTGCAAGAACACTGAATCAACCTTGATGGTCGTTGATCAAACCTGCTCAACTATCTGTTAATGCGACGGCATGACTGATCCTGCTTGATGTCACAGACAAACTTATAAGGAAACCTTTGCCATGAGACTTGTTCAGTATTGTGCATTTGCGTTATTGCTGTTCAGCGCAGCCAGTTGCCATTCGGCCGACTCGGTGATTAACACCGAAAAGCACACCATTCGTGTCGTCACGGTAACGGAAGGTCTCGACCATCCATGGGGTTTAGCCTTTCTGCCCGATGGCCGCATGTTGGTCACCGAACGGTCGGGACAGCTGCGCCTGGTCAATGCCGATGGGCAACTAGAACCTGAGCCGGTGGCTGGCTTACCCAAGATTGCGGTCCGCGGCCAGGGCGGCTTACTTGATGTGGCGTTACATACACGATTCGATGAAAATCAGTTGGTTTATCTATCTTACGCCGCTCCGGGCGAGGGTGGGGCTGGGACTGAAGTGGCCCGTGGTCGTCTGGTAGACAAGCGCTTGGAAGACCTGAAAATCATCTTTACTCAGCAACCCAAATCGAATGGTGGCAGGCATTTCGGTTCACGTTTAGTGTTTGATCTTGATGGGTTTTTGTATATCACGATGGGAGATCGCGGTGATCGAGAGCGAGCGCAACAACTCAATGATCTAGCAGGAAAAATCGTCCGCTTGCATGATGACGGACGCATCCCGGCGGATAATCCATTCATCAATCAAGCCGGCGCACGCCCGGAAATTTTTTCACTGGGTAATCGCAATGTGCAGGGCGCTGCGCTGAATCCTGAAACCGGCGAACTATGGACTCATGAACACGGCCCTCAAGGCGGCGACGAGGTCAATGTGATTCGTTCCGGGCGCAACTACGGTTGGCCAATTATCACCTATGGTGCGGAATACGGCAGTGGCTTTTCGATCGGCGACGGCACCCAAAAAGCTGGAATGGAACAACCGCTGCACTATTGGGTACCGTCTATCGCGCCCTGCGGCATGGCGTTTTATACCGGAGATCGTTTCCCTGAATGGCGCGGCGATTTATTCGTCGGTGCACTAAAAGATCGTATGGTGGTGCGGCTACGTTTTGATGGCGAAAAAATGGTACAGGAAGAACGCTTCCTTGAAGGTGTGCTGGGCCGGATTCGCGATGTACGTACCGGCCCCGACGGCTATATTTATTTACTTACCGATTCTTCCCGTGGGGTTATCGCGCGACTTGAACCGGTTGCACCTTGAAGCCTATTGCCAAACAAACATTGATCAGCAATTCCCGCTCTAACCGCCGAAACGCAGCAAACCGATGCTGTCACCGGTGACTAAAACACCCGTCCAGCAGCCATACTCAGTAGCTGAAGGACAGCTGATCATTGGGTCACAGCGTGTTGGATTACGCTCAAGAATTCCGGTAAGGCCGCTCGCCCAAAGGCACTTGTGACTATGAGGTATCGAGCGCCAGCACCGCCCCGACTGAGCCTTGCGCCAAGGACTGCCACAGCGTGTGCCAGTCGGGGATATAAAACTCGGTGTCGCGCCCGCGCAAGCGTTCCCACAGCGTGGTGCGCGAGCGATAATAGGCGCGCGCGGCCTGAAACAGTCGACAGCTTAACTCCTGGACTTGGTCGAGGCGTTGCGTTCGCAGTTTTTTTTCTGCTTCTCTTCCTGATGGGTGATCGCTTCGGGCACCAAGTGCAGCACCGTCTTGCGCTCCGGATGAACGATCACCGCAGCCAGTAACTAATGATAGTATTCTGGCCCGTTGCGCTGCTTGACACAACACTCCAGGCAGCTGATTGCGCCAGAGGCAAACTGGCCCTAAACCGGTTTGCTATCCTCTTCGAGGACCGCATGCCACTAAAATAATCATCAGGGCAGTTACACAGAATCATTGACACTCTCGCCTCAACAGGGCCTTATCGATAGGCCGGTCATAGGGCAAGGTCACGCCGTGATCCTCCCTCCCTGATTGCACCGTAAATCTCTCGTATTCGGCTACGTCCATCAATCATCTGCAAGCGTCACTCCGGGTTCGTTTTGAGGTCTTGATTGATCGGTAGACGAATACATACCTGCAACCCGCCAGCGGGTTCATTGCTTGCCGATATTTCGCCGCCATGCAGGCGTATGGCGCGTTTCGCAATCGCCAAGCCGAGGCCATGACCTCCGCTTTTGCGGTCGCGGGCGTCGCCCACTCGCACAAACGGTTCAAACAACTTCGTCAACATCTCTTCGGGTACACCGGGACCGTGATCGCGCACTTGAATCAGTAACCAGCCGGGCTGTTTAGGCGCTGGCTCCAACACGATGTCGACTGTGGTATTTTCCTCTGTGTAGTTGGCGGCGTTACGCACCACGTTTTCCAGAGCGCTTCTCAGTAAAGCCTCGTTGGCCTGAATGATCGCTGCCACACTGTTGACAATCCGCACCTGACGATTCAATGCGCGTGCCTCAAAATCCGTACTTTCAACAATGTCCTGCAGCAGCTCATTAATTGCAACCGGCTCTGTCAAGGAAAGCACTGTGCCGGATTCCAGGCGAGTGAGTGATAGGAGTTGACTGATCAGCTCATTAAGGCGCTCGGTCTCACGCTCGATTCGATCTAGCTCAGCTTCTGCCTTTTCCGGTCCGCGCTGACGCGCCAGACCCAGAGCTACATGCAGGCGCGCCAAGGGAGAGCGTAGTTCATGGGAAACATCGCTGAGCAGCTGCTTTTGCGCGTCAATGAGGTTTTGCAATTGTCCAGCCATATGGTCGAAATCACACGCGAGATCAGCGATTTCATCGCGCCGTCTGCCCATCGAGGGTGCTACGCGTAGAGTGAGGTCACCCGCTGCGAAGTGCCGGGTAGCGCGGCTGAGTCGTCGTATCGGTTTGGTGAGATAACCGGCCAACAGCCCGCACACTAACCCACTAACCAGCGCAGCTACGACAATAGGAATAGCGATGACCCTTGGTCTGCCCAGCACGCGATTAAGGGTTACTGCCTGAAAGTCCGGAACTAACCGATAAATGCTGCCATCCGGCAAGCTAATATGATCCCGATGCCGAGGGGGTCGCCTTCTATCCTCTTGGCGTGACTTCCATCTACGTTGTAAACGTTCAGCGAGGTGTGGTGATACCGGACGATTAAGCAAATCCTTGCCGTCCGGATTGATTAATAAAAATGGGATTGCTTCACTACGATCCAAGTTGTTGAGCCACGCCTTGAGTCCTTCAACCCCGTCCTGTTTGGCGATGAGACTTGCTTCTTGGACATAGGCAGCTTGTCGGGCACGCGGATTGTCTAAGGATTCCAGAGCGCGCGTGCGTTCCAGAAACAGCGAAGCCGACAGCAGGCTGGCACCAGCGAACACTATCAATGAGAACCAAAATGAGAAGAAGATTTTCCAGAATAGTCGGTGCATTGAAGGTGGCACTCAGGAGTGGGTGTACTGGTAGCCGAAACCGCGGATCGTCTTGATTCGTTCTTCACCACTCGCTAATGGCCCAAGCTTTTTGCGCAGGCTACTGAGATGCATGTCGATGCTGCGGTCATAGCGGGTTAGTTCCCTGCCCAATGCGCGCTCCGATAACTCGGCTTTAGATACGACATGGCCAGCTTCACGCAGCAGCACTTCAAGTACGCTGTACTCGGTGCTAGTCATAACCACGGGCTGTCCGGCAATGGCAACTGTGCGCGAGCCGGTTTGCATTTCCAGATCTCCGAGTTTTAAGGTATCTGGCAAATTCGGGTTTTCCGGGTTTTCAGATGGTAATTGTGCACGCCTTAGAATGGCGCGGATGCGAGCAACCAACACCCGCGGATTGCAAGGCTTGGGTAGATAGTCGTCGGCACCCAATTCCAGGCCAACGATGCTGTCCACATCCTCGCCGCGGGCTGTGAGCATCAGCACCGGTAGTTGAGAATCTTTGCGCAATTCGCGCAACACGTCAAAGCCATTGAGCTGCGGCATCATTACATCAAGCACCATCAAATCATATGTGCTTGTCTTAGCCAGACGCAGCGCGGCTTCGCCATCATGCGTCGTTTCTACCTGGAAACCTTCGACCTCCAAGTATTCCTTTAACATCCCGCACAATTCAATGTCATCATCTGCCAGCAGTATAGGGTTCATTCAAGTGGTTCCGGTCTCCGGTCAATCGTTCTAAAACCGCACTGTCATAGCCGCCCCGAGACATCACAGCTTCTCCAAGCGTTATTTACTCATCTTTACATAACTTTACTTACCTGCGACACACCTTGACATTGAGAATAGTTAACCTATCCCCATGCCCTGATCAACAGGGTGTTTAACTCACAAAGATCTGGAGATTTAGCTCATGAAAAAATTATCCAAACCGGCAATAGCGGTAGTATTGATTGTTAGCTCGCTGGGGCTGGCGGCTACGGTATCTGCCAAACCTGGTGGTGATCGAGATTGCGGACGCGGTGGTCAGCAGGGATTCAATGTAGAACGGATAGCCGATAAATTGGATCTCAACGATGAACAACGGGTACAGATTGCAGCTGTCGTTGATAAATCAAGCCAGCAGATGGCTTCACTACGTGATCAAATGAAGGCGAATCGTGAACAGTTACGGGAACTGTCGCAGCAAAGCCCATTCGATGAAACGGCCGTACGCAATGTTGCTGATACCCAAGGCGACCTAAAGGCCAACATGATCGTGCTGCGCGCACAACAACGTGCCGAAATTAATGCAATCCTTACTGATGAGCAACGTGCTCAATGGGAAGAAAAACGGGGAAAAAGAGGACGGTATCGCTAACTTCATTCTAAACTGACCACTCGGCGGCCCATAACGGGCCGCCGTTGCCGAGGATTTCAGGGTCCAACAAACGAGTAAACGTTGCCCATTTGGGCCCGCATTATCCCAATATTTCTTGGATAACAAGGATGTGCTAACCATCGGTTCGGTCCTCGTCGGGTTGTGGGGCAAGCGCTCTAACCAAGCTCTTGAGAAATTGGTCCCAGCGTTCAGCTCGATCATCGCCGGGGATCGCAAGGCGCATCACCTGCGGCAGAAGCACGGGGCCGACTGTGAGCATCAGCAGGGCGAAAAACAGCGGCTCGGGGTCAAACGCTGTATGCAAGGACCCCGAAGCCTGCAGCCCCCTAAGCATATCGACCTGCTGAGCGTAGTAAACTTTTCTTACGTCTGCCTCAACCGGCTTACCACCCTGATCATGCAGACCTTCCTGGGCGACCAGCCGGATGAATTCGGCGTCTTTGGCCTGCTGACGACTCCAAAGCACGAGCATCTCCTCCAGACTCGGCGGTAGCGTTGCGAGGAATGCCTTCCGTTTGTTCAATTCGTGCCTCAGGGTTTCGCGATATAAGTTCTCCTTGTCCCTAAAATGTCGATAGACGAGTGCCTTGTTGAGCTTTGCACGCTTCGCCACATGCTCCATCCGAACACCGTGGACCCCTCGCTCAGCAAATTCTACAGCGGCAGCACTCAAGATACGCTCAACCGTATTCATGAGCAGAATGCCGGGGTAAGCTTAGGCGGTACTTCCGGCAGTGGGCGACCTTGCGCGACTTCGGCCATGCGGCTGATCATTGCTGCAAAATCACCGTCAATCCGCAGACCCATCAGGGTGACGATAAGCCAGCCCAAAGGCAGCGTTGGCGTGATCGACCACCAGACCTCGACCGTTGATCCCTCACCATCTTCCTGCACGTTCCATCCGCCGAACATAACCTTCGCCGGATAGGGAAAGCCCGGTTCATTAGTCAGAAATCGGACTTCAAGCCGTCGCTCCTTGAGGTCAAAAATCTCACAAACCTCGGACCAGGTGTGGCTACTGGTGTTGGTACAGACACGAATGGTTCCCACGCCTGGTCGGGCACCGTCTCGGAGGGTTGATGTGACAAGCGCTGGGCTGAATCGCGAGATTCCACCGAGATCGGCGATCGTCTCCCACATCGCCTGCGCTGGGGCAGCGACGTGGACACGGATACAGTGCCGGTATTCTCCACGGCCTCGCACCGGATCACAAAGCATCAACCGAATTCCTACCAGCTGCGCTACCGCCAATCCTCCGACCAACAGTGCAACAATCAGCACAGCTACCTTCCCCGGATCAGTTAGCAGCCCCGGCACGAAGATCAATGGCACCGTGCAGACTAACCAACCGATATCAAGCGTAACGATTCCAAGTGCTCGGGCGGGTCGTATTTGGCAAACTATAAAGACAATAAGCACAGCAAACATCAACAGCATTCCGCCAAGAGAAGTCACAAGCCACTGCGGAATATTGCCCAGCCAGGGTACGATTTGAGCGCCGCCGAGTAGCAACGTGACACCGGTGAGGAGTGAAAATGCGGCATTTACCGAAAGCGTAACGCGAAGCAGATGAGATTGGGGGAGCGTCATAGTTGCCTCCGAGATTGATTATTATATGAAACGGTAACGTTATAGTTACTCTGTTATGCTAAGTCAGTTACTGGATACGAAATACCTCTTGCCCATAAGGACTTGGCCCCTCTTCGATCTAGCGCTCTTTTCGCTTTGCTAGCTTGTGGGACACTTCTCCGAGATGGCGTGGCAATTTCCGTACAGCGCTCAATGGCAAAATTTCTGGATAGATACCAATTCCCAAAATTTTCGATGCATTGAGCGGTTATGCTATAAGCAATACGCTGGGACGCGTGCGTAGCGAATGTATGCAGGACAGCACACTTGAGCGGCGCTGGCGTTACGCTCACAATGCATCAGCACCGATGAGAATTGGTATTAGGCTTTCGAATGGGCGGCTCATAATTCGAAGTTTCCCCGATAGACTCCAAGAATTGTAGAGCCGGGGGATATCCCTTGCTGCTTTAAATATCACTAAGAATCAGGCGTTACTACTTTTGAGAGCGGTTTTATGTTCCGAAACTCGGCAGAATTAGAACTACTCGTTAGCAGTCGCTGGCATAGTCCCGCAGCAGAACAGAACAAAGGGCCGATTTTGGAGGCTCTAAAAAGCCGGTTACCGCGCACGGGTACCGTACTGGAAATCGCCAGCGGTACCGGCCAGCATGTAGTGCACTTTGCCCAAGCCTTGCCGCAATTGATCTGGCAACCCAGCGAGCCTGAGGATGAGTGGCGGGAAGCGATACGTTATCGAATAGCCGCCGCAAATCTCCACAATGTGAATTTACCCCTAGCGCTTGATGTGCTTGAGCAATCCTGGCCGATCAGTCAAGCCGATGCGATTCTGTGCAGCAATATGATCCATATTGCGCCGTGGGAGGCCACGCTCGCACTTCTTCAAGGTGCGGGTCGGCTTCTGTCCAACGGTGGGGTGATGTTTTTATATGGTCCCTATCGTCGTTTCGGCCAGCACACAGCCCCGAGTAATGCGGCATTTGACGCCGATCTGCGGATGCGCAATCCGAGCTGGGGCGTGCGCGATCTCGAAGAAGTAGCCCGGATTGCCCGGCAAGAGGGGCTTGAACTCAATGAGGTAATCGAAATGCCGGTTAATAATCTCAGCGTGGTTTTCGTAAAACGAGATGATTGCCAAGTGGATCACGAAACCGATGCTTAGCCCTGGAAACAATGGCGATGCCAATATCCTGGACGAAATCAGCATCCCTGCTGCTTCGCCGGGCTGCTGCTCGTTAAAATATCCCCACCAAAATACGATGGGCTTCCTCAACTTGGTAACGTTGATAAAAGGGGCGGCGGAATAAATTATCTAAAATCGCGTCGATCTCCTGCAACGTCCCGAGGTATTCGCCAATATTCGGATCAAATACATGCAGCTGGTAGCGAAGACCGGTAGGGATTGCTGTGAGGTTACAAAAGCCGGCAATCGCATGACCACCGCCCCTTACAAATCGCAATGACCAGGCCGTGGCTTTGCCGGGGCGGCCAATGTCAGCCTTGAAACGATTCTTCAGATTCGTCATGCCCGCAACAGCGTTCAAGTTGGGAGGAACTGCAGCAATGACGGTTTGATCGGGATCGTAGGCAAGATTATGCCTGGCTCCAAGGTTCAGTTGTGCTGCGTTGCGCCCCTGCTGACCGCGTTCTCGATTATATTGCTGTTGTTGCCGGATAATCGGCCATATTTGGTATTCCAACCATTGCAGTCGTTGTTCAGGCGTGTTGTCCGAGTCAACTTTCATGCGTGATAACCAAGCAGCGCACAGGGCTGCGCATACCCCTTGGCGTATGTTCGGATCAGTCGTGGTGCGGTCAAGTAGTGCGCCTTGGGAAAATGAGTGAAGTGTAGACATTGCGCGTTTTCCAATTGATCAACGTATTGAGGATACCCCTAATTGTTTGGAGGCTAAGCACAGTCCACGCCATGTCTTTAACCCAATGATTTGTAAAATTATATTTGGAATATACTAATTAACATACTGTTTAACGGTCCAAAATGGACACCGCAGCAACGGACCAAATTGGTCTGCCGTGTCAAACTATGAACCGGATCGAGTCACTTAGAGTTACAATTCTAACGTTTTCATTGGAAATTCTGTTCCGCACAGCACTACTTTGGGTTTTTCATGTATACCAAACTCAGGAGAAAAATTAAGCGATTAAGCATTCCGGCTGAACTCAAGCATATGCGCAAGTTACACCCCGATTTTCGCCTGATTGAGAGCAGCAACTCACCCGGTGCTTTCGATATCATCTGGAAAAAACAACGGATCGGCGTAACGCACCCATTATCGAGCCTACCGAAGGCCGAGCAGTCTGCTTGCACTATTATTGCCAGCGGCCCTTCGCTGGCCGATTTTGACCTTGCTCAGCTTCACGGTCGGGTTTGCTTCGGTGTCAACGGCAGTATCGTAAAAGCTACGGAAAACACGCTACGTTTCACTTACTTCGTGGTCACTGACAAGAACTTTGCTCGTGACCGCTTCGAATTGGTCAAACAAGGGATAGATTCCGGCGCCTATTGCTTATTCGGTTTTCGGGTACTCAACGAAATTGCCGAACGAGAACCCTCCTTGCTGGCTAGTAACAAGTTGTTTCTCATCCAGGAACTCAATGCTCGTTATGGGATACCTAAATTAAATCCGGCTGCATTTGATGACTGGGCGGCAGGTGAGCCGGATTTGCTCCTATCCGCAACTGACCGGTTGAAAAGCGGCTGGGTGGGTTTCAGTAAATGCGTCGACAAGGGCGTGTTTACTGGGCAAACCGTCGTTTATTCCGCGGTTCAGGTCGCCTGTGCACTGGGCTTCAAACAGATATTTATACTCGGTATGGATCTCGGAGGAACCGGCACATTGGCACGGTTTTACGAATCCGGTAGCACGGTCGTTAGCAGTCGCTTGGATCGGGATTTCGAGCCCTATATCGTGCCGGCTTTTCGGTTGGCTCGACAAATCTGTGATGTTGAGGGCATTGGGCTTTACAATGTCTCGCCTCACAGTCGATTATCAGCCACCATTCTGCCAAAACTAACTTTTGACGATATGCTGACACAGTTAGACAATTGATCATTGTTACCCCGGATCCGGCCTATGGCAGGGCATACTAAAAATCAGCCTCGTTGAGGCGTACCTATTACTCGTCTACCCCAATGAATACAGAACAGCCGGTCAAAATCTTCGTAGGTGCGCATGAAACCGAATTGCTCGCCTTTAAAGTATTAGAACATTCCATCAAACGACACACTGCGCTCGTTGTAGAGATGCGCACCGTCGATAATTCTTTGGCTCCCAACCCGCCGGACACTCGGTTCCTGGCTTATACGAATTTTTCCTATGGGCGTTTTGCCATCCCCAACCTGATGGGTTACCAGGGACGTGCGGTGTATATGGACTCTGACATGCTGGTGTTCAAAGACATCGCCGAACTCTGGAACACGCCGTTTGACGGCGCTAAGATTCTGGTTGAAAGGGTGAGCGAGGCATCAAAGTGCAAAGGCCGTTTGACAGCGGTTATGCTACTGAATTGCCAGGCTCTGGATTGGCAGCCCGAGCAAATAATCGCAAGGCTTGGCAACGATTATGATTATGAGCAACTGATGTCCATTCACCCGTTACTGGGCGAGGGGGATCTGCAGGATCGGCTGCCGCTCGGTTGGAATAGTCTTGATGAAGTGACCGAACACACTCGTTTACTGCACTTCACCAAGATTAAGACCCAGCCGTGGGTTTATCCGGCCCATCCGTGGGGTCAGCTATGGATCGATGAAGTCAAGATGATGTTGGACAATGGCGCGCTAAGCTCTGAATTGATCAAGGATGAAGTCGCTCAAGGGCACGTTCGTCCTTCATTAGCGCTTGAGCTGGGGCTATCTGACCAACACCGGGGTAAGACATTTTCCGCCACGGCACTCGCGAAATACGACAAGCAAGCCGGTTACGTCATTCACAAGAAGCTATTCGAGGCCATGGCGCAACGGAAACAGGCCAAGCTAGCACGTGAGCGGGAACTTGACCCTATAGGGTTCCGCAAACGGCAAACTCGTCGGCGGCTCCGCAGTTTTATTCGCCACCCCGTTAAATTCTTGCTGAATCCCAACCGAGTTTAAGCAGGCAACCCGGTCAGTCAAGACTGGGCGAGGTCCGATGACACGACCTATCAAGGTATTGCAAATTACCCGTGCAGCTATTGACGGCGGTTTCGACTATCATCGCGAAATCAGCCAGGCCTTCGCTGGGAATGCATTCCAAGTCACCACGGTGTTCATCCGCGGCTCATTGCCTCAGGACGAAATACAGCGCTACCAGGGCGAAGTGGTTTTTCTTGATGCGAGACACCGTAGGCAGTTTAAACAGCGCTGGATAGTAGCGCTTAAACTCTGGTTGATGAGCCGCCGCGAGCCGTTCGATCTTGCGATTTGCCATCATCATAAACCGGCGGTAGCGGTCAATACGCTACAAAAGCTTTGGCCCATCCGCCGGATGTACTATGTGGTACACGATTATAATTATTTTAGCGTCGACGATATTCATGGTCGGCGGCGGCGGCAGTTTGTACTAAACCGGCTTGACCCTCAATGCAAGTTTATCGCCGTATCGAATGCGCTACGCAGCAATATCCAACACTGGTTACCTGAATTCAGCGCAGAACGCTGTTTGGTCATTCCCAATGCGATTGATCACGTGCAGCTGGCCGCCCAAAGTCTGGAACGACAAGCAGCCTGTCAAGCCTTGGGGATTGATCCGACTAGCTTTGTGTTTGGCACAACCGGGCGGTTGGTAAGCTATAAAGCACATCACGAACTCATTGATGCCTACGCCCGTGTCCATGAGTCAATGCCAACTAGCTGTCTGATCATTATTGGCCGTGGCAAGCAACGTGAGAAGTTGACGACTCAGATCAAGGCGCTCGGATTAGAGCACAAGGTTAAGCTGATCGGCTTTTTGCCCAAAGCAGCCCGGTACATGGCGGCCTTCGATGTGTTTGTGTTTCCCTCGCATAACGAGCCCTTTGGCTTAGTGTTGCTCGAAGCAATGGTCAATCGGTTGCCGATCCTGGCGGCGGATAGCGGAGCTGTGCCGGAAATAATTCCGCATCCCGATGAATTGTTCACTACCGGAGATATAGCCGGGTTAGCCACTAAGCTGGTGGATTTTTATCGTCTGCCGGAATCCGCCCGGCAGGCCTTAGGTCAGACGGGATACCAGCATTTACAGCGGAATTTTAGCTTGGAGCACTATCGGGATTGTTATCGGCAGTTGTGGGAGGAACCGTGTTAACTGCTCGTTTCCGCCAAGGTTCGTCTTAACAATGCGTTTTAATCGCGCAGTTGATGCGCAACATCGGCGGATTGCCCTGCTCCTTCAACATGGCGGGGATGGTGGCGTTGAACGGTGTTTCATTAATTTGGCACGTGGCTTTGTCGAGCGCGGCATCGCCACAGACCTATTAATTGCCGAGCGCAACACCCCGTTTCTCGGCCATCTTGATCCGCAGGTGCGCTTAATCCATATGCCCGTTGCCGGTAGTTCATCTCCGCGGGCGCTAGCGAACTATATCGACCAACAACAACCGCAGATTTTGTTGGCTGCCAAAGATGAAGATTGCAAATTAGCCATCACCGCCCGCACCCTGTCACCTCGACCGCGCATTTGTTTGTGTGCCAGCGTGAATTACAGTGCTCAGTTAGCGGGCCACGGTAAAGGACCACTGCGGCGCTGGCTCCGCTATAAACGGCTTCGTCAGATGTTCAATCAAGCAGATACGCTGATCTGTGTGTCCGCAGGCGTTGCTGCTGATCTGGCGATGATTCTCGGCAAGCGCCAGCAGGACTTGCATGTCCTCCCCAATCCAGTGGTAACTCCCGAACTCACTAAACTGGCCAAGGAACCAGTACATCACCCTTGGTTCGCCGAGCCACACCCGCCGGTTATTTTAGGCGTCGGTCGATTGGGTCGAATCAAAAATTTTTCCCTCTTGTTGCGCGCTTTTGCTGTGGTCCATCAGCAGTGCGAGGCGCGGCTTATCATCCTCGGTGAAGGTAGACAACGGGCCCAGTTGACCAGCTTAGCAACTCAGCTGGGCATGGCAGAGGCAGTGGATTTGCCCGGATTTGTCGAAAACCCGTTGGCTTTTATGGCCCGGGCGGCCGTGTTCGTGTTGTCGTCGCGTTGGGAAGGTTTCGGCAATGTTCTGGTAGAAGCGCTGGCCTGTGGAACACCTGCCGTTGCCACGGATTGTCCCAGTGGTCCGGCAGAAATTCTCCAGGCTGGAAAGATTGGCTCCCTGGTGCCGGTTGATGACCCAGCAGCACTAAGTAAGGCGATACTCTCTTGCTTAGCCAATCCACCGCAGCCTGAAACTTTGCGCCAAGCGGCTCTGCGCTATAGTTTGGAAAACAGCTGTGAGGCTTATCTGCGGGTTTTTGAATCGGGATGATTTGACGATTGAACACCTAAGGCACTGCCACCGGCACGGGCAAGATAACAGGTATAAGATGCTCCCGCGATCAATAACCAATAAAACCGCCCGTGGGTACTAAATATTCGCGAATCGGTGAGTTGACAAAGTATGTTGAGCACCATCAGCGACAACAGCAGCAGATAAACATCACGATCCAAACAACCGCTGCGAGCGGATTGGCGCAATCGGTAAACCAGAATCCCAAACAACACTAAAAACGGCAAGGTTCCAAAGATCCCCAAGCCGGCCAATAGCTCCAATCCGAGGTTATGAAAATCCTGATAGTTCGTGTCCGGTGCAAATCTGGCCTGTTGCTCTTTTAGGATATGCGGTGCGGCCCCCAGACCCCAACCAAACCAAGGTTTTTGCATCCATGATTCGCTACCGACCAGCATGATATTGGCTCGTTCGCGGATGGCGAAATCGTCAATAGAATGAATGTTTCCCGACCAGACATGGCTCACGAAGCCATCGTGAGTAAAGTCAAAGCGTTCGGCAAAGATCAGGCTATTAAATAACAGGATGACCACAATCAGGGTTGCGAAAATTCCTCCGTACAAACTCATTGAGCGACTTATAACCCAGTCGGACCTGCGGTAATTAGTCGTCAAGGCCAGACCCACCCCGATGATCAGCAGTGCCAGCCAAGCCGTGCGGGTTTGCGAGAAGATTAATCCCTGCGCCAACAACACTGCCAAAACGGTCATTCCGAAAATACCTAACCAACACCAGCGTTTCCCTTGAAAAAAGTGGTATAGCCTTGGAATCATCAGCAGTAGGCCTAACAAGGCGGCCGCAGAGTATTGCCCGAAAGCGGTAGCAGACCATTTAAAACTGATACGCTCATGATTGAGCACTGCTGCGAACTGCGATTCATCCACTGCTCGTGCGCACCCGAGCACGAAACCCACCAAGGCTAAAGTTAATAGAATAAGCACTCGGTCTTGACGGCCCCTCAGCCACCACGCCACGCACAAGAACAACCACAGCCAAAAGAAATCCAACACCGCTTCAAGTTGCGTGGCCCGCTCTAATGGCCGATTTAATAAGGCTAATCCCAGGCTAATCAATACGGCTAGCGCCGCCCAAAGCAGTATACGGGTTAGCAAGTCGCGCTGCATTACCTCCCAGAAGCGCCGCCAGTCAGCCACAGTAGCAATAACTAGCAACCCTAGTCCAAAATTAGCACCGGCATTCCCTAAATAGGCAAACAGAGCGAATACATACACGGCAAAAACACCGACGCGCTCCTGCCAGGGGGGTGTTTGAACCGGTGGATAGAAAGAAAATGCGGTCATAGACAATGAAGTCTTATTCTTATCCCAGCGATATATCGGTATTCTAAGCAGAGGGTATTAGATTACGGTAGCTCGCAACAACTCAATTGTATCCTGTTCGATTGCCTGGGAAGCTTAGCACAATGCCAATCGGCTAACCTGATGTGGGAAGACCTCACGGAACACGCTCTTGCCCTGTGGTCTAATGTAGGCCTCCCCGTTTCTACTGCCATGAAGCGTATAACACTGCCTAGAGCCATGTATAATTGGGCGTTAAACTCCGTCGGCAACCACCTCCTGCAGCGACCTTTATCAAGCAGGTGTTCTGCCGACAACCCAGCTGGAGATCACTGATTTGTCTTGGTCCCGCTCAACTTACTCGGCAACGCAAAACGCGCACCATTCAGGCCACGAGCGAAGTCAACGGTTTCTAACCGCATTTTTTTGGTCATTGCTCTGGGCTGTGGCGTTGCTGGCGCTTTATCAAGGCAGCGACTCCATTGCTCTGATTGACCCGAACGAGGGGCGTAACGCGAGCATCGCACGTGAAATGGCGGCGTCCGGCGACTATATCGTACCCCATCTCAACGGTCTGCCTTATCTCGACAAGCCTGTTTTCTTCTTTGCCACTGCTGCCACTGCCATCCAAATGTTGGGAGCCACTGAATTTGCCGTCCGGTTACCGTCCCTAGTCTTCACCCTGGCGACAATTTTGCTCGTGATGGCATTCGGCTACCTGCGCTTCAACCGCTCCACCGCGTTATTGGCCGGGCTGATTTTGATGACCTGTCCGCTGGTCCAGGTGTATTCGCGCATTGTGATCTTTGATGCGACGCTGATGTTTTGGATCAGTTGCGCTTGCATGGCCTTGCACCTTAGTTGGGAACGTAACCGTTTGTTGTGGCTTATTCTGGGCTGGGTAGCGGCGGGTTTTGCTGTGCTTACCAAAGGTCCGGTGGGTTTAGCGCTCCCTCTGTTAGTCAGCGTTGCTGACGCCATGGCCAGGCGGGAGAAGGTGCGTCGACTATTTCATCCTGCTGGGATCGCAGTTTTCATTCTGGTAGTCGGTCCCTGGTTTCTCGCCGTTACCTTGCAACACCCTGAATTTCCGCACTATGCCTTGGTGCGAGAGACCTATGAGCGCTTGGTCACTGATAATCGCAATGGTGCGTTTTACTCCATTGCAGCATTCCTGATTGCCGGCTCCCTGCCTTGGATCAGTATGTTATTTTTAGGTTTCCGGCAACTCGCCAAATTTTGGCGTGAACGGTTGACAACAGCTCGCACGGAAGTGTTTTTGTTATTGTGGATACTCCTACCGCTGGCTTTTTTCACGCTCTCCGTATCTAAGCGTGCGGGCTATATTCTACCGGTCCTGCCAGCAGTCGCTCTATTGTGTGCGCGGTTGGTGCAGGGTGCTCCTCATCTGCTTCGCTACACTGCTTGGATCGCCGCGGCCATCGGCTTTCTGTTAGGGATAATTTTGCTTTTCGGCAGTGGTGCGTTCGCCCCCCATATCTATGTCTCTCGGATTGCCCAGGCAATGTATACCCAAGGGCCGGTGATGGGTGTCGCCCTCATCGCAGCAGGCGGGATGGCGTTGTTCGGGGCAACCTCCCCGAGACGCGCCACCGCTGGCTTGGCAATGCTACCCATTGCGACAATATTGGGTGCCCAGGGCATTTTCGCCGAGTTAGGCGAGTACCGTTCTGCACGTTCGCTGGCTCGAGCCATTGAAGTTACTGCGCCGGGAGTCAGCCAAGTAATCGGTGTAGAAGCCTACGCACCTTCTTTGGCCTATTATCTTGAAAAGCCCATCGTGTTGGCCACGAAAAACAACGCCCCCGAAATACCTAGCGACTATATCCACGAGTATGAAGATAAGTTGCGCAACGCATCGAATTCAACTTTACGTCCAGAAGATTGGTGGCAACAATCACTTGCGCAGTGTATCGAACCGGCAGTCTTTTTAGTGGAAGCCGAAAAGTCTGAAAAACGCACAGCGCTGGCAGCCGAACTTCCATTGATAGCGGAAAATCCCGGTCATGCCGTATATGGTCCTTGTAAACCTGTTGTCCGTTAATTAGTTCCATCCTGTTTTGACTGAACTCATAGGATCGCAATCATGAAGACCATTCTCATCACTGGTACAACAGACGGCATCGGTTTGGAAACTGCTCGCCAGCTAGGCGCGCAAGGCCATCGATTATTGTTACACGGACGTACTTTTGAGAAAACTCAGCGTACTATCGAAGAACTCCGCGCCCAGCAAACTGATCTCTCAGCGGAACCCGTCTTTGGCGACTTGTCCGACATGCGTCAGGTGTTGCAGTTGGCTGAACAAGTCAAAGAAAAGGCGCCGGTTCTGGATGTGCTACTCAATAACGCCGGCGTGTTTGAGAATGAGCGACGGATTACTCCAGATGGCCTTGAATTGACCATGGCTATCAACCACTTTGCGCCATTTTTACTCACTCATGCTCTGCTGGATAGGGTCAAGGCCGCAGCGCAGGGCCGCGTCATCTCGGTGAGCTCCATCGCCCATCAAGGAGGACAGTTGGATCTTGAAGATTTGACTTTTAAACGCAGCTTTAGCGGCTATGATGCCTACTGCACATCCAAATTAGCTAATATTTTGTTTACTGTAGCGCTCGCTCAACGCTTAAAAGGAAGCGCTGTTACCGCGAATTGCCTGCATCCAGGCGTAATCAGCACCAAGCTATTACATAGTGGATTCGGCATTGGTGGTGCTAGTGTCGCTGAAGGAGCGCGCACCTCGGTTTATTTGGCCACCGCCGAAGAAATCGGCACAGTGACTGGTGAGTATTTCATTGATAGCCATCCGGCCACCCCATCAGCAACTGCCCGAGACACGAGTCTGGCCGAAGCGTTTTGGCAAACCTCGGTGGAGCTGTTGCATCCTTTTCTGTCTGCTAACGATTGATTGAGGACTCTCGTCGTGACCTCACACGCCGAAAAACACCCACTCAGCGCAGAAGATTATCTGATTATGGAGCGTACCGCCGACACCCGCCACGAATTAGTGGACGGCGAAATCTTCGCCATGACCGGGGCTAGTCGAGCACATAATCTGATTAATGGTAATGTGTTTGCCGCTCTGCACAGCCAATTGAAAGACCGTCCTTGTGAAATCTACAACAACGACATGCGGGTCAAAATCAGTCCCGCCGGCGATTATGTTTATCCCGACATCGTAGTGGTTTGCGATCCTCCTCGGTTCGAGGATGAGCACGTTGACACGCTGCTCAACCCTACCTTAATCATTGAGGTGCTCTCTGATTCGACGGAAGCTTATGACCGAGGCGGCAAATTCACGGCTTATCGTACTCTCGACAGCCTAAGCGAGTATCTGCTGATCACTCAACATGAAGCACGAATAGAACATTACACCCGACAAACTCCAGCAGGCTGGTTGTTGACCGAAGTGACCGGTTTGCCGAACAGCTTGGAATTACCGAGCATCAACTGCCGACTGATGCTGAATGAGGTATACGCCAAAGTCGATCTGGCAGCGTAAGGAATCAAATTCTCAACCGATGCCGAAGACCTGCCTTAGATAAGCCAGAAAGGTCTCATCCCGGCACATGGTTTTGCCCGCTGAATCACTGAGCTTGGCAACAGGTTGACCGTTGCACTCGGTCATCTTGATGACAATGTTTAATGCCTTGTGACCCAGATCATTGGTCAAATTAGTGCCAATGCCGAAGGACAGCCTGGCTTCGTCCTTAAACCGATCATAAATAGCCAATGCCTTGGGTAGATTCAGGCCGTCGCTGAACACCAGATTCTTGTGGCGCGGATCAACACGGTGCGCGTGGTAGTTGGCGATCACCTTATCGGCCCACTGAAACGGATCACCTGAATCATGGCGAGCCCCATCAAACAGCTTGCAAAAATACAAATCGAAGTCGTGCAAGAAAGCATTGATTCCCACCACATCAGATAGGGCAATGCCGAGATCGCCACGGTATTCTCGGGCCCAGGTTTCGAAAGCAAACTTTTGGCTCTCCACTAAACGTGGTCCCAGAGCCTGACACGCTTGCAGAAATTCGTGCGCCATGGTGCCGATAGGGATGAGACCCAATGTTTTGGCCAGTAGCACATTACTGGTACCCACACAGTTTTCTGGAAGCTGCTTTGCAAATTCTGCGACCACCTGGCGTTGCCAATCGGTGGAGAAACGGCGGCGGGTGCCGAAGTCGGCGAACCGAAAATTCTCGGTTTCGGGATGTTGACGCACCGTCTCAATCTTACTTTGCAAACGACGCCATCCCTCTGCTTCGGTAGCTTCAGACTGCCGGTCTTGAAAATAGATTTGGTTGACGATAGCGAGTACCGGTACTTCAAACAAAATGGTGTGCAACCACGGTCCACGAAGAATGATTTCCAGGGCTTCCGCATCCCTGCATACTTCTACGTAACGGGTTTGTAGGTGAAACAAACGCAGAAAATCCACAAAATCCGGCTTCATGAAGCGCAGTGAACTCAAATACGTCAACTCATCCTCGGTGAAGCGCAAGGTACACAACTCGGAAATCGCATCGCGGATTGCACCCGCAAAAGGCCGCAGATCAATATCGGCGTCCCGGCATTTAAAGCGGTACTCAACCTGTGCACCCGGGAATTGGTGGAGCACCGCCTGCATCATGGTGAATTTATAGAGGTCGGTATCCAGCAGACTGTTGATAATCATGTGCTGGCAACCCTAACATCCCGGCGCTTTAGCTGTGCCGCACTTTCTACCAAGATCACGCCGGCGGCTTCCATTTCAGTAACTGCTTGAGCACTGGTCTCTTCTGCTACACCCCGCACAGCAGCCCGATTGACCACCACCTCGAAACCGGCCTGATTCAGTTGCAAAACCGTGTTCTTAATACAGTAATCGGTGGCTAACCCGCCCACTAGGACTGTTTGAATGCCTTGTGCCCGGAGATATTCGATAACCCCGGTACTCATGCGGTTGGCCAAGTCATGATAGCAAGCGCCGTAGGGATGCATGTTGGGTTCCACGCCTTTCCAGACGAAATAGTCGTAGTCGGTCACAGAAGGTAGGCCATTGATCAGTTCAAACCCTTTGGTGCCGGGTTCGGCATGGCGTGGCCAACGAATATCGACATTGGGCTCGCCCGCAACAGCGCTCAGTGGCGGATGGTTCTCATCGGCCACCCACACCGCGCTGGGACTATGCGCATCTTTGGATCCTAACCGTAGCCGGGCGAAAGCCGCCTGTGCATTAAGCTCATCGACGATTTCGGTGCCGCCAACGACCGGTAGTTCATTCGGGCAAACCGGCGTAAAGGTGTTTTGCGCATCCACATCGAATGAGGCCGTTTTTTCTGGATCAAGCAAAAAAGTATTCATGTTCGTTACCCCTTAGTTTCGAGAGAGCTAACTCACGCCGCGATGACTGCCGCAGTGGGTAGCATAGTCATAGCTTCGGTAACCTTATCCCTGTTTTCACCGACGGCAAAGCGAACGGCTTCAGCACCCGTACCTGTTGCCAAACAATATGCCAATTCGTCCAAATCCCGCTCAACAACATCCTGCAGTGTTACGAAACGCAAATCACTGGGCGCTTTGTCAGCCCAAGTAATCAGCCACTCGTGACGAATCGCCCGAGTGCCGGCGTCTGCAAGATCGGCCCGCACCGCAGCGATCAA
Source organism: Candidatus Competibacteraceae bacterium (assembly GCA_036351435.1). Classification (GTDB taxonomy): domain Bacteria; phylum Pseudomonadota; class Gammaproteobacteria; order Competibacterales; family Competibacteraceae; genus JAAUQA01. Next base: position 51,632 of record JAZBPA010000189.1, read on the forward strand.
AGTATCTGCATCCAGCAGTCCAAAACGCAACGAGCCCTGCCACGCGTTAGGCCGGTTGGTATGATCCTCAAAATCTTCATAGGGCAATGCTCCCAGTTCAAAAGGCAAGGGACCCGCCCCATGCCGGGTGGCATGCCAACGGCTCACGTAACTGACCGACAGTTCATTAATGCCCATTTCCTCCGCCAGGGTCACGACGTTCTTGAGCCCAGTGTTGGAGCGGGTAACGTAAGGAAACGTGCCACGATCCATATCCAGCAACAAACCCTGTGCGCCTTCGAAAACCAGCTGGAATCGGGTACGCAAGATGCGTGCATCGGTTATTCGCACTATAGAAGAAATGATTCGACAATCTTCCACAAAACGTTCGATTATCTCAGGCAGTCGAGCTACGTCCGAGATGCCGGGTAAACCCAAAGCCTTGAGCCGTTGCGGCACATAGTGATCACGGATTGCTCGTAGTATTCGAACCACGCAATCCGGTCGATTAAGATCAGCGGCAACCAAGCGAAATGCAGCATGTTGGTGTCGTTCCAGGGTCTCACCAAACCCCAAGCCACAAGAGCCGTGTCGGTTGACGCCGCGGGATTCCTCCAGCTTTTGGTTGAACATGACATCAAACGGCGTGGTAATGGGGCAAGCGCCGTCCACATAAACGCGAGGCGTTACGCCCAAAGCTTCAAGCTGTTGGTATTCACTAAGAAACAGCATCGGATGGCAGACGAAAAAGCGGCTGAGATAAGTCGCAGCGCCCGTTAAACTGCCACTGCCAATATGGCTGAATACCTGGCGCTGTCCTTCGGGTGTTGCTACAGTGTGCCCGGCTTGTGCACCACCATTGAAACGGACCACCAGGGCATCTTCGCCAAATTGCGCAGCATAGAAATCAGTGGCCAGCCCCTTGCCCTCGTCACCATACCCGCTGCCGATAATCACTTGTGCCTGTTTCACGACTTCTCTCCAAGCTCGGACCGGTCCCGAAGGACCGGCTATTGAGGTTAAAAACGAACAGACTTCGCGTCGGTCGGTCGGGGCAAACCACACACCGCATTGGCTACGACCAGGGCGATGTCATTTGACCAACTCTCAGTCACGGCTCGGCTGTCGCGACCCTCATTGATTTCCATCGTAGAAACAATCGTTTCGGCGAGCCGACGGTAGTCAGAGAGGAAAATCACCCGCTCGTCAAGCAGCTCCCGCCATTGCTCCTTAACCAGTTCTGGACGGCTCCGATAAAACGAGCCTTCCTCAATCACGATGTGAAAGACTTCGTATATGCGCTCAGCCATAGCCAGCACATCCCTGCTGTCGAGATCACGTTCGATGCTGTCACCGAATACTTGGCGCACGTGGCTTGCTAAAAGCACTGGTGGAGGTGGCTCATCGCCCACAGTGAACAGATACCCTTTTTTACCGCGTTTCTCGAAACAATCGATGCTGGTCTTTTGGGCTGCGAAGTACCAAGGGAGGTTGTAGCTTTCATAGCCGTTTCCGCCGCCACCGCCTTCTAAATAGATATCCTTCAGTTGTTCAGCGATGCGGATATCCGGTTCGAATTGAGTCGCTTGTAGCGGCGCTCGGTCGCACCAGGCATCACCAAAACCCATGATCATCACATGCGGATCGGTAACCGGTTTGCGGTCCAAGATTTCGCTCACCATCACACCCAAGCCTTCGCGGACGAAAGCGTCCGGGATGGCGCCCATCGAACCGGTTTCATCGAAAGCCACGATGACCGCATTGGATGCGGGGTTAGCCCCCGAATCCCGCGATTCCCGAACCTGGATACGCCGCGGATCAAAGTCCTCACGGATCGTACTGCGGGAAAATACTGCAGCGCGGCTTCGGCCTGTTGTGTTCGAACGGGTGTAGTTTTTCCAATCGGATGGATTCCAACGTGCATTACCCATGGCGTTGCTCCTCTGCTGCGAATTGTCAGACAAAGTGGTAATTAACCACTAAGTAAGTGTTAAGTTACCACTAAGAAAGTGACATTGCAACACTAAGTCGATAAAATAAGCTCTCCCAAGCCGCCCCGCTGAGAATCTAAATGATGACGAACAAGGACGAAGCTGCGTTTATCGCGGCCTATAACATTCACGACTATGACGTCCCATTGACCACGGTCGATGTGGTGGTCTTTAGCGTGTTGTCAGAGCAGCTTCACGTGCAGCTTGTGCGTCGTGGCCAGCATCCTTATCGCGATTGCTGGGCGTTACCCGGTGGGTTTATTCATATTCACCAAGACGATGATCTTGAGGCGACCGCGCGCCGTATCCTCACCACCAAAACGGGTGTGGGTACACCGTATCTGGAGCAACTCGGGGCTTTCGGCAACCGCGATCGTGACCCGCGCGGTTGGGCGGCGACTTTTGTGTATTTCGCGTTGATCAACAGTGCCAGCAGCGGCGAGCAACCGCTGAACGGGCGCTGGTGGCCGGTTGAGGAAAATGCCGTAACGCCACCACTGGCCTTTGATCATGCAGAACTACTTGCAGCCGCACTGGGTCGCTTGCGTAGCAAGGTCACCTATACTTCACTGCCGATGCATCTGCTTCCGGAGCGCTTTACTCTCAGTCAGTGCCAACGGGTTTTTGAGATCGTGTTGGGTCACCCGTTGGAGAAAAGCGCCTTTCGGCGTCGCCTGTTGGATGCCGATTTGATTGAACGCATAGACGGTGCGTTTGAACGTGGCAGTAATCGGCCCGCTGCGTTATTCCGGCTGCGTCCGGGTGCTGAGACGGTATTCTTTCCGGGCGTGTTGCGTACCGGACAGACAAACGGTTAGAGTCCGTTTAAGCACCAGGAACTATAAATTCGATGCCCGAGACCAGCACTGTCTTCAAAACCCGCGGCCTGACCAAAATCTACGATATGGGCGAAGTCCAGGTACAGGCGTTGCGCGGCGTCGATCTGGACCTGTACGCAGGTGAACTGGTCGTGCTGCTGGGGGCTTCCGGCAGCGGCAAATCGACGTTACTGAATATTCTCGGCGGACTGGATACCGCCACTTCCGGTGAAGTGTTCTACCGCGACCGCAATCTCACCCAAGCCAGTGAATCAGAACTGACCGACTACCGGCGTTATCACGTCGGCTTCGTGTTTCAATTCTACAACCTCATTCCCAGCCTGACCGCTCGCGAAAACATCGCCATCGTCACTGAAATCGCTAAAGACCCCATGCAACCGGATAAAGCGCTAAGCCTGGTTGGTTTGGGTGATCGGCTGGATCACTTCCCGGCGCAACTATCCGGCGGTCAGCAGCAACGCGTCGCCATCGCCCGAGCGATTGCCAAGAATCCTGCCGTTTTGCTGTGTGACGAACCGACCGGGGCACTGGACTCCACTACCGGTATCGTGGTGTTGGACGCTTTGGAGCGGATCAATCGCGAGCTTGGCACCACTACCGTCGTCATCACCCACAACGCGGCCATAGCGGATATGGCCGACCGGGTCATTCGCTTCAGTGACGGGCACATTACCGAGATCAAGCAAAACGCCAGCAAAACCTCGCCACGGGAGTTGGCCTGGTGATCAAAGCGCTGGATCGCAAACTGCTGCGCGATTTGGCCGGCATGTGGGGTCAGGCCTTGGCGATCTCGTTCGTGATCGCCAGTGGCGTTGCGACCTTTATCATGTCGCTCAGCACCATGGATTCGTTGAACCTGACCAAGGACAGCTATTATGACGATTATCGCTTCGCCGAAGTGTTCGTCTCGCTCAAACGCGCACCGGAAAGCCTAGCTCAGCGCATCCAGGAAATACCCGGGGTGGAACAGGTGGAAACCCGCGTGATCGGCGCGGTGACCATGGACATCCCCAGCTTTCCAGAGCCGGTCAGCGGCCAACTGGTCTCCGTCCCCGACGATGGCGAAGCCCGCTTGAACCGACTTTATCTTAAACAGGGACGTCTGCTTGATCCCAACCGGAGCGACGAAGTCATCATTGATGAGGGGTTCGCGACCGCACACGCGTTTCAACCGGGTGACAAACTGCGGGTAACCTTAAACGGGCGGCGTGATGATCTGACCATAGTGGGCATCGCCCTATCGCCGGAATACATCTATCAAATTCAACCCGGCGCGATGTTCCCGGATTACCAACGTTACGGCATTTTGTGGATGGGTCGTACGTCGATGGAGACGACTTACGACATGGCAGGGGCGTTCAACAACGCGGTACTGACCCTACGGGCGCACGCGTCCTTGCCCGAAGTGGTGGAGCGGCTCGACAACTTGCTGGATTCCTACGGCGGTTTGGGCGCTTACGGGCGGGAAGATCAGCTATCCGACGAGTACCTGACCAGCGAATTGAGCCAATTGGAAAATATGGCCACGCTGTTTCCCGTCATCTTCCTGGGGGTAGCGGCGTTTCTGCTCAATGTGGTTATCAGTCGGTTGGTCAGTTTGCAACGCGAACAGATCGCGGCACTGAAAGCGTTCGGTTACAGCAACAGTGCCGTGGGATTGCACTACCTCAAACTGGTGCTGGTCATCGTACTGCTGGGTTGGCTGATCGGGATAGCGGGCGGGGCGTGGATGGGGCAAGGCATGGCCCGGCTGTACCAGGACTTCCTGCGCTTTCCCTACATGCACTACTGGCTGGCTCCCGGTGTCGTCATCATTGCCGGGTTCATCAGCATTGCCGCCGCCACGCTGGGGACTTGGCACGCAGTGCGTAAAGCCGCCCGCTTGCCGCCCGCGCAAGCCATGCGCCCGGAACCACCGGCTCGTTTCCGGCAAACCTGGGTTGAACGGCTCGGCGCGCAACGGTTGTTGTCGCAACCCGCGCGGATGATTTTGCGTCAGCTCGAACGCCAGCCGTTGAAGGCATGTTTATCGATCCTAGGAATCGCCTTTGCCTGTGCGATCCTGGTTGTCGGTTCATATCAGGAAGACGCGATCGATTACATGGTCAGCGTGCAATTCGGCCTCAGTCAGCGGGACGATATGACCGTGACTTTCGTCGACCCCACCAATCAGCGCGCGTTGTACGAACTGCAAAGCCTGCCGGGGGTGGAATACGGAGAAGCCTTTCGCAACGTGCCGGTGCGTTTGCGGTTCGGTCATTACAGTCACCGAACCGGGATCCAGGGCATTGAGCCGGACAGCGATTTATACCGCCTGTTGGATACCGAATTGAACCGCATCGACCTGCCGCCAGCCGGTATCCTACTGACCGATTTTCTGGGCAAGCGGCTGGGCGCGCAACCCGGCGATGTGATCACCGTCGAGGTGCTGGAAGGCAGTCGTGCGGTGCGACACGTGCAAGTCGCTGCGTTGGTTAGTCAGTTCGTCGGGATGGCCGCCTATATGGATTTGCGGGCGCTTAATCGGTTATTGCGCGAGGGTAATGCGATTTCGGGGGCGTTCCTGGCCGTTGACGAACGGTATCAGGCGACGCTCTACGCTAAGCTCAAGGATACGCCGCAAGTGGCCGGCACCGTGATTAAAAAAAGCGCCATTGAGACTTTTTACGACACGATGGCGGAAAACATTCTGGTATTCGCTTTCATCAACACCTTGCTGGCTGGCACCATCGCGTTTGGGGTGATCTACAACAGCGCCCGCATCGCCTTATCCGAACGCGGCCGGGAATTAGCGAGTCTGCGGGTACTGGGATTTACCCGCGGCGAAGTCTCTTACATTTTATTGGGTGAATTAGGTTTGCTGACGCTGCTGGGCATTCCGCTTGGTTTTCTGATCGGCCGGGGGCTCTGTGCCTATTTATCCAACGCCATGCAATCCGATCTGTACCGCGTGCCGCTGGTGACTGAGACTAGCACTTATGCTTTCGCCGCTACCGTGGTGGTGATCTCGACGGTGATTTCCGGTTTGCTGATCTGGCGTAAGCTGGCCAAGCTGGATTTGGTCGGCGTGCTCAAGACGCAGGAGTAAAACTGATGAAATGGTATCGCTGGTTGGTGATAGCTGCCTTGGTTGGCGCAGTGACGCTGTTAATCGGCTACGGCTTCCGGCCTCAGCCGGTGTTGGTGGAAACCACCGAAGTGCGGCGAGGGTTGTTGCAAGTCACCGTAGAAGAAGAAGGCAAGACCCAGGTAAAGGATCGCTATATCGTTTCCGCGCCAGTAGCGGGCACGCTGTGCCGCATTGATCTGGAAGCCGGTGATGCCGTGCGTAAGGGGCAGGTTCTGGCGGAAATGGAACCGTTGCGGTCGGATTTTCTCGATCCCCGCCGCCGAGCCGAAGCCGAAGCACGGGTGACTGCTGCCCAAGCCGCTTTACAAGTGGCGCAGGAAAACGTGCGGGCCACGGTGGCGGATGCGGAATACGCTGCCGCCGAGTTGCAACGTCTGCGACCGTTGCGCAAGGATGGGATGATTGCTCAGGATGCATTGGAAAAAGCCGAAGCCGAAGCCCGCCGCACCGCAGCCACTCGCCGTTCCGCCGAGTTTGCTGTGGAGGTTGCGCGTGCGGAATTGGCGACCGCACAATCTGCTCTGGCCTATTCGGCAGCCGACGAACCCGGCGTAATGCCTGAAAAGGTCACCGTCACTGCGCCGGTGGACGGGCAGGTGTTCAAAGTCGAACAAGAAAACGAATGCGTCGTGGAGCGGGGCCAGGCGCTGTTGGAAATCGGCGATCCGCGTGCGCTTGAAGTGGTGGTGGATGTGCTGTCGGCGGACGCAGTGCGCATTCAGCCCGACGCCAAAGTGTTTTTGAAACGTTGGGGGGGCGAGGGTGATTTGGAAGGCCGGGTGCGGGTCGTGGAACCTACCGGTTTTACTAAGGTTTCGGCGCTAGGTGTTGATGAGCAGCGGGTGTGGGTAATCGTCGATATTGTTTCTCCGCCGGAGCAATGGGAGCGGCTGGGCGACGGTTATCGGGTCGAGGCGAGTTTTGTGATCTGGGAAAGCCAAGATGTATTGCAAGTGCCGACCAGCGCGTTGTTTCGCCACGAGGACGGCTGGGCTGTTTTTGTTATTGAGGACGAGCGCGCTGTTTTAAGTCCGGTGCA
>JAZBPA010000190.1:0-4417 GCA_036351435.1 Candidatus Competibacteraceae bacterium
GAGGATTACTCCGACCCGAATGCTGACATCTGGATCTATTCAGCCGCCGCGAACCCGTTTCCCAAACCTGAAGGTTATGAAGGCCCGAACGGCTATTTTGAGTATCTCCAAACTGTCCAGCAGAACGGGGTCCACGGTGAGGCTTTTGGCTACAGGACCATCAATACAGACGCACTGGGGTGGATTGTCTCAAGGGTCACCGGCAAGGACCTTGCGAACCTGCTGTCCGAACGAATCTGGAGCCGGATGGGCGCTGAGCAGGATGGATATATGACTGTGGATGCGAAGGGGACACCGTTTGCAGGCGGAGGGCTCAGTGCTGGACTGCGAGACCTGGGTCGTATTGGCCTGCTGATGTTGAACGGCGGCGAAATCAATGGCCAGCGGCTATTCCCGCAAGAGGTTGTGAAAAGTATTCGTTCTGGCGGAGATAAGGAGGCCTTTACCAAGGCAGGCTATAAGACCCTCGGGGGTGGCAGCTACCGCGGCATGTGGTGGGTCTTCCATAACAAGCACGGAGCCATTGCCGCACGTGGTGTGCACGGACAGACTATCTATGTCGATCCGACGGCTGCAATGGTCATCGTACGGTTAGCATCGTTTCCCACAGCTAAGAACGCTAAGATTGATCCGACCTCGTTGCCTGCCTATCAAGCCGTGGCCGAGTATTTGATGCGAAAGTGACGTGTACAAAACCATGGGCGAGTTGGGTCGGCGGGAAATGGCACTAAGTCAAGCCAGGAGTGCTTCCAAAACACTGGGTAACGGTTGCATTTGGCGAGCCGTAATCAACGCTCTCAGAGCTGTCTCTTGGGATGTCCGTTCTGACAAATCTCAGCCTGCGCTTACTGCCCTGTGCTTAGCCAACAACAGATAAGCTTTCGGGCGACGCTTTAACGCCCGCCGCTCAATGCGACCGGGCCGCAGTCCGACTCACGGCCAAGCGATCAGGGTCATTAACGCACGGATACCGGCTGCGCCGTTTTGCCGCCGTGCTGTTTTAAGTTTAAGCTAAGGGGTCGGGTATCATATTTTAAATGAAGTAAATACTCCTATCATCTATTTCTCAATGCGCCTCGTCCCAATTGTCACCAATCCCGATATCCACCTCCACGGGAATCCGCAACTCGGCAGCTTCCAGCATGACGCTTCTAATCCTCTCCCGCGCCAATTCGACGGCATCTTCTGCGATTTCGAACACCAACTCATCATGCACCTGCATGATCATACGAATATCGGAGCGATCAGCCAACCAACTGTCCATAGTCACCATAGCGCGCTTGATGATGTCCGCCGCCGTGCCTTGCATGGGGGCGTTGATTGCGGTGCGTTCAGCCGCTTGACGGCGCTGCCGGTTACGCGAATGGATTTCCGGCAAATACAAACGCCGCCCGTACAAGGTTTCGATAAAGCCCTCCTTAGCTGCTTGCTCACGGATAGTGTCCATATACGTTTTAACGCCGGTATACCGGGCAAAATAGCGCTCCACATAAGCTTGCGCCGCGCCGCGTTCAATACCCAATTGTCGGGCTAAACCAAAGGCCGACATGCCGTAAATCAGCCCGAAGTTGATGGTTTTCGCAGTTCGCCGTTGATCTTTTTCGACGTCCTCCAAAGGCACGCCGAAGACTTCCGCAGCGGTTGCTCGATGCACGTCCTCGCCTTGTGCAAAAGCCTGCAATAACCGCTCATCCTCGGATAAGTGCGCCATGATGCGTAGCTCAATCTGCGAATAATCCGCTGCCAAAATCCGATACCCCGGCGGGGCGATAAACGCTTGGCGAATACGTCGTCCCTCAGCAGTGCGGATGGGGATGTTCTGTAGATTCGGATTGGACGAGGCTAAGCGGCCAGTGCTGGCCACCGCTTGATGATACGAGGTATGCACCCGACCGGTCTGAGAGTTGATCTCTTGCGGTAATTTGTCGATATACGTCGATTTCAACTTGCTCAGGCTACGGTGTTCCAGAATGATTTTGGGTAAGGCGTGATCGAAGGCCAGTTCCTGTAACACGTCTTCGTCCGTGGACGGCTGGCCTTTGGGGGTCTTTTTGTTGATCGGCAACCCCTGCTTTTCAAATAGAATGCGCTGCAATTGCTTGGGCGAACCCAGATTGAACGGTTCACCAGCCAAGCCGTGCGCTTCCCGCTCTAATTCATACAGCCGCTGGGCGATTTCCTGGCCTTGTTGACGAAGCAAGGCAACATCTACGCATACCCCCAATCGCTCCATGCGAGACAATACCGAAACCAGCGGTATTTCGATCTGTTCATACAGCTGTTGCAGTTTCGCTTGCCGGGTCAGTTGCGGCCATAGTGCGTGGTGTAGACGCAGCGTGATATCGGCATCCTCAGCGGCATAAGGACCGGCCTGCTCCAGCGGTACTTCATTGAAGCTGAGCTGCTTGGCCCCTTTGCCGGCGACATCTTCGTAATGAATGGTCTGGACGCCGAGATACTGCTGCGCCAACGAATCCATATCGTGACGGCTAGCGGTCGAGTTCAGCACGTAGGATTGCAGCATCGTGTCGTGTTTGATCCCGACGAGGTCGATGTGATGATTGGTTAAGACTTGTTTATCATATTTGAGATTCTGTCCCACCTTAGCTTGGTTCGGGTCTTCCAACAGCGGACGAAGCTGCTCTAATACGATATCTCGGTCTAATTGCTCCGGTGCGCCGGGATAATCATGCGCCAAGGGAACATAAGCGGCTTCATAAGGCTCAACAGCGACCGAGACGCCGACAACTTCCGCTTGCATGTAGTCGAGACTGGTGGTTTCGGTATCGAAAGCGAACAAGTCGGCTTGTCGTAACCGTTCCAGCCAGCTATCCCACTCGGCCTGCTCCATGATGATTTGATATTGGGGTTGGATCGTATCCGCCGGTGGATCGGCTTGTTCGACTTCGTGAGCGGCTGGTTCCGGGGTGTGATGAATGGCCTTGAGCAGGTTTTTGAATTCATAACGCCGATACAGTTCTTGCAACGCATCGGTATCGGGCGGAGAACGGCGTAATTGGGTCACGTCCGCGTCCAATTCAACATCGCAGCGCAAAGTGCTGAGCTGTCGAGACAGCGGTAATTGCGCTAGAGAAGCACGTAAATTGTCTCCGACCTTGCCCTTAATCTCAGGGGCATAGGCGATAATTGCATCCAGTGACCCGTGCTCCCGCAGCCAGTTGGCAGCAGTCTTCGGACCAACCCCGGCCACGCCGGGAATATTGTCCGAACTGTCCCCCATCAACGCCAGATAATCAGCGATAAGATGCGGCGGCACCCCGAATTTCTGCTCCACTCCGGCGACATCCAAGGTTTGGTTTTTCATGCTGTCTAACAGCGTGACCTGGGCATTAACCAATTGCGCCAAATCTTTATCGCCGCTGGCAATAACAACCCGCAGCTCCTGTTTGGTTGCTCGTACCGCTAGAGTGCCGATGACATCATCTGCCTCTACCCCGGCGACTTGTAACCAAGGCAAGCCTAAAGCGGTGACGATGGTGCGAAACGGCCCGATCTGAGCGGCTAACTCCTCCGGCATCGGCGGGCGGTTGGCTTTATAGTCGGTATACAATTCATGACGGAAGTTTTTGCCGGGCGCGTCGAACACGATCACCATGTGTGCTGACGGGTACTCCTGCATCAGCTTGTGCAACATGTTGACGACCCCGAACAGCGCGCCGGTCGGTTCGCCGGCACTGTTGTTCAACGGGGGCAGTGCATTGAAGGCGCGGTGTAGATAGGCTGCTCCATCTACCAGTAACAGGCATTGCGTCATAATTTTCTACTCCGGACTCCAGATTGCCCTGTTTAAGGGTTCTTATCGGTCACCGACCTAACCACCGGAAAACCGCTCAAGCTCTGGAAAGTCTATCGGACGCAGGAGTAGGACGCCAAATTTTTATAGATGGCCTTTTGCTGGTGTCACAGATCGATCTCCACAGTGTCTGTGCCCTTGGCGGGAACCGCGCAGCAAATCAGCGCTTCGTCCGCAGCACGAACGGCAGTGGGTTGGGTACGATAGGTCACCGAACCCGATTTCAGCTTCACCGCACAGGTTCCACAAATACCATTGCGGCAGCCGAATTCAGGGGCAAGGCCGTGTGCTTCGGCAGTTTCCAGAATGGCTGCATCACCTGAATTCCAGCTTTGTTCGAAACCGGATTTGGCGAATTTGATCATCGCCTGGTCAGCTTCATCCACCGGCTTGACAGGCGCTGAACCTTCATCCGGTCGGCGGGCTAGTGAAACGGGTCCAAAGGCTTCGGTGAAAATACGCGCGTCACGAACGCCAAGGCCGCGAAGAATATCGTAAAGCGCCTGCATAAACGGCGGTGGGCCGCACAGATAAAAATCATAATCATCCAGTGGCAGGACCTGACGCAGAACATCGGCGGTGATGTGTCCCGTTCCGTTGAAA
>JAZBPA010000191.1:0-2223 GCA_036351435.1 Candidatus Competibacteraceae bacterium
CGAGCTTTTTCACCGAAAACCAAATAAGTTTTTGAATTTTATATAATTTATGTTACGAAGAGTTGTGATGGAAACATTATGCAAAACAATCAGTTAAGTGCTGACCGGGAATTGCTGCTTGACCCCTTTTATCATGCCTTGCCGCGCCATTTGTTGGTTGAATGCACCGGTCGCTTCGAAGCGCGAGAAGGATTCTTTCAATACATGATAGGCCGCTTGGCTGATCGCGATGGATTGAGCAGTTTGTTTGTCTTGAATACCCGTCAACTTAATGGCGGTATCCAACGCATAGGGTTTGGCGTCTGGCTCAAAAGCCGACCAGGCATCGTACATCGCGGCATGCAGCAAAAACAGCTGGCGTGACACCACTGTGGGGCGGATGATCACCTCATTTCGAACCGCCGCTAAAGCCAATTCATTCCATTGTATGACCAAGCTTAACTCTGCCTGATGCTGTGGTGATAACCCGGCGCAGCCACCCAATAAACTAACCAATAAAATGAGCGGGACGATATTTCTGAGTTGAATTCTTCGGATTAAAGTATTTGAAACCATAGAGATCATTTTCATTGTCCGCATTATTGGGCCAAAAACGCTTCTGCTTGTTGCACGATTTGCTGTCGCCGATCTTCGGTCATGCGCGCCAGATTCCGATAGGGCATGGCCATGCGTGGATTGGTCTTTAATAGGTCTTCGTTGTTGATCAGAAAAAACCAGTATAAATAGTTGAACGGACAAGCCTTTGAGCCCAGCTTGACCTTGGGAGAATAAACGCAACCCGTGCAGTAATCCGACATGCGGTCGATATAGGCGCCGGATGCCGCATAAGGCTTGGAGCCTAACAAGCCGCCATCGGCGTGCAACGCCATGCCATGAGTATTCGGCAGTTCCACCCAGTCGAAGGCATCGGCGTACACAATCAAATACCACTCTTCCACTTGATCCGGCGCAATACCGGCCAGCAACGCGAAGTTGCCGGTAATCATCAAGCGTTGAATGTGGTGTGCGTAAGCGTTGCGGCGGGTAGATCTGATGGCCTCGCGCAGGCAGTTCAGGTCGGTTTCGCCCGTCCAATAAAAATCCGGCAGCGGTCGGGTGGCATTGAAGAAATTGCTCTGTGCATAATCCGGCATGTGCAACCAATAAATCCCGCGAATGTATTCGCGCCAACCGAGAATTTGCCGGATGAATCCCTCAACCGCATGCAGCGGCGCGTGGCCAACTTGATATGCAACCAATGCCGTTTCGCAGACCTCACGCGGGTTCAGCAGACCGATATTCAGATAAGGCGACAACACGGAATGAAAGAGAAAGTCATCCCCGGCTTTCATCGCATCCTGATAATCGCCGAATCGGGGCAACGATTGCTCAACGAAGTGGTTTAGCGCTTTTAAGGCGTCCTCACGGATGACGCCCCACGCAAAGGAATCCACATCACCGAAATGATCGGCGAAACGCTGACTGATCAGCTTTATGACGTCGCGGGTAATGGCATCCGGGGTAAAACGATGGCGAGGTGGAATCGCGACGTTTTTCGGCAGGGCTTTGCGGTTCTCGGCGTCGTAATTCCATTGTTCGCCTTCCGGCTTGTCGCCGTTCATCAGCCAGCCGGTTTTACGACGCATCTCGCGATAAAAGAATTCCATTCGCAAACTTATTCGCCCCTTGGCCCAGGCAGCGAATTCGGTGCGGGAGCAGAGAAATCGGTCGTTTTCGCGAATTTCAACCGGTAGGCTGAAATCTATAGACCAGCGCTGCATCATGTCCCACACTCGCCATTCGCTTGGCTCAGTGACAATGATCCGAGTCACCGAATGGCGCGACAGCGCCCGTTTCAGTTCTCCGGTGAACGAACCGGAGTTGCCTTTACTATCAAGCTCGACATAATCCACATCAATGCCTTCGGCGCGCAGCGATTGCGCAAAGTGCCGCATGGCGGAGAGAACCAACACGAGTTTCTGCTTGTGGTGTCGCACATAGGTCGTCTCATCGTGTACTTCCATCATTAATACGACATCGTTAGCATGATCAATATCGCTCAAGGCGCTGATTGAACGGCTAAGTTGATCGCCTAGCACGAGTCTCAGGGTTGTCATTGGGCACTAAACTCGTCATGGATTTATCTAACCCGGATTATTCATAAAAAAGGGCGAACCTCGTTCAACCCATTGATATAATGGGTGTTACGCCAATAACGCTTCGGAAGAAGCCAAACGAGGTCGC
>JAZBPA010000192.1:0-5956 GCA_036351435.1 Candidatus Competibacteraceae bacterium
CAACCAATGTGTTTCCATTGGCCATAACAGGCTGCAAGGCACATAGCACCTCCGCGGTAGCGATACCGCCTGCCCATAGGGTTTCCAGTCGCAAGGGATCCAGCGAAAAAGGCGCGCGTGCGGCGGCGGCCATGTGCACATGCTTGAGGCTTTGCACATTGACCTGAGCACTTTGGAACGGATTCTGAAATCCCATAGCCAATTGTTGCAGCGGAAAGAGCAATTCGAAATTGATCGGCAAGGTGATCGGTCCCGAGAGCAACATACCGTTGTTATCGAACACGTTGATCTCGACAGTGGTTTGGGTGAAATTACCGAAGCGGACCTCGAACCCCACTGAATCGCGATAAGTCATCGGTAACCCGTTATTCGCCAGCAACAAGTTGGCAAATAGGTTTTGTTCCAGATCGCCCCAGGTCACGGCAGTGAGTTGGGTGGGTTGCCCATCGGCACCCTTGATCACTTGAACGCCTAAGTTGTTCGACTGATTAGCACCCAGGGCAGCCACCAGATAGGGATTAAGAAGATCGGTGATGGCTGCAGCGGTGGCGATTTTCGCACCGGTGGCGGTGGTGCTGACGATCGTGAAGTTTTGCTGCGGTTCGGACCAACGCACGGTGGTGGTTTCGCCATCATTGGGGAAAGCAGGTAGCGTCTGTTCCACGCTGACCCCGGCGAGAAAATCGACGCCTAAGGTAGTGACCGCAAAGTTGACGCTGGCGAATTCCACTCCGTCAGCTAACGCCCTGAGGTTATGGACCCCGTCACCAATAGCGTTCCAATTGAAAGTCAAGCCGAAGCCGTTGTTGTCATCCCCGCACACGCTCACTGTATCGCCGCGTTTGGTGCCATAGGCGGTTTGCCGCAGCGGTCCGCCGTCGATGCTGACTTCCACTTGGTTGGCTTCGCACACCCAACCGCGAATCAGGCCAATGCCGCTTTCAAAGGAACCTTGGGCGGGCGATTCTAGGAAGGTACGCGGCAGGTTGGTAGGCGGATTGTCGGGGATGTCCACGGCGCTGACGAGCACGAAGTTCTGCTGCGGTTCGGACCAGCGCAGCGTAATGTCATTACCTGCTGCGGGAAAATCATTGACACCGTATTCGCCGACCACGTCGGTTAGAAAATCGACCCCCAGGGTGGTGACGACAAAGTTGACGTTGGCGAACTCTATTCCGTCAGCTAGAGCGCGGAGATTGTGAACGCCGCTGTTGAGGCTGTTCTAGTTGAAGGTAAAACCGAAGCCGTTGTTGTCGTCCCCGCAGACAGCAGCTGTATCACCCCGTTTAGTCCCGTAAGCGGTCTGCCGCAATGGGCCACCGTCGATGCTCACTTCGACTTGGTTGGCTTCACAGACCCAGCCACGGATGAGGCCGATGCCGCTTTCGAATGAACCTTGGCTCGGAGATTCCAGAAATGATTGGGCGAGGGAAGGCGCACTTGCTCCTATGAAAAACAAGAGCAGCACACGGAAAAGGTGAACAAAGGAATGAAAAACTGATTTATTAATTGTCATAGCAAGTCCCTCTGAAACTCTTTAATACAAATCACGCGCGTGATCAACGCGCTATCAACTAATTTCTTCTAGTGGATCGTAGCGGTGGGAGGCGTGATCATTGTTGTTCCGTCCACTTGAACCACTTCGACCGCTATCCGAGCAGGGTGCTCGGAGTCTATCAGGCAATGAAACCTTATAATTTAGTACGTTATTGCGCCACAAAAAACTGGCAGCGCTCAGATGTTTTAACTGTTAATTACTATACTGCAGAGTGTGTTAGATTTCCATGAAATAAGTAGGTTAATCGTGTCGAGGCATGGGTGAGCGGCCCATTTGAAACGGGCCGACATCAGTATGGATTAATTCACCAAAGCCACTCCTTGCTTCAATATCAACTGGTTCAGCAACAGCTTCTCCAATTCCTTGGAGATGTCCGTTTTAGAGCCCTTCGCTCCAGTTTCAGCTGATTGCGAACACGTATCCCGCTGCCAATTGCCTACTTCCGCATCCAGATCGACTTCATTCCATTTGGGGTGGCCGGTTTTTTTCAATTGATCGATATTGGCGCGAATGGCTTGACCGATTCCAGCCAAGTCTTGGCAGCGTTGTTGAAAATATGCACTGCGCTTGCTGGAGAAATCGAAACTCATTAATACCGCTTTAACCGCTATAGTGGACACTGGGGCACCGATCCACGGGTAATCTTCGGGACCAATGCCACTCTCGGCGTATTCACGCAACATGATGGTGTCTTCCAGCGGTACGAAGTGGATATTGTCGAACAACGGGGCAAAATCGGGTTTTTCTTTCAAATTGCCCAGTGCGGTAAACAATGTGACCGGCTTTCCGGCCACATAAATCATCGCGTCCACCTCGCCTTTGAGCACCGCAACCGCTGCTTCTTTGGGCGGCATATACACCTGTTCGGCGGGTTCTACCCCGGTCATCTCTAATAGATTGGTTGAGGTTAACCAGTTGCCGCTCTCTTTTTCGCCGACAACTAGCCGTTTACCCTGCAAATCTTCAAATGTATTGATGGATTTGTTGGCAAACAGATGGACTTCTTCGTTGTAAAACGGAAAAATCAGCCGCAACCTTTTCGCTACCGTCTGCATTTCCGCACTTTTCGAGCGTTCCAGAAAACCCAGCACATCCGATTGTACGATGCCGAAAGCGGCGTTCTCGCGACTGTTGAGTCGTTTGATATTGTCAATCGAACCTTTCGAGTCCTTGACCAGAATATCGACCCCTTTGGGCTTAGCCACCTCGGCGATATTCTTACCGAATTGGTAATAAGTACCGGTCTTAGACCCGGTTACCATACCGACGCCTTCTTCGGCACCGGCAGGTGTCAGATAAAACAAACCGATGAGCAACAGCACAACAATTTTTATACGGGTTGAGATGGAGTAAGCATTCATTGCGGTTTTTCTCCGGGTTCCGCTTAAGGTTTACGGTTAAAGCTGGATTCCAGCTCTGCTACCAGGTCAGATTAGGGTTGCTTGAGTTGTGATTCCAGATCAGCTTCCAGCTCGGATTTACCTTGCAGTTGTTTTTCCAATTCAGCGGCCAAATCCGCCCCAGACGCTTTTTCCGGGTTGATTTCGGCGGGCTGCGCTGGTTGTGAAGCGGATTCTGTTGGTGCCGTCACAGCCCGTGCAGGAGCCGGTTTTGACGTTACAGTAGGCGTTTCGGGTTCCGGTTCGGCTGTCGAGGTCGGCGACGGTTCCGTTACCACGACAGGTTCCGCTTCGACGGCAGGCGGCTCTGTATTCACTGCTTGTTCCGCGCTCACCGGCTCGGGAACAGCTTTTGATGAGGTTTCCGGCTCAGCAACAGGGGGTGATTCAGCAGTGGGGGATGCAGGGGATGTTGAGTCAGTTGCTGGCTGAGCGGTTTCCGTAACGGGGCTATCTGCTGATTCCGGTGGCGCAGGGGTTGGGGTTTCACTGCTGGGTAGAGCGAATTCTCCACTTGACTGGTTTTTAGTGTTCAGCCACCACCAACCCACTGCACCGCCGATCAACAGCAGACCCAACACAGCAGCAATGCCAATAATTAAGCCCTTGCTCTTCGGTGGAGTCGTGTCAATAGCGAGCGGTTCTGCGGGTGGCGACTCGGGTACCCGCTCCTGTCCAGGCGTCACAGATTCTTCTGCTGCTGATGGCGTCGCCGTAATCGGTAGTGGTGGTGGTTGTTCCACGGCAGGCGGCTGCTCAACCACTGACGATACTGGTAACGGCGGGGGTTCCTGGATCGACGTATCCGGTACTGGCGCAGATACAGGGATAGGTGGGGGTTGGGCCGGTTCGCGCGGCGACAGTTGATAATCCGATATTCCAATATCCGGTATCGTGATATCCGCGCTGTTCAGCACCGGTATTTTCTGTTCAAGCGGCTCAGGGTTAACTGGTGATACTTGCGGTGACTCCGGGGTGTTCGACGGTTCCGAGGCACGCTGAAGGGGTTGCGGATGAATCCGAGTCCCGCCTACCGGTTCGTGCTGGCCACCGGCGGTTTCTTCGACTTCCAGTTCCAACGGCCAGATCACCGTTGTCCGAACCGTTTCCGCTAGTCCTTCTCCACGCAATGCCAACTCATACGGCATGTTCTCCAATTGATAGACTAGATCAGAACCGAGCACGAACTGCAGTGCTTCGCCGTTGTACCACGCCTCTTCCGGCGGCAACCAACACTCGGTGCCCTGCCAGCCATCAGCACCCAGATGGTTTACCGCATAACCTCTTCGGGACAACGAGAACTCCAGCGTTTCCAACCGCCCGGATAATCCTTGTAGGGTGATAATGGCCTGCCCCAGAGGGCGGTTGGTGTCTTCCGCAATACGGATATCGAGATCGCTCATCGCCCCATTTACCTCTGTGCTTCAAGCAAGGCCAACAACTCACCGAGTTGCTGGTTGGCGGCGATATCCACATCGACACCGCCACGAAACCGGGCATTACGCTCCACTAGATCCAGAAATCCGCGAATCCAGTCCGTGTAATAAGTCTGGTCATAACTGGAGGGCCGTTCCTCTAATAGCGGACCGTTACGCGGTGCTACTCGCGGTTGAAATACTGGCCGTCCACTACCGGCCAGGGCAACCATGGGACGTTCAGAAACGGCGATCACATCATAGCCCAAATAATTGACGTAGCTATTGATCAAGTTGGCTGTCAAGCGGGCCGGCAGGGTCACCAACTGTTGGAATTTCAGACGAAAACCGGTGGCCTCGCGCACCGCTTCGGTAATGCGGTCTTCCAATTGCAGGCGTTGTGCCCCGGCAATCAGTTCCTTGACGAACTCCGCCATAATCCCGTCAGGAAATTTATAGTAATCGCACAGCGAACTGTTCCCGGCTAGATCCTGCAAGTCTTGCATCCATTCGCTTAGTGCTTCTTTGGCGAATAGGGCTGCGTCGTCCTGAAGTGCGGTAGCGGGTTCTGGTTCGCTGGCATCCACTAACCCGAGTAATTGCTGCATTTTGCTCTTATCGACGGCGGTGCCGATGCTGGGCGCATTGTTATCAGCATCATCCTCGGGCAGCCGGGTTTCGATGCGGTAATAAATGTCTGCCAATTCATCGCTGGCTACTTGTAGTTCGCGCAGCAGTTCGCCGAAGCGTTGCGCACCGGCACAGTCGATCAAATGGCGCGCCACTGACTGGGAGGCGGTCACTCGCTTGGTGAACTCCTGTTCTGGGTTATCGCTGATGTAGTAATGGCCGACATGCTCACTGATCTGCTCACGCAGGCGCTCCAATTGACCGTCGATTTGTTCACGTTTTAAAGCCGGATTACATAATGGACGGAGATTTTCCGCCAGATAGGCAATACCGCCATCGTTGAGTGTGAAACCGGCGTCCCAAGCTTGCTGTGGCTCTCGGAAATGGCGGTTAGCCGTCGTATCGTTTAGAAACGCTGCGCGAAATGCGTCGATGCGTTTCGTCTCACTGGGCCGAATACCCAATTCCTGCCCTGCTTCGTTGTAGTCGAAGATATGTTTGGCTTTGAAATTGGGATTGCGAATCCAATAGCTGTTACGAAAACAGCCCTGAGTATCCCACTGTTGCGGCCAGTCGTGCTGTTTGCCGAAAAAATTCAGCAATGAGCTTTCCAGACGGGTAGTCCAACGCGCCTCCGGTGAACGCTCGCCAGCCTTTTCCTCAAACTCCATATCGAATTTGGTCAACACCAGAAACAGCGAGGTAGCTTGTCGCGCCCGTTGCTCGGGAGTGGCGCCGTGGGTGGAAACGATCCAGTCGTAGATCATCTCCGGCAGGCTTTTAACCTCTTGGTTGCTGGGACCGATGCACAGCAACATGCTGGTCAGTTCCTGCTCCGCGCAGTAGCGTTCGAACAGATAAGCGACCTTGCCGCGCAAAAACAGACTCTGTAAGGCATCTGTCGTGCTTAGGAAATCGGGCAAATTCTTGATCTGTTCACGCGACCGAGCGCC
>JAZBPA010000193.1:0-22820 GCA_036351435.1 Candidatus Competibacteraceae bacterium
CAACAATCTGGCCTGGACATCGACGCCTTCTACCAGCAACTCCGCACCGAAATGGCTAACGGGTGGATTGTCGAACCTGAAAAGGCCGTTATTAAAGAGGTTACGGCGGGCTGATACAACTGGAACGCCTCAAGATTCAAAACTTCCGCAATCTGCGGGATTTCGAGATTACCTTCGCTGACGCGATGGCCGACGGCATTTCGGATCAACACCTCAGTTGACACCCCGTCACGGCTTGTTAAAGTTAGCTAACCAAACCAGACTAACTCGGTATCAAGATATGACCCAAGTGAATATTCACGAGGCCAAGACAAATCTTTCCAAGCTCATCGAACGTGCTTTACAAGGCGAGGAATTTATCATCGCCCGCGCTGGCAAGCCGGTTGCTCGCCTCACTGCCATCCAACCCACTGAACACGGTCGTTGCTTCGGGGCGATGAAAGGCAAAGCCAGAGTTGACGACAAATTCTTCGAGCCACTTCCGGAAGAAGAAATCGCGGCCTGGGAATAAGGATGAGGCTCTTGCTCGATACCCATGCTCTGCTCTGGTGGTTGGATGGCGATCGACATCTCTCGCCCACAGCACGCTCATTGATCGGCGACGAGAACACCACCGTATTCGTGAGCGCGGCATCGGCCTGGGAAATTTCGACCAAAGTCAGAATCGGCAAGCTACCAGGGGCCGTAGAAGTTGCCGAGCAGTTTGAAGAAGTGATTGGCCGGCAGGGCTTTGCGGAACTGGGCATTACGGTCGCGCACGCCAGGCTAGCTGGGCTGCTGCCGGGCGAACATCGCGACCCCTTCGATCGTATGCTGATCGCCCAAGCACAGATCGAGGGGCTGCCCTTGGTCAGTAACGAAAGGCTATTTGATCGTTTCGGAATTCGACGAACCTGGTGATAAGACCCACCGATGCAACTGGAACGCCTCAAGATTCAAAACTTCCGCAATCTGCGGGATTTGGAGATTACTTTTGCTGACGCGATTGCTGTCGCCGACGGCACGCAACGCAAAATTAAAAGTCACGCCGTCATCGGCCAGAACGGCACAGGCAAATCGAACCTTATCGAGGCCATCGTCACAATTTTTCGTGACCTTGATCTCAATCAGAAAACCGCCTTCGCGTACCAACTCGACTACATCTGCCGTGGCCACCGAATTCAAATCGATACGATGGCAGGGAAGGGCAAGGTCGCCATTACCGAGCGGGACACCGATCAACCCAGGGAATTCGCCCTCTCGCACCTGCAACGGCACGCCCGCAAATATCTTCCCTCCCATGTCTTCGCCTACTACTCCGGCCGCAGCGAACGCATCGAAGCCCTGTTCCAGCAGCACCAACAACGCTTTTACGATGCCTTGATCAACGGCAGCGACGAACTCATGCGCCGCCTTTTCTACTGCCGCGCCGTGCACAGTCAATTCGTCCTGCTCGCTTACCTGCTCAATGACGACGAGGAATGCCGACGCATCCTCAAAAATCTCAACATCGACGCCCTGGATTCCGTGCTCTTCGTGTTGAAGCGCCCTTACTGGTACAAGGCGGACCTGTCCGATGAAGTGCTCCGCGACGGCGATAATCGCTTTTGGTACGCCCGAGGCATAGTCCAGGAATTCCTCGACGAACTATGGAAGGTGGCCATCGCCCCTATCGACCATTCCGAGAACCGCTTGCTGGACTTCCGAGGCAGGAAAGAAAAGCAAGACTTGCTGTATCTCTTCGTTCCCGACAAGGCCGACCTGCAAAAGCTGGCCGACAAGATCGGCGAACCCGCCCGGCTGTTCAAATACCTGGAGAGCACCTACATCTCCGACCTGATCGACGAGGTGCGCATCAACGTCAGGCACCGGGACGTAGACGGCAACATTAACTTCACCCAACTCTCCGAAGGCGAGCAACAACTGCTCAACGTGCTGGGCCTGATGCGCTTCACCCAGGAAGATCAATCCCTGTTCCTGCTCGACGAACCCGACACCCATCTTAATCCCATCTGGAAACTGCGCTACTTCGATGAGATCGAGACGGTCGTCAGACTTCAAGACGAAACCGCGCTGGGCGACTCCCAACTCATCGTCACCACCCACGATCCCATCATGATCGGCAGTCTGCGCAAGGAACAAGTGCGGATTCTGCGCAAGACCAAGACCGGCGCCGTGGAGGTTGCGGAACCGGACATCGACCCGCAAGGCATGGGCGTGGCCGGCCTCTTGAAAAGCGAACTATTCGGACTGCGTTCGACCGTCGATACCGAAACGCTGCGCCGCCTGGATCGCCGCAATTACCTTTATGCCAAGGGCGATGAACGAACCCAGGCGGAAGACACGGAAATGGCGCGGCTCAGCAATGAATTGGCCGATCTCGGCTTCGCCAAGGATTTCAAAGATCCCTACTACGCGCTGTTCGTGCAGAAAATGGCTCAACATACCCAATTCCATAAGCAAGCGTTGACCCCGGAAGAACAGCGGGAACAGGACGCCATCGCCGATGACATCATCGACAAGATTCTGGCGGAGGAAGCGGCAAAGTGAGATGGATCGACTTTGAACATAAAAAACCTACCGAACCGGTCAACGACTGGCCAGGATGGACGGAACAACAGTGGCAAGACTGGCTGAATGAATCCCAACGCTTGTTGGACGAGATGACCCGCTTGAACCAGGAAGCGGAGCAATTACAGAACGACGGAAAAACAGAAGAAACCCGGGAGAAAATCAAGGAACGCAACCAGTTCATTGATGACCACAGCAGGCATTGGGCGAAACTGAAACCCTGGCTGTTCGCCTTGTCATACGGCAAATGCTGGTTTACCGAAGGGCGGGACATTTGCTCGCATACCGATGTGGAGCACTTTCGTCCGAAAAAGGAGGCCAAGGGGCTGGATGGCGAAGTGCGCGACGGCTACTGGTGGCTGGCTTTCGACTACAGTAATTTTCGCGCCGCGGGCAACGTGCCAAATCGCAAGAAGGGCGGTTGGTTTCCGTTGCATCAGGATTCTCGTTGCTCGCGGTTTTGCGCCCGCTGCGAGGAGTCGGAAACTTACTATCTACTCGACCCGGTCCGGCTAACGGATGTGAACCTACTAGCCTTCGATGAGGAAGGCAATGCGATCCCGACCCCGGAAGCTGACGCCTGGGAGCAGGAGCGGGTGCGGGTTTCCATTGAGAGATTGAAGCTTAACGCCCACGACGCCCTACCGCAGGAACGCCGCCGCGTCTGGCAACAAGTCTCGCAGGAAATCGACGGCTACCTGGAGGCAAAATCGAAATATCGTCCGGGGATTAATCCTGCACCCAAGGAGAAAATGGAGGAACGACTGCGGTCCATCAAAGCACTGACAAGGCCAGATGCAGAACTATCCGCCGTCGCCCTTTGGTGCGTCTGGTTTCGCAATGACCCCCGACTGTTGCGGCTGGTTTCTTGACTGTACAAACTATTACATTGAGTTCCAGCATGGTCAAACTTCTATTTCGTTGAGTGTTGAGGGTTGCGACATACAGGGGTGTCTCGGCTACTATAATGGAATAACAAAACGACATTGATCCCGACCACTCTGAGATCAAACCATGACTGCACCTTCATCTGATTTACAAACCCTGGAGGACCTCACCTTCCGGGTACTTTATCGCGGGGCCTTCGCGTTACTGGAGACCCATCTTCGTCACGGTCAAACTATCAAAGCTCAATCCGACGCCATGGTAGCTATGGACGCCACTGTGGATGTCGAGGGCAGGATGGAAGGGGGCTTGCTCGGCGGACTGGGGCGGATGTTTAGCGGCGAGAGCTTTTTCTTCCAGACTCTACGCGCATCGCGGGGAGCGGGCGTAGCGCATTTGGCTCCGGCTCAGCCCGGCGATCTGTTGCCCATCCAACTAGACGGTAGCAACTCCTACATTTTGCAAAAGGACGGGTTTCTCGCCGCTAGTGAAGGAGTAGAAATCTCCACCACCGCCCAGAATCTGACTAAGGGTCTATTTAGCGGTGAGGGTTTTTTTGTGCTCAAGGCTCGGGGAAGAGGGATGTTGTTTGTCGAGAGCTACGGGGCGATTCATGAGATGGATATTCCTGCCGGGGAAGAGTTGATCATTGATAACGGCCATCTGGTGGCTTGGCCAGAAACTCTGACATACAAATTGGAGAAAGCCAGCAGCGGCTGGATTTCCAGCTTCACTTCTGGCGAGGGGCTGGTATGCCGCTTCCGGGGGCCGGGTAAGGTCTATATCCAAAGCCGCAACCCGGCTGCTTTTGGGTCTTGGGTACGGCCACTGCTACCCAACCGGCGGAGTTGACACTATGAGCCGCGAACTGCAACAAGGTGCCAATAGCCCCTTGCCCGATACACCCGAAATCATCATCGGTCTGGGTTGGGAACCGGAACAACCGCATGGCCAGGATGCTGACCCCAGCGCTTTTCTGCTGGATCGGGATGGGCTAGTCGGTGGCGACGAGGATTTCGTCTTCTACAATAATCCCCGTTCCACTTGCGGCTCGCTGCACTTGCTGAGAGGTGCCGCCCCTGACCGCCAGCAGTTTCGCATCCGACTGAGTAGCATATCTCCTCGGGTCGAACGTATTGCAGTGTGTTTAACCCTGTCCGGCGGCGGGTCCTTCGCTGGAGTAAGGCAACTGCACATTCGGATACTGAGTGATGCTGGCGCGGAGCAACTGATCTTTCGGCCCCCAACTCAGGGGATGGTTGAAGCGGCATTGATTCTCGGCGAAGTCTATCTACGCAATAATCAATGGAAATTCCGCGCCGTGGGACAGGGTTTCGCCGTGGGTCTTGCTCCGCTGGCGCGCAATTTTGGCGTTGATGTGGCAAACGAACCCGCTGAACCGCCGCCCCCACCGCCAGCTCCCTACAACTCTGCCGTTCCGCCACCCCCCTCCGGCGGCGTGCCTCGCTTAGACAAGGCTCCAGCCACCGGCGCTTTGCCTAGCGGTAGCCAGCCACTTTATTCGCAACGCGCAGGATTAAGCTACGAATTGCTCTACCCTGGAGCCTACACCCTAGCTCGGGTTGATCTACCGCAAGGTAGACAATTACGTGCTCAGTCCGACGCGATGGTCGCCATGAGCCCTACGGTGGAAGTAGCCGGCCAAATGCGAGGAGGACTGCTGGGTGGCGTGGGACGCTTAATCACCGGTGAGAGCCTATTTCTCCAAACCCTCAGTGCCAACCGGGGGCCCGGATCGGTCTACGTAGCGCCCTCCTCGCCCGGCGATATTGTCGCCGTGGAATTGGATGGAGAAGGGCTAATGATTCAAAAGGGCGGTTTTCTGGCCTGTACCGAGGAAATAGAGGTCAACACGCAAATGCAGAACCTTGCCCAGGGCTTGTTCAGTGGGGAGGGATTCTTTATCGTCAAGGCGGAGGGGCGTGGGTTGTTGTTGCTGGAATCCTATGGTGCCATCCATCGGATGGAGCTTGGCCCGGGCGAACAGAAGATCGTTGATAATGGCCATCTGGTGGCCTGGTCCCGCGCCATGGATTACCAGCTGGAGTCCGCCAATATCGGGATTGTCGCCGCGCTGACCTCGGGAGAGGCTATCGTTTGTCGGTTCACCGGCCCAGGAAACCTGTTCATCCAGACCCGCCAACCCCAGGCGTTCGGCGTATGGCTCAGCCGCCTGCTGCCCGGCAGTTGAAGAGCTCACTCCCAGCACATCGTAAATGGGTGCCGCTAGATATAACTGGCGCCGCCATAGGCGCCCAATGTTATTAATACCCCTAAACCAAGTAACAGAATTGCTAGGGTCAGCAGGACGCTTAATCCATGCAGAAATTTAAAGCGTTTAGCTCCGGCATCCCCGGCATCGCGAGCTGCGTTAATACTGGGTATAAGCCATAACGAATAAGCCTCAAGGCCAGTCATAACGACAGCAGTCCCCAGTAACCCCAGTAACACAGCCGACCAGCCGAGTCCGCTGCCAGTCATCACCAATGCCAGAACTAGCACAATGCCGCAGCCGAGTCCAAATTTGAAGAAACGCGGAAACAAGGCTCGCAAAAAAACCCGTGCCTGATCGGTTTCCAGGTTTTTGAAAACCAGCGGAGCAACAATAAATGAATGAAAAGTAATAGCGCCGGTCCATAGACCGGCAGACACAGCGGCGATTGCGAGCATCAAGGAAGTCATCATAGATATTTCGTTGGTTATTAGCTGTTGACAGTGGAGATGTGCAAGTCATTGACAACAGGCTGGACCTTAATGTTCCTATCTTAATCCAGCACTTGTGGCCAGGTACTGCTTAGCAATTTAAGTTCGATCATGTCGGCAAATAACGGAGCAATTGATCTGCTGCGGCATCTGCACCGTTTCACTTTCGGATAACCTCCGCTAGCCTTGCAAGCCCGGTAATAGTGGCTATTCGTCCTGCCTTGACTATTCCATTACCGCTTCCTTACCACTCTCTTACCAATAAATTACCGCTTCGTTATGACTCCCTCAGTCTGAATCCGTAACTTGTGCAGCCACAACGGATTCACTTTAAGCATCCCACAACTAGGCACCAACGGTTGTAAATCATCGGGAGCTTAACTAACGGCAAACGCAATTTAATTGGCAAGTTACTGAGTGGAGTCTATTCGATGAAAGCTTTTAAACGTAGTTCTCTGGTCTTGGCTGTTTCCAGTCTATGCTTTTCGTTTTCCGCGCTGGGAGCCGGTTTAGCAGGTCCAGCCCCTGCTGCTGTAAGTAGTAGTCTAGAAATTGATGCAGTATTCGATCCTCACGATAACAACGAGGCTGGGAATCCGGCAATCCAACCCGACCCCGCCTTCGATCCCGATCCTGACGGCGTTATTCCCGACCAGACCATGCAGTTCGGCGAAGTCGCCCGTGGCGAACGCGGCGACAATGATTTCATGTACGGTGGTCTGGGCACCGACGTTCTGCTTGGGGAGCGCGGAAATGATGTGATTATGGGCGGTCCTGAACACTTCAATCCCTTTAATCGCGACCGTGCTTTTGGCGGCTTCGGCGATGATGTGTTCGTGTGGCAGCCCGGCGATGGCTCCGACCGCTTTGAAGGTGGCCGTGGTGATGACGCGGTCGTGTTTGCGCTGATCGCACAGGATGACGACGAAGACCGGGTGTTATTTGATCCTGAGGACGCCATTGATCCGAATACCGGGGCGAGTTTATCCAACTTCCGGGTTCGCCGTGACGAACTAGCCGGCGAAGTGTTGATGCGTGATGGCGATTTTGTGCCATTGACCGATGTATCGGCTTTACCGGGTTTCTGTGAAGTGCTGGACCGCAACAGCATTATTCCCAACGTCGACGATACCGCGGACGCATTCGATGCGCTGGATATCGATCACTTGATTCGTTTCCGGCTACGCAGCGGCAATCTAGCCGTCACCATACAAGTTACGGATGTCGAGAACGTGGTCTGTGGTGGCCAAATCGCTGGCGATATCGAAGTGTTCGACCTCAAAGTCAGTCCGCCGCAACGGATTGTCCTTCCCATAACTGACTTTATCGATCTGCCGAATGCGTTTTTAGACCGTCGTCTGGAAGAGCGCATTAACCAGATGCTGGTGGTGTCCGCCGATGAAATCGCGGCTGGAAATGGCGAAATCGGCGTCACCGGCGACGATTTATAAGCTAAGCCCACTCCTGGGTATTCCGGGTTAGCCCGGAATACCTGCCAACTTTGAGGCAGATCCTGATGAGGAAAAAGACTTTGCTAACGGCTATGACGTTGTGTCTTGCAAGCACGGCAGGCGTTGTCCGGAGCGCTGATCTGGTCTATCAACCGATCAATCCGGCCTTCGGTGGTCGGGCGCTTAACGGGCAGTACTTGCTCAACAATGCCCAGGCCCAAAACGACTTCGAGGACCCGGATAGACGCCGTCAGGAAGACGACCCCAGTGATCAGTTCATCCGCGCCTTGGAAAGCCGCTTGCTGAACGGTTTGGCCAATCAAGTAGCGGAAGCGATTTTCGGCGAAAACGCCCAGGACAGCGGCACCATCACCTTCGATGATCAGACCATCACGTTTGAGCGCGGCCTGGAAGGTATATCGGTCGAAATTGTGGATACCTCGAACGGGTCCAGCACCTTCATCGAAATACCGACCTTGCAGCTCGATTAACACCAATAACAGCAGAACAAGACCGGAGCCGACACCATGAACAAACTAGCCACAGGGGTGCTACTTGCCCTGAGTCTCGGCGGGTGCGCGACGACCCAACAGGTTGAGTCGACCCCCCCGACTACCTTCGAGATCACCCCTGTTCACAACGAATTACGGGAACTCCCGCCACCAGAGCGGAAAGTGGTGGTGGCGGTGTACGACTACGCCGATCAAACCGGCCAATACAAGCCGAGCGAGAACATTACCAGTTACTCCAGGGCCGTTACCCAAGGTGCAACATCGATTCTGATCAAAGCACTGCAAGATGCCGGTCGCGGTAGTTGGTTCACCGTGGTGGAGCGTTCCCGCCTGAATAATTTGTTGAAGGAACGCCAGATTATCAAGGAGATGCGTAAACGCTATGGCGAAGCTGAGCAGGGGTTGCCGCCGATGCTATTCGCCGGCCTGATCCTGGAAGGCGGCATCATCTCCTTTGA
Source organism: Candidatus Competibacteraceae bacterium (assembly GCA_036351435.1). Lineage (GTDB taxonomy): Bacteria > Pseudomonadota > Gammaproteobacteria > Competibacterales > Competibacteraceae > JAAUQA01. The sequence goes on from JAZBPA010000193.1 coordinate 8,581, forward strand.
CTCCAACACTAAAACCGGCGGCGTGGGAGCGCGCTATCTCGGGATCGGCGCCGGTACGGAATACCGACAGGACACGGTCACCGTGTATTTGCGGGCGACCAGTACCCAGTCCGGGGAAATTCTGAAATCGGTGATGACGCGTAAAACCATCGCCTCGTTCGGGGTTAGCGCCAGCGTATTCAAATTTGTCAGCTTCAAGGAGTTGCTGGAAGTTGAAGCGGGCTACACCTCCAACGAACCCGGCCAGGAAGCGATCAAGCAAGCCATTGAAAAGGCGGTATATGCGTTGATTGCCGAAGGCGCGCACAGCGGCCTATGGGCATTCCGCAACGACCAACAAGGCCAACAGATTATTGATCGTTATAAGGCGGAAAAGAACCAACAGCCGCTTCCCAAGGTACAAGCGTCAGCGCTGGAGCCGCGCCTCCCTGAGGCGGAGCCGCGTTTGACTCAAGATTCGGGTAATGCAGATGTCGTGCAGTGTGACGATGGCCCGATAACCCGGAGTAGCAAGCCTTCGGCCGCTCTTGCTACTTCGACTTCAACTCTAAGCGGTCCACAATCTGAGGTAACCTCATCATGAAACTGAAATTCGCAGCGCTATTAGTCGCCATGACCCTAAGCACCAGTGCCTGGGCTGACCAGAACACAGCCTATATCGATCAGGTCGGTAACGATAACATTGCCGATGTGTTCCAAGGCGGCGACCGGAACGTGGCCGAGGTTTATCAAGGCGGTGACGAAAATGTCGCGTTGGTTGATCAAGGAGGCAGCGACAACCAAGCCTACATTGACCAAAGCGGTAACCGCAATTTCGCCGACGTTTCTCAGGGCGGCGATTACAACTACGCTGACGTGGATCAATCTGGCAATGATAACTCAGCCATAGTCGATCAGGGCGGCGATTACAACGAAGCCTTAGTCGAGCAGAGCGGTGATTATAACGAAGCCGAGGTCTATCAAGACGGTGACTATAACTTGGCCGACGTGCTGCAAAGCGGTGACTATAACTTGGCCATCGTCGACCAAAGTGGTAGCGACAACGTGACCTATGTCGAGCAGACCGGCGACTTCAACGAGGCCGATGTGCTGCAGGCCGGGAACGAGAACTTGGCTGAAGTGTTCCAAAGTGGCGACGGCAACACCGCGTTTGTGACTCAGTTCTAAGGCGCATTGGTTGAAGCGCATTGTTCTCCGGTAGACCGCTTTTGTCGGCGGTTTTGGGTCAGGTCTCGCCCCTAAGGGGCAAGACCATGACCCTTTTTTCATGTGAGGCTTATCCCAAATGAAAACCAATCCACAACTTTTGGTGGTACTGATGCTAGGCACCATTCTCAGCCATTCGGCGTTAGCCGGTTCCAGTGTATCCATCAGACAGGTCGGCGAAGGTAATCGTAGCGAAGTCCGTCAAACAGGACAATCGAACAACGCCGTTATTGAGCAAGACGGCGATGACAATCTAGCGACCCTGCTGCAATCAGGCGATGCCAACGATGCTAAGCTGGAACAGCATGGCGAGTCGAATGCCGCTGATGTGCGGCAGGATACCGGCAACCTATCGCAGCAACTGCAGGCTGGTACCGGCAATGGAATGACGTTGATTCAAGGCAGCGAGAACTTTGCCCTGCAATACCAAATCGGTAACGACAATCACGCCCATATGGAACAAAACGGCATCGCCAATAATGGCTCGGAAATGCAACTGGGTAATAGTAATAGTCTGTCGCTGATTCAAAACGGCAACGGATTATCGGCCACGCTCGGCCAGACTGGCGACGGCAAGGCGCTAAGCGTGATTCAAAACGGTGATGATGCCGCGATTGAGATTCAACAACGTTAAGAGAAACCTATCCTGCCCGCTAAAAGGGCAGGATAAGGAATGTACTGAGCGGATTAGCTACGCAAAGCCGTCAAGGTTTCCGACAGCCGGGTACTGAGCTCCTGCCATTGTTCAGCACCGACCAGTTCGGTGAATTTCGCCTGCGCACGTTGCCAGTGCGGTACCGCATCAAGCAACGCCTGTTCTCCCTGATCGGTCAATCGGACTGATTTCCCCCGTTTCGCATTGCTGGTTATGTCAATCAAACTGTCCCGCTCCAGTGGGCGCAAATTGCGCGACAGCGTCGACGGTGACAGCATTAATTCACGTGCCAAACGCCCCATACTGAGTTGCCGTTCCCTAGCCAATATAACCAACACCACCACCTGCGTGGAACGCAGACCGGTCGGTTGCAAATAATCGTCATAAAGCTGCGTGACGGAACGCGAGGCTTTGCGCAAATTAAAACTGCCACAGACACGCAATACCTCATCGCAGGTATCCGGGGGCAAAGGATGATGTTCAGTCATGGTGGCTGGTCCGCTTAGGTTGTTTCAATTGTTTCTAAATTATTTCAATTGTTTCAATGTTTTCGATTGTATCAGCCCTATTTACAAACGCAATGGGCTGTAGTTATATTGCATATACATTTTAGGCTGTAATACCCACATAGACAATGTAAGTATTGATAGGTTCATGCGGACCTTGGAATGAGGACGGACAATGTCATCAACAGTATTTGATCCAATGAATCAAACCATCCTTGCAGACGGCCAGCGGGTCCAGTTGACACCCAAAGCTTTCGCCGTGCTTGAGCAGTTACGCGCCCGCGCCGGACAACTCGTGACCAAGGATACACTGTTGAACAGTGTCTGGCCGCATGTCTGCGTCGGTGACGCGGTACTCAAAAACACCATCCGCGAGATTCGCCGGGCGTTACAAGATGATCCACGCCAACCCCGCTTTATCGAAACGGTACACCGTAGAGGGTATCGTTTGATCAATGAATTACCCACCATAGAAGTTGTAGCAACAGCTGATTCGTCGGCTCCCCAACCCGAGGCTGACTCTACGCCAGCCGTTCACGAATGGGCGCTTGCCGAATTACAACGTAACTGGCAATCAGCTCAGGAAGGGCAGCGTCAGTTCGTGCTACTCAGCGGCGAGCCTGGCGTCGGCAAAGCCGCTTTGGTCGCACAGTTACTGCAAGCCGTCGGTAACCAGCAAGATACGCTGTGTGTGAAAGGGCAATGCATACAACAGCAAAGTGGTAGCGGGGCGTTCCTACCGATTTACGATGTAGTAGCGCAACTCAGCCGCTGCTATCCCCGCGATCAACTGGTGGTGCTGATGAATCGACACGCACCTAATTGGCTGCTGCAGATGCCTTGGCTTTGTGACCGTTCCCATGATAGTCGTGCGGTCAGTTCCGCTGGGGTAGATTTGTTGGCGGAAATGAGCGCTTTACTAGAAGTGCTGAGCCAAAGTCGACCGCTGTTATTGGTCATTGAAGATCTGCATTACAGCGATCAAGCCACCTTGAAACTATTGGCCTATCTGGTGCGCCGGATTGAACCGGCCCGGCTTTGCTTGGTTGCCACAGTCTGCTCTTGGAGCGTGCCCGCTGTGCACCGTTCGCTCAATCATCTATTGCAAGATCAGAGCTTTAGTCATCAGTGCAGTAGCGTACCGCTAGAGTTTCTGAACGAGCACGATGTCGTCGCTTATCTCCGTCGACGCTGTCCCACTACCGGCGTGCCGCATGCAGTCGCGAAAGCGCTGTACAAATACACAGAAGGTCATCCCCTGTTGCTGACCTGTGCGGTAGAAGGGCTGCTGGCGGACGGTACGCTAAGCCGAGAAGGGGAAAATTGGTCTTTGCAGGCGTTGCCGGAACCGTCATCGCTGCCCGACAAGGTACGCCATGCGCTGGATGCGCGCAGAGAAAGTCTTGATGATTTGCAAAAACGCGTGTTGGAAGCCGCGAGTCTGATCAACAAACCGTTTTCGGCCGCGGTAATCGCCACACTACTGGAACAGAATCTAGTCGCCGTTGAAGAGGTGTGCGAAGAACTGGTACGCAGCGGTCAGTGGTTACAACCAGTCGATGCCCTGGAAGCGCGGGAAGATCCGTTCGTCACCCATTACCGGTTTACCCGCACACTCTATAAGCGTTATTTCTTCAACACACTATCAATGGCGTCCCGCCAGCGGCTTCAACAGCGCCTCTCTTGGTATCAGGACCATGCACATAATGTGCAGGTTATTCCGGTCGTACCTGATTCGGTCAATTTCTTCAAGCGCCGCGCTAATACAGATCTTACCAACACTTTCCGTCATCCGAGCACGGCAGCCAAATACCGGGCCGCCAGTTGATCGGAAAATGAGTATTGCCAGGAATTGCATGTGAGGTAGCAACGAAACAAATGCTCTGAACAGTTCACTCGCGCTATGTGGCAGTTGACGAAGCAATCAGGGATCGAGGCCATCAGCTCAGGGTTGTTTAACACCGATTTTCACGAGCTAGATAACCGTCTAAATTAGGCTAAAGTTTTTTTTATTATTTAGAACTTACGCATTGACGAGCGCACCCAAATTATGGCAGAGGTTAATATTTTGAGCCGCGCTTAGCCCCAAATGATCCGAACCACCACGCGTCCGCCGACGGGGCATTGTACCCTACCGATGTACATGGGATTTTTGATGAGTGAGCCAAAAACAATCACGTGTAGCCGCTTGGCGGAAGTGATGGAGATATCCCACGACAGCGTGAACCGCTTTCTCCTGCGGGAAACCTATGAGCCGGAAGACCTGTTTAACGAAGCCAAGGCACTGCTAAATCCAGTTGGTGGGACACTAAGCGTGGATGATACGGTCTTGGATAAGCCCTACAGTCGGCACATGGCGTTAGTAGGCCACTTCTGGTCGGGCAAACACCACCGCGTGGTGAAGGGCCTCTTTGCGCAGGGACAGCCTTACGAAAAAGTCTTGGAGCAACTGATGCCCGCTTGATTCCGCGTCTCGCTCAGCATTTTTAGGTTAACTTTCCAAGTCGTGTAACGGCCCCGCCATGATGGCCTGTATCCGCCACCTGTGTATCAACCTCTTTGAACGGGAAGGCTCCAAACTCAGCTTACCCAAAAAACAGCACAAGGCCGCTTGGCAGGACGAGTTTCGGGCCAAGGTGTTGTTTGCCTAATCATTTATATGCGGTCGCCCTGCCCATTAATACCCCTCAGTCTTCTGAAGTATCGTGTCCGTGCGAGACGCGTTTAGCAAGCGCTTCACCGCCATGGGCAATGGCCTCGATCGCCATCTCTGCGCCGTGCAAGCCTGCTTGCAAAGGGGTCAGGATTGCACGGCTGGCGATCAAACGTAGGACATCGAAAAGCCCTTCGAGCAGATCCTTGCCGGTGTCGTCTAGCGCCGTTTCGGCCGACATGATTTCACCCTTGTGGGTGAATGTCATCGTTGGACAGATGTCCAGAACGAGGTTTTTCGCTTTTTCATTACGGCCGAGTAGCTGGAAACGAAACCGCTTTACTCCGCGTTCGCGGGCCGCTGCGATGATTCTTTCTAGCAAGATGCGGCCGATTCCCTGCCCTTGCATCTCGTCTATTACGGTGATGGCGACGTCTGCCAGTGTCGGATCCTTTGTGCTGCGAACGAAGCGAGCAATGGCTACGCCGCGAGTCTCAACACCGTCGGGTTCGATCTGCACGGCACCCATGGCAAAGTGGTTGGTGCCATCGGTCTCAGTATAAAATTTGAGCTCATTTTCGGTGAGGCCGTTCTTTGGTGCAAAAAAACGCGCATAGCGCGAGCGGCTCGAAAGTGCTTCAAATCCTTGAATGAGCTTTTCTTTGTCTTCCGGCACGATCAGCCGGAGAAGTAGTGGGATGCCCGTAAGGCTGTTCACCCGCTCGCGGTAGTTCCAATCAAAGACTCGCCGGTGCAACATGTTGGGTCTCCGCGACGCGCTAGCGCAGTATTTAAAGTCTCTGCTTCATAGTGATCGGCGACGCCGACAGCTAGGTCTTAGTTCGATGAACTTTAGGATTACCCGATGATTCCGTGGTTCCGGGTTAGCCGCTCGACAAGTGAAACAGCCAACAGTATAGTCCTAAAGTGCCCTCAGGCTCGTGAGCGGGCCGAAATGCCTCTCTTAACCTTTCTTTCGTGTTCACGAATCGGCAATTGACCTACCATGTGGTTCAGGCCGAGTCAGCAGTTCTCATTATGGCGATTTCACCCGGTATCGAGTTGAGGTGGCAATTCTTATTATGGCTGCTCTCACTACAATTTATCGTAGATTCTCACCGCACAGCCACAATAGGCTAACGAAAAATAGCCAAACTGAAGATTACTGAAGCGACCTGCTGGGGGTAGGTGATATCCGCGCAGCGGGCTATGCTTACTGTTTGGGCTTTCGCTAACCGGCAGCGTTAGTCAAGGGTGCTAACAGGGTCTATGAATCAGAGGCGACCGCATATGATGTTACGCACCAACATCGATCTGGTCGGGCGGGAAATCGCTTTTGGCGCGCCCGCCACGCAATGGTGGGTCAGTCTGGCGACTGCAGTGATCTTCGGTCTGTGTTTTGCGACCGTGCTCACGCTGATTGTCACGCTCTGCGGGTTGATGCTGGGTGAGTCCGTCGCCGCTTGGCACCGGCATCGTCCGCTGGCCGCGACCTGAGGTGCAAGCGCGAAGGGAGCAAGACGACTGTGATGGCAAAGGTGACGTTACGCAATAGGTTGTTTCCGAGCGGGGGCAAACTCCCCATCGTGTATTCCCGTCGCTACGATATTCACCTGTTCGGGCTGGCGAAAAAACACCCCTTCGATGCGGCGAAATACGGCCGGGTCTACCGGTATGTGGTGAAGCATTTGGGTATTCCGCCCAGACGATTTTATCGCCCGAGAAAAGCTACATTGCGTCAGTTGCTTTCGGTCCATACGCTCGATTATCTAAACTCCCTGCACGATGCCCGGCATATTGCGCGGATCGTCGAGTGGCCAAACTTATCAAGCTGGCCGGGATGGCTGTTGTATCGGAAAATTCTGGTGCCGATGCAGTACGCCACTGGCGGCACACTGTTGGGCGTCGAGCTTGCCCTGGACTACGGGTGGTGCATCAATCTGGGCGGCGGCTTTCATCACGCGAGCGGTCGTCAAGGGGCCGGTTTTTGCTGTTACGCCGATATTCCGATCGCCGCGTATCACCTATTGCGGACGAACCGGGACCTGTCGGTGCTGATTGTCGATCTGGATGCGCATCAGGGCAACGGGTGCGCAGAAGTTTTCAAACACGACCCCAACATTCGTATTCTGGATATCTACAATCCGTTTATCTTTCCCGGCAATCGACGAGTACGCGATTATGTCGACCTCAATTGCCCGGTTTTGCCCGGTATTTCGGAAATCGAGTATCTTTCTTTGGTCAAAAGCCAACTGCGGCAGGCTATTGATTGCTATGCGCCCGATTTAATCATCTACGTTGCGGGTACGGACGTTCTAAGTCTTGATCCACTGGGTGGGATGAATATCTCCGAACAAGGTGTCATTGCCCGGGATGCCGATGTATTTAGTCAAGCGTTGGCCAACAGAATACCGATTCTCATGTTGCTATCAGGCGGATACGGTCGGGAAAACGCGCAAGTTATTGCGCGTTCTGTGGAACACTTGCTGCGTAACGTCTTGCGAGTGAGTTGAGCGATGGGTCATTGGGGTGAAATTCCCCAGGGCTACTTACCCCGACTTGCTCGTCATCCGGCTATCACTAACACTCACCTCAATTACCCGCGCTATGCGTCGAAAAAGAGTGTGTATCCGCTTAAAGTGGTCGATAAGATCCATTTCTATGCGAAATGCATCAAGCCGACTGGGCGCGGCAACGACTAGCCGTCGGGCTAGATGAGTGCGTGCTTGTTCAGCCAGCTCATTAAATGCTGCTTTCGACCGCAGCACCTCGCGAGCCTGCTTAGGATCGTTGTGTTCCAGTGCTTCCAACGTTATTTTGCCATTGCGACAAACCTGTTCATGCAGGTGTTCCAGCAGCCGTAAAGTGGGCTGACTGATATTGACGCCACTTTCCAGCCGCTTGAATCCGTCGGTTACCCAATTGGTTTCGACAACGTCACCGATGTTCTCCAGGTAACTACCTACTGCTAGATATTCGTAAATTTGGCTTGGCTGCGGCTCGACCAGATTTTGTAGCGATAATCGACTGAGGTAAGTGACGATTTCTCCATGCAAGGTATCAATGGCTTCGTCTTGCTTGCGCAGTTCGTTGAGCCTTTGTCGTCCACCGCGGGTTACTGCGTTTAATCCCTCTTCGACCATTGCTAACGTCCGCTGACCGAGATGAAGCAACTCTAGGCGTACTTGATCCAAGGCGACGGTAGGATCGCTTAGGAAATATTGATCAAGGTATTTGGGTTGTACGGGTTGATCAAGCTCAGCGCGGGCTGGTACCAACCAATCGACCAAGCGAGCGAGTTGTGGAGTAAAGCCAATAAACAGCAAGGCATTGCCGATATTGAAGAAGGTATGCGCGTTGGCGATCTGACGAGGCGTTTCTGCCGCCAGCCGCACGGTACCCGTCAAATCGGGGTACGCTGGTGATAAGGCGCTAATGAACTGCGCGAAGTCGGGGATGAACCATACCCATAGCAACACACCACCGAGATTGAAAAGCACATGGGCTACAGCGGCCTTAACGGCCTCCCGCGGCCGACCAATCGAAGACAACATCGCGGTGGCGCAAGTGCCGACATTAGCGCCGAAAATCAGCGCGATACCGGCATCAAGGGAAATAAAGCCCTGTCCACTAAGCACGATCACAATACCGGTGGTCGCCGATGAACTCTGCACGAGGGTGGTAAACAGCGCACCGGCCAAAACACCAATTAAGGGATGGCGAGTTTGCTGTAGCAGATCTATAAACGGTGGGTAGTCACGCAGCGGCCGTGTCGCCTCGCTCATCAATTCCATGCCGAAAAAGATGAAGCCCAGCCCCATTAACACCATGCCGTAATGACGCATCCACTCCCGTCGTCCTACCACCTCCAGCAAAAAACCCAGAGCTATCAGCAGTAAGGCATACTGGGTGATATTGAAAGCGATGATCTGAGCGGTGACAGTGGTGCCGACATTGGCCCCAATGATAACGCCGATGGCTTGGCTGAACGAAAGCACACCGGCGGTGATAAAACCCACCACCAGCACCGACGTTATTGACGAAGATTGAATAAGGGCTGTAATAACCGTACCGGCCGCTAGCCCGGTAAAGCGATTGCGAGTCAGCGCAGCCAGCAGTTTTTTAAGGCGAGATCCTGCTGTGGCCTTGAGCGCTTCGGTCATCTTGCGCATGCCATACAGAAACAGCGCCAGACCGCCAAACAGACCGAAAAACAGTGGCTGCAGCTCGCTTATGGTTAAACTCATTGGTAATTATTTTCCATAGCACAGCATTTTAACAAGCCTGAGAGCAACAATAGCTAAACCCCTTAGTCTGTCCGGAATTGATAAACTGATGACCCATCGGCATTTAAGATGCCTAACTCATGTAACCACAGAGCCGTAACATGACCGTCAAACCGCTATCCGCCGAGACCTTATATCGACGCTGTGATCCCGCAACTCTGCCGTTCGAGACCACTGACGATCTGCCCGATCTGAGCGAAGTCATAGGTCAAGCCCGTGCCCTTGAAGCTTTGCAGTTTGGGATCGGTATGCATCGCAAAGGCTATAACCTGTATGCGATGGGACCCCCTGGTATCGGTAAGCACGCTGTCGTCAAGCGGGTATTGGGGGAGGCCGCCGGACAAGAGTCAAGTGCGTCGGATTGGGTGTATGTCAATAATTTTACCGATCCATCCAAGCCGGTAGCGTTGGAAATGCCAGCCAGTCGGGGCGAAGCATTGCGCCAGGATATGGAGCGATTTTTGGATGATCTTAAAGACACCTTGCCCACGGCCTTCGATAGCGATGAGTATCGCACGCGGGTAAAAGAGATCGAACAACAGTTTAAAAAACGTCAAGCAGAACAATTCAAAGCACTGCAGGGTAAGGCGGACGCACTGGATATTGCCTACTGAATACACCCTCGGGCTTCGCCATGGCGCCCAAAAAGGAGGGCAGGATTCTCAGTCCGGATGAGTTCAACAGTCTGTCCGAGGAGGAAAAAGAACGTACCGAGCAAATGGTCGCCAAGTTGCAAGAGGATGTGCAGGAAATTGCCCGGCAAATGCCCGGATGGCGGCGAGAACATCGCGCCATGATCAAAGCCCTGAACGACGAAGTGGCGCTTTCGGTGGTGGGCCATCTGATGGACGAACTGCGCCAGCAGTACTCGGCACTACCCAAAGTGCTTGACTATTTCGAAGCCGTGCAGCTGGACATGTTGGATCACCTGGATGACTTTCTTGGCAAGAATGAAGACAGCGGTCCCTCCGCAGGGGGTAGCAGCAGTCCAGCTTTGCAACGTTATCAGGTCAATCTGCTGGTCAGCCACGCCCCCGATAAAGGGGCACCGGTGATCTATGAAGACAATCCTACCTTTCAGAATTTAATCGGGCGGGTGGAATACCTATCTCAATTCGGCACCCTGGTGACGGATTTTACGCTGATCAAACCCGGCGCTTTGCATCGCGCTAACGAGGGCTATCTGCTGCTGGACGTGCGTCACTTATTCACTCAGCCCTTTGCCTGGGAGGGTTTGAAGCGTGCCTTATTCGCTCAAGAAGTACGTATTGTCTCGTTGGGTGAAATGTTCAGTGCACTCAGCACGGTGTCGCTGGAACCACAACCAATTCCGCTGAAAATCAAAATAGTTCTACTCGGAGAACGGCTGTTTTATTACCTGCTTAACCAGGTGGACCCGGATTTTCGAGAACTCTTCAAAGTAGCCGCCGATCTCGAAGAGGAGTTGGATCGCGGGGGTGACAATGATCAGCTTTATGCTCAGCTCATTGCGACGCTCGCCCGTAAGGAATCGCTGAAATCTCTCGATAGTGGTGCCGTTGCCCGGGTCATCGAACACAGTGCGCGCATGGCGGAAGATGCGGAAAAGCTATCCATTCACATGCTGACAGTGACCGATCTATTGCAAGAATCCGATTACTGGGCCAGTCAGGACAATGCCAAAGTCATTAAGGCTGAGCATGTGCGGCAGGCGGTCGAGGCCCATCGGCGACGCAGCGGGCGGGTCCACGAAAAGCTGCTTGAAGCGGTACAGCGCAATATTATTCTAATCAATACCCAGGGAGAGAAAATCGGTCAGATTAATGGCTTATCAGTGATCGACCTAGGCGATAGCCGTTGGGGACAGCCCGCCCGCATCACGGCCGCTGTACGCTTGGGCAGCGGCCAGGTTGTTGATATTGAAAGGGAGGTGGAACTTAGCGGCGCTATTCATTCCAAGGGGGTCATGATTCTGTCGGCCTTTTTGGGAGCCCGTTATGCCGGAGATCATCCCTTGTCTTTGCATGCCAGCCTGGTATTCGAGCAATCTTATGCCCGAGTGGATGGCGATAGCGCGTCGCTGGCGGAACTTTGCGCGTTGCTATCGGCGTTAGCCGAGGTGCCCATCCGGCAATCGTTTGCAGTCACCGGTTCGGTTAATCAACAGGGCGAAGTGCAAGCTATCGGTGGGGTGAACGAAAAAATCGAGGGTTTTTTCGATGTCTGCCGGGTGCAGGGCCTTGACGGCCAAGCAGTGATTATCCCAGCGGCCAATCGTCAACATTTGATGTTGCGCGAAGACGTGGTAGCGGCTGCCGAGCAAGATAAATTTCGGATCTATTCAGTGACCACTGTGGATCAAGCACTGCAATTATTGACTGGGTTGCCGGTTGGAACGGTTGACCCTACCGGACAGTTTCCACAGGATAGCGTAAATTGGCGGGTCGAACAGCGGTTGCTTAAACTATCCAAGCAGCGGCAGGCTTTTGCTAAAGCCGAGGAAAAGTCGGCCGAACAATCTAATAAAGACAGCGCTTAATGACGCCCGGTTTGCCAGGGTGGCACGCCGTCGTCAAGACTCCACAAGGAAAATGATGATCGTCGTAGCAGCGGCGATCAGGATAGCTTTGAGTCCGCCCCAAAGCCATAAGCCGCCACTCACCTGACCGAGAAAAACACCGAGTCCAAAGATAGCGACAAACGCGAGCAAAATAGCACTTTCCACGGGTGCCAGTGGTAGCCCGACACCCGCTTGGGCAAGCCAGAATGGCGTGATGATGAATAGGGAGATTAGCAGCGGGGCCAGTCCATTCACCAGGGCCACCAGCAACGGCACTATTTTGGCTGCGGTATTGTGGGCGCTGTCCTGCAGGTCGGTGACCATGGCGCTTTCCAGGTCCGCCAACCAGCGTTTTCGTTCCGCAGTTTCGCTGATATAGGCGCTGGACAAGCCGCTCATGCCCAATGCCACCGCCGCGCCGATGCAGGCGCTCAGCATGATCGACAAATCATCGCCATCGCCGACATAAAATCCGACGTTGAGTCCTAACATGGTTAAGGCACCGTCGAAGCCATTCACCACAAAATAGCGCCGCGCGATGTCCTGGGAGCGGGTGATCTTCAACAACAAACGCAGATCAGCGAAGGCAATCATGCGCTGTCTGTGTTGCGGATGCAGCGTGGCAGAGACCCATTAACGGTAAGCGTCTGTCTCGGCATCTCCCGCCCCTGTGGCTTCCACCTCGTCGATGCTATGCAGCGAGGCCCCCATGGTGGTGATGACCTCCTGAATACCATCCAACGCAAGGTCCTGACCTTGGACAACCACCCGCAGGGTCTGAGTTTGTTCGTCCATTTCTACCGTCGTTAGCGTAACGCGGTAATCCGCGCCCAACTCGGCCAAAGCCTTGGCGAATTCCAAAGCGTCAGGATGGTGCGGTTTAAGGATATCCAACACCAGGCGTTTAATATAAGCCATAAGAGATTATTTGCTCCCAACATTAACCCGGCGCCTAGTTTGCCTCTTATATTCACTGTGGAACAAGGTCAAACCAGAGCAGATGTCTTCAGACCGCCCGCGTCAGCGCAACTAACCGATATTAACAGGTGCTGGATGCCGCTCAGCCACGCGGTGTTTTATGATGGAAACGACCGCTTCGGCAATCGCCTCAACGGATACCGTTCCGGTATTCCAAACGGCATCATAGAGCAGCGGATCATCAATGTCGGCGGCAAAAAAAGATTTTATCAACCGCACTCTATCATGGTCCTGTTTCCGCATGGTCTGCTTCGCGTGCTCCTCACTCTGCCCTAACAGCCCAGCCAGTCGCTTAACGCGAATGTGTTCGGGGGCCACTAGGCGTACATGCACACCCAGATCGAGTTTATGCGTCACCTGCGACCCACCCCGTCCTACAATAATGACCTTGCCCACGGTAGCCAGGGAACGGATGATTTCGAACATCCGCCTCATAGTGAGATTTTGATCCGGCAATTTGCTAAATAGTCCTTGGACGAAAACTTCGATCTGCGACCGGTATTCTTCAGAAAGCAGCGATTCCATGGACATATTCAACTTGTAATCGTCTGCCAGCTTTTCACAAAGCTTTTGATCAAAAAGCTGCCAGCCTTTGAATAAGGCGGTGTCCTCTTCCTGATCCATGACCTTAATCAGGGTTTCCGCAAGCGTATGTCCTCCCGCACCCGACTGGCGTGAAATAGTCACAAACGGAAATCGCCTTACCTCAGAACCATGGGCAAGCGCAGAGTCTCCTGTACCTGACATCCCGCCCAGAAATCTTCCTAATTCATCGCCAACGTTCATGTTCTCACCTCCAGTCATTAACTGGCGAATCGCCACCATGAATCCTCTTTAGCGCAACGGCATTCACACATGCCGTGCGTGATGATGCGGGATCTCTGTGGCGGTTGTCCGCTGCTCGGGAGCGGCAAAAACGCCGTCGTAATTGTCGCCCAGTTCGGCGCGCCAGGGGCGCCACCGCTCCAAAAGCGCCATGATGCCTATCAGCACGGCGGCAAAACCTAGTGCCAATGCCCAAAAAGGAATACCGGTGATTTCTGACCACGGTAATCTTGCCGTAATCGCCAAAACCTAGAACCTGGTCGATACCAGGCCGGTGGCGGCCGCCGAGAGAAACACTTTCAACATGATGAAATTGCGCAGTTGAAATTGGCCGATCATCATGCCGGGTTCAAATACCCGGGTTTTCTCCAGGGCAAGGCCGAATACCAGGCCCATCGCCAAACCCAATACGATTAAACCGAATACAGTCATCTGCTTAGCCCTCAAACGCGCTTGAATAACATCGCCACCAAAATGCCGCCGGCAAACATCGCCGCTACCGCCAGCATCGAACCAACCGCCAATTGCGCTATTCCGGAAATGCCGTGGCCACTGGTACAACCGCCGGCAATGCGGGCACCTAAGAGCAGGA
>JAZBPA010000194.1:0-3913 GCA_036351435.1 Candidatus Competibacteraceae bacterium
ATTCATGACAGCATCGCTATCTGTATGTGTTCCTTATTCACCAAGGCCCGAATGCTATCAGACCGCTCACTTCCATTAATTGCCAGGGTTTACTCTTCATGCGTCTAGCGCTCTTTGTTTCGTTGTTAACACTTTATGGCTGTCAGGAATCCTCTCAATTAGATACCGTACTGAACAGACCCTATCCAGTATACACTGCGGCAGTGTCAGAGCATTCTACGACTGTGCCTCAAGGGTTTACAGGCACAGTAGAGGCGCGTACAGAGATTGCCATAGCCTTTCAAGTAAGTGGCCGAATTCTGAAGAGGTATGTGGACTCCGGTCAAATTGTTTCAACCGGCGAGGCATTATTCTTGTTGGACGCAAGGGAGTTTGAGCAAAGCCTGGAGGCTGCAAAAGCACAATTGACAGCTGCTGAAGCTGAATTGATACAAGCGGAATCCAACCTCGCTCGGGACAGCCGCTTGATCGAACAGAACAGCATTAGCCAAAGTATATTTGAAGCGTCCTTGTTGTCTAAACGTGCCGCGCACGCGCGAAGAGAGGCAGCCCAGGCTAAACTTCGACAAGCAGAAATTGCGCTTCAGCATACGTCCCTAACTGCCACAAGGCCAGGTATCTTGGTGAATATCACGGGAATGCCGGGACAAGTGGTAACGAGTGGGCAATCCCTAGGAATATTGGCTGATACCCGCGAGCTAGAGATCGAAGTGTTCCTACCGAAGAGCGCTTTTCCACCGACAGAAGCACTGGCCCATATCGATGATGTCAGCATACCGCTAAAGCTTCGAGAAACCGCTGGCGCCGCTAACGAAAACAGCAGAACCTGGCGTTCTCGTTATCAGATAGAGTCCTTCGGTAGCAAGTTACAGTTGGGTATGCTGGTAAAAGTCAGCATTATGGTTCCTGGCTCTCCTACACAGGTCTATTCAGTTCCACTGGCGGCACTGGATGAGCGAGGAAGCGATACCCAGATCTGGCGAATTGTCGATCAACAGGCCTACCCTCAGACCGTTACAGTGGTTGGGGTTACCCCTATCGCTGCTCAAATTCAAGGGCTAGACTTTAAGGCTGGCGCTCGAGTTATCGCCTTAGGTACTCATTTGCTAGTACCAGGGATGCCTGTTAAAGAATACGCACAATGAGCTTTCCTAATCTATCGGCACTTGCAGTACGAGAGCGATCAGTTACTCTGTATTTCCTGATTTTATCCGTGTTCGCAGGGGCTTATGCTTTTGCCTCATTGGGACGTGCGGAAGACCCTTCTATTACACTGCAAATGTTAGTGGTTTCAGCAGTCTGGCCTGGTGCCACTCCTGCAGAGGTCGAACAGCAAGTGGTTCACCCAATCGAGAAGAGCATCCAGAAAATTGAATATCTTGACGAAATCAAAACGACAATCAAGGCAGGCCGGGCTGATATCCAGGTTCAATTTCATGATTACACGCCACAGAATAAAACGCCGGAACTACAGTTTCAGGTTAGAAAGCGCATGCTGGATCTGTCTTCACATTTGCCTGAAGGGGTTATAGGGCCGATCGTCAATGATGACTTTTCCGATGTGTATTTCAGCCTATTTAGCCTTTCTGCGCCCGGCCTTCCGGTGCGAAAATTAACACGTTACGCCGAGCGGCTCCGAGATGAATTACAACTCATTCCCGGTGCCCGCAAAGCCGATTTGATCGCCGAGCGCGAAGAGAGAGTCTATGTCGATTTAGACAATGTTGTTATGACTAACAGCGGCATCTCATCCCAAGCCGTATTCGACGCGATAAGAGCATACAATACGCTTATCCCGGCCGGTCAGATTGACACCACCGGGCCGCGCCTAAGGTTTCGGCTCGATTCAGATCTGTCTGATCCTCAGCGATTGGCACAGGTCCCTATCCGTGCCGGTGACCATCTAATCCGGCTGGGTGATATTGCCGTCATTACGCAAGGTTACGAGGAACCACCGTCGTATTTTGCTCGTGTCAATGGAGAAGATGCAATACTGGTCGGCGTGGTCATGAACAAGGGTGAAAACGGATTAGTATTTGGTGAACGCCTTGACGCGTTTCTAAGCAAAACAAGAGCTGAGCTTCCCTTGGGTATGGAACTGGATCAAATCACCAATCAGACGGATGCCATTAAAGCGGCAGTTAATTTGTTCCAGGTGAAGTTTCTGGTGGCCGTAATCGTGGTGATGAGCATTGGATTTTTATCATTAGGACTGCGCGCCGGTTTGATCGTGGGTATCGCTGTTCCAATCACCCTGGGGCTGACGTTTGTGCTGATGAAAGCCGCCAATATCAATCTGGATCGTATTACCTTAGGGGCACTAATCATCGCGTTGGGTTTATTGGTTGATGATGCCATCATTGCGATTGAAATGATGTTGGTAAAACTGGAAGAAGGCTGGAGTAAAGTAAGTGCCGCTACTCATGCCTGGAATGCGACAGCTTCGCCTATGCTTTTCGGCACTCTGGTTACCATTTTCGGCTTTGTTCCTATTGGGTTTGCCAAATCTGGGGTAGGCGAATACGCTGGCAATATATTTTGGGTTTTGGCTTTTTCGCTCATTATCAGTTGGTTGGTGGCCGTTACTTTTACCCCTTATTTGGGCGTAAAGATTTTACGTGCACCCAAGCAGAAAACCGGCAATATGGGCGATCACTACAATTCATCCCGGAGCTACGAGTATCTACGGGCCTTGATTACATGGTGTGTTAGCCATCGGCGGACCGTGGTCTTTATTACCTTTGCGATGTTGGTGCTAAGCATAGCTGGCATGGCGGGGCCGGTGGAAAAACAGTTCTTCCCTGGCTCGGATCGGCCCGAAATTTTGATTGATGTTAATCTAGCACCCGGCACATCGATCGCAACAACGGATACGACCGTTAAGCGTCTTGAAGAATTGTTAGATTCAATGGGTGGTGTTAAAAACTACGCCAGTTATGTCGGTGGCGGGGCGCCACGTTTTTTCATCTCGGTCAACCCCGAGCATCCGGACTCTTCGTTTGCTAAAATAATCGTAACAGCGACGGGACCGGTTGAGCGTGACCGAATTATTGCTGCATTAGACCAACATGTTGCCAATGGTACTTTTGCTGAGGCGCGTATTCGTATCAGACGCCTGTTGTTCGGGCCACCAGTTGACTGGCCTGTCAGCTTCCGTGTCGTCGGGCAAGACCCTGCGACCTTAAGGAAAGTGGCCCACCAAGTCAGGGAGGTCATGTCCCACAACCCTCACGTCGTCAATCCGCATTTGGAGTGGGATCAACGTGTACCGACATTGAAGCTGGAAATAGATGAACAGCGCCTTCGACTAATGGGATTGACACCACTCTCAGTTGCTCAACAAATGCAATATCGAACAGATGGAGTTCCAATAGCTGAGGTCAGACAAGACATCAGAACTGTTGATGTCTACGTTCGCGGCCAGGGTGCCAAGCGAGCCCAAAATGAGCCACCCATTTATGAACTCCGCAATGAACAGGGTCAAAAGATACCACTTTCGCATCTGGGCGAGGTGAAACTGGCTTACGAAGATGCCATGATTCGACGACACAATCGAGAGCTCTTTCTGGCTGTTCGCGGGGAGGTAAAGAATGCGCAGCCACAAGATGTCACCAAAGCATTATGGGCGGATCTGGAATCAATTCATGCAGCGCTCCCTGATGGTTACAGGATTGATATTGCGGGTAGTCTGGAACGTTCACAAGAAGCAGAGGACTCTATAAATCAGGTTTTCCCACTGATGATTGCCCTGATGGTAACTTGCGTGGTGCTGCAAATGCGAAGTTTTCCTGGTGTTGTGATAGTGCTTTTAACAGCACCCTTGGGCGTCATTGGCTCTGTCGTAGCACTGCTGGTTTTCAAGCAGCCTTTCGGATTTGTCGCCTTACTTGGGCTGATCGGATTGGCGGGCATA
>JAZBPA010000195.1:0-3888 GCA_036351435.1 Candidatus Competibacteraceae bacterium
CGGATTTCCCCGCCCGTCGCCAAGCCTATGACGAGCGCCTGGAGCTGGAACTCAAGGTGATCTGCCCGATGGGTTTCGCCGGGTACTTTTTGATCGTAGCCGACTTCATGCAATGGTCGCGTGATCAGCGTATTCCTGTTGGGCCGGGGCGCGGATCGGGTGCAGGCTCTCTGGTAGCCTACTCATTGGGTATTACCGATCTAGACCCCTTAACTTACGAACTGCTGTTCGAAAGGTTCTTGAATCCTGAGCGGGTATCCATGCCGGATTTCGACATCGATTTCTGCATGGAAGGCCGGGATCGGGTGATCGACTACGTCGCCCAACGCTATGGCCGCGAACGGGTGTCGCAAATCGCCACCCACGGCACGATGGCCGCTAAAGCCGTCGTGCGTGATGTGGGGCGGGTATTGGGTTATCCGTATGGGTTTGTGGACCGGGTCGCCAAGCTAATTCCGTTCGAAATCGGTATCACGCTGGACAAAGCGCTGGACCAGGAACCGGAATTCCGCAAAGTCTACGACAACGACGAGGAAATCAAGGGGCTGGTGGATTTGGCCCGGTCTCTCGAAGGGCTGGCGCGCAATGTCGGCAAACATGCGGGCGGGGTGGTGATCTCGCCGGCTGAAATCACCGACTTCTCCCCGCTGTACTGCGAGCAAGGATCAACTACTGCGGTGACCCAGTACGACAAGGACGATGTGGAGTTGGTCGGTTTGGTGAAGTTCGATTTTCTCGGCCTGCGCACCTTAACCATTATCGATTGGGCCGTGCAAACCATCGACCGGCAGCGCGCCGCTCGCGGTGAATCGCCGTTGGATATGCAAACCATCTCCCTGGACGATCAACTGTCCTTCGATTTGCTGAGAGCCTGCAAGACTACCGCTGTATTTCAGTTGGAATCGCGCGGCATGAAAGACCTGATCCGACGCTTGCAGCCGGATTGTTTCGAAGATGTCGTT
This sequence comes from Candidatus Competibacteraceae bacterium, assembly GCA_036351435.1. Lineage (GTDB taxonomy): Bacteria > Pseudomonadota > Gammaproteobacteria > Competibacterales > Competibacteraceae > JAAUQA01. The sequence continues at coordinate 963 of JAZBPA010000195.1, forward strand.
GCGCTGATGGCCCTGTTCCGACCCGGCCCGTTGCAATCGGGCATGGTGGACGACTTTATCGACCGCAAACACGGTCGCGCCAAGGTCGAATATCCCCATCCCGATCTTGCCCCCATCCTGAAACCGACCTACGGGGTGATTCTGTATCAGGAGCAAGTGATGCAGATCGCCCAGGTACTGGCCAACTACACCCTGGGCGGAGCGGACTTGCTCAGGCGGGCGATGGGCAAAAAGAAACCCGAGGAAATGGCCAAGCAGCGGTCGATATTTTCCCAAGGGGCTGAAGAACGCGGGGTCAAGGCGGAAACTGCGACCTACATTTTTGATTTGATGGAAAAATTCGCGGGTTATGGGTTCAACAGAAGTCATTCGGCCGCTTACGCCCTGGTCGCTTATCAAACCGCTTGGCTGAAATCCCACTACCCGGCGGCGTTCATGGCTGCCGTGCTGTCGTCGGATATGGACAAAACCGATAAAGTGGTGGTGTTTATTGAGGAATGTCGCAAACTTGAGCTGACGGTCACGCCCCCGAACATCAATGTGTCGGATTTTCGCTTTACAGTGGATGAACAGGGGCAAATTGTGTATGGCTTGGGTGCGATCAAGGGCGTCGGCGAGGGGGCCATTGAAGGACTGCTGATGGAGCGGCAACAGAATGGGCTATTCCGCGATCTATTCGATTTATGTCGCCGGGCGGATGGACACAAAGTCAATCGGCGAGTAATGGAATCGTTGATCCGCGCCGGGGCATGCGACGAACTGGGTACCAATCGCGCCACACTGATGGCGCAACTACCCGAAGCATTGCGACTGGCCGAACAAAATACTCGGAATGACGCACTAGGGCAGGATGATTTGTTCGGTTTGCCGACCGATGCTGTAGCGCCTCCTTCAGGCGCCACACCAGTTGACGAACAACCAGCCTGGAACGATGAAGAACGCTTGCGGGGCGAGAAAGAAACCTTGGGTTTGTATCTCACCGGCCATCCCATCGAACAGTTCGCCGCCGAATTACAGCATTTTATAACCGGCAAGTTAGTCGATGTAGCAGGCGAAGGGGGTATGCCGACAAACGGAGGGGGCCGACGCTACGACAGAGGTTCGGCTCGCTCGGTGACTTTAGCCGGATTAGTGGTCGGCATCCGCACTCGCAACGCCCAGCGGGGCGGTCGCATGGCGTTCGTGACTCTGGATGATCGCAGCGCCCGGATGGAAGTGCGAATCTTCTCCGAAACCTACGAACAAAATCGGCACTTGCTGGATACCGATAAAATTTTGGTGGTCAAGGGCACGCTGGCCTGGGATGATTTTTCCGAGAGCCAGCGGCTGAACGTGGATCGTTTGCTCGATATTGACACAGCGCGTAGCGAATATGCCAAGGGATTAGTGCTTAGTTTGGAGAGTGGCGATTTTAATAATGGCCTAGTGAAGGAATTATCCACGACGCTAGCACCGTATCGCCAGGGCACCTGTCCCATCTGGGTAAATTATCGGCGACCGGAGATGCGGGCGGAGATCGCGTTTAGCGAAAATTGGCGGGTGAAACTGGTCGAAACCTTGTTGCAGAACCTGCGTGCAAAGCTCGGCGAGGACCGGGTACGAGTGGTTTATTAAACGCCTATGCGCTTATACGATGACCGGGCGAAAGCGGCAAACGCAATACAGCCACAGCGCCGCCTTCCTCACGATTGGTCAATGAAATCGTGCCGCCATGCAATTCCGCCACCTCTTTGGCGAAGCTCAACCCCAAGCCGGTTCCTTTGCTGCCGCCGTGCGGACTTTTTAGGGAATAAAAACGCTCAAAGACTCGAGTCAGGGCATAATCCGGGATACCCGGCCCTTGGTCGATGACAGTCGTTATCAACTCAGCTGCTTGGACCTCTGCAGTGATGTTGACTTGGCCACCGTTCGGCGAGAACTCCAAGGCATTGCGCAACAAATTGGTCAGCGCCTGGCGCAGCAAAAAGCGTTCTCCTACCAGCCCTTCCGGGGTAACGATTTGTTTCATCTCGACAACCACTTTTTTCAAAGTGGCCAGTGGAGCCAGACTGCTGACCACATCGGCTAGCAAGGGTCGCCACGTTATCGACTCAATGTTTTCCAGACCCTGACGTTTCTCCAACGCCGCTAATTCCAGCAAGCGATCCACCAGGTTTTGCAACCGCTGCGTTTCGGTGCGGATATTGGATAAAAATCGCTGGCGCTGAACAATTTCCATATCTTCTTGCAACAATTCGGCAGCGCCGCGAATGGCGGCCAGCGGGCTTTTCAGCTCGTGTGTCAGGGTTTGCACATAACGCTCGGCATAATCCTTACCGGCCAAGGCTTCCCGCATATCCTCTATGGCAGCGCCCATCATGCCGATCTCATTGCGCCCGAAACGCGGCAACGCAACGCGCTCACCGGCTTTGACCGCCTGTGCATAACGGGTCAGTTTTTCCAGCGGCAAACTAACCCAGGCGTACAACACCAGTCCCAATCCCAGCACCGACGCGGCGGCGACCAAGCCGCCCACTGCAAGCTTTTGTTTGGCCAGCCCGATGAATTGATCGGCATTACGAGCCGGTTTTCCGACACTCACCACGCCGACGATGGACCCGTCATGATGGATAGGCGCAGCAATATAGAGCACCGAACTGTCCGGGTTCAGCGGATCTTCCTGGGAAGAACGAGCGCCGTATTCGCCCTGCAAACTCAGGTATACGTCATTCCAACTGGAATAGTCCTTACCTTCATCACCGCGCTGATCGGAATCAAACAGCACAATACCCTGGTGATCGGTGACATAGACCCGCATATCGACATGGCGTTTTTCCAAGCCGTAGATTTGCGCGCTGAAACGCCGCTCGTAAATGCGCTGAAACGCCTGCCGCAGCTGTTCCACATCGGGCTGTTGGGTACTGAATTGATCGGCCAGCAATTCGGC
>JAZBPA010000196.1:0-5350 GCA_036351435.1 Candidatus Competibacteraceae bacterium
CAAGTTCGGTCATTCGTTGCGGCAGCAACTCATAGATCGGATTTCGCGCCAGCTATTGCTCGCCTTCACCTGTGAATTGCCAGCCGACCCGAGCAATCAAGTGTCGATCGATCCTCAGTACAAAGATCAGTTGCAGAACTATCGCCCAGTCATTTCCTTCAATATCTCGGATTACTGCCGCAATGGCATTGCCTACGCCAGAGAAACCTCACGGCGCATCTTTCAGCGGTTGGGAGTTGAGGATCACACCCATTACGATCCGTCCGACTACGGGTATTTCACCCATCAGGGGCAAGGCTACGTGTTTCGCGGCGGCAATCACTTCGCCGGAACTCATGCCATGGGGTCCAGCAAACAGAACTCGGTGGTCGATTATCGCCAGCGTTCCTGGGATCACGACAACCTTTACCTGGTCGGCGCCGGCAGTATGCCGAGCATCGGTAGTTCAAATACCACACTGACGCTATCTGCCCTCAGCTTTCTGAGTGCAAAACACATTCTTGACGACTTAAAAGCACTCTAGTCCCGAGTAGCAGTCAATCCTGAACCACACTAAGCGGGGGATACTCTATGGATCCGACCACGGACAGCGTTGAGAAATTAACGCTGATTGATACCATCGAAGAGTTACGTTACTACCTGAAAGAAGCGATCGTGCTGGAGCATGCAACGCTGCCACCCTACATCACCGCGCTCTATTCGATTAAGCCGGGCACCAATTTAGACGCATTCAACATTATTCGAATCGTTGCCATCGAAGAAATGCTGCACCTGACCCTTTCGGCCAATGTCCTGAATGCCGTAGGCGGAACACCGTCTTTAACCTTTCCTGGGTTCTCGCCGAATTATCCGGCTTATTTGCCGAATGGCGAGACCGACTTCCAGGTCGATCTGGTGAGGTTTTCCGAGGAAGCAGTCGATTTATTCCTCCAAATCGAACGGCCCATGATTGCGCAACCGGCCCAACGCTTGGTGAAACGGGCTCGCCATCCGGATTCTCTGTCGCCCAAGCTGCACAGTCACGATACTGAATTGCACTTTTACAATATCGGAGAGTTTTACGAGGAGATCATCCGCGGCCTAGATCGATTGCATGAGAAGCTAGGCGATGATCTCTTTTGCGGCGATCCCAAGCGGCAAATTACCCCGGAGTATTACTACAGCGGTGGCGGGGAAATCATCCCGGTAACGGATATCCACTCTGCCAAAGCAGCGCTGAACCTGATTATTGAGCAGGGTGAGGGGCATGGCGGTTCTATTGAGGATGATGAGGGCGAGATTTCCCATTACCATCGCTTCCTGCAACTGAAAAATCGTCAATACTATGTCCAAGGCGATGATCAGGATAATCCAACCGGCGAGCCGCTCACCGTGGATTGGGATGCGGTCTATCCGATAAAAACCAACGCCAAACTGGCTGATTACGGGTCCGAAAACTCCGAACTTTATAAGGCGGCTAAAGAGTTTAATACCGTCTATTTCAACTTCCTCCAGCAGCTGGAATTCGCCTTTAATGGTCGCCCGGAAGTGCTGATCCCAGCAGTCGTCTCGATGTTTCGTCTCAGGGACCAAGCCAGTGCAATCATGAGAAACCCGTTTCCCGGCGCGGAAGGGTTAAATGCTGCGCCCACCTTCGAGATCAACCCGGCGTAGATGTGGAGAGCACTTTTCGGAGACAAGCAACAATGACTATTGATACCCAGAAGTTTGACGATTTTCTCGGTCTCTCCGCGGCCCTAACCGGCTTTTCGAGCTTTAATCTACAAGGCACGGGGCAGGCGTCTCTTTATTATTCCACCTTGATTGACATCGTCGGTGAGGGGACTTTTTTTGAACTCTTAGATACTTTTCATGGCCTCGAGAACAAAACCAAGGGTGATGAAGCGGTATTGGCCGAGTGCCTGCGCCAGGACATTTTCAGTTCCGACAGATTGGGGCCAATTGCCCGCAACATCATCAAGCTGTGGTACGTAGGCACTTGGTATCAACTCCCCGCTGCGTGGCGAGATACTTTCGGCGTACATGAGAAAGACATCACCGTTGTCGTCAGTCCGATAGCGTTTACGGAAGGCTTGCTGTGGCCCACGCTTGGTGTGAATCCACCGGCTGCCAAAGCCCAGGGCTATGGTTCATGGAGCCACAAACCATCCGTTGCACCCTAATGGCTGAGCGGTCAGTCGAAATGCTTTAACGTGTCTAACACACATAAAATTTAGGAAAAAGCTTGTTATGACTCAAATGAAGATCAAACCACCTAAGTTTGAAAAAGTCGTGGTCGAGGACAACCTCAAAGATGGTTATTGGATCGACCATGTCGATATCAATGGCAATGGCCGCCCTGATATAATCAGCTCCGGCCTAGCGGTCGGTGAAATTGCCTGGTATGAGAACCCCACCTGGCAAAAACGCATGGTTACCCAATTATCGAAGCCGGTCGCGCTGGATCACGTGGATATCGACGGCGATGGCCTCGAAGATCTGGTGGCCTGTCACGATTACGGCGATTGCATGTTCAAATGCAAACCCGGCGACGGCAAGATTTCCTGGTTGCGCAATCCGTTGAAAGGGGGCGGCGATCAGCAGTGGGAGGTGTTCCCGATTGCCGGGCTGATGGCGACTCACCGACTCCGCTTCGGCTACTTTACCCAAACCGACCGTCTTGAATTGATGGCCTTGCCGGTGGTAGGTCCTGAAGGCGGCATGGAAGCGGTGCACAGTCCGGTGCGGGTCATGCTGTATCCAGTGCCGGATGATCCCACTCGGGAAGGCGCTTGGCAGGGTACGCTAGTGGATGAGATGTCTTTCCGTATCATTCATGACGTCCAAGTCGGCAAGTTCGGCAGCAAATACGGCTCTAACCTGGATTCCGTTTTGCTGGCCAGCGAGGAGGGCATTACCTGGCTGTATTACGATGGTAGCAGTTGGCAAAAAGCCTCGCTGGGAACCGGGATTGAGGAAGGCATAGAGCCGATAGGATTCAAAGGCACCGGCAATATGGCGACGGGCCGAATCGGCGACGATCCCTACGCTTACATCGCCACCATTGAGCCGTTCCACGGCAATGTCGTCGCGGTGTATACCAAGGATGCGCGGAGCAGCATGACCGAAGTGACTTGGAAAAGAACGATACTTGACGTGTATGGTGATCCCAATGAGCGCGGCGAGGGACCGGGCCATCATGTGGTGTGTGCCGATTTCGATGGCGATGGCGACGATGAGTTCTTGGTTGCCATGCGCGGGCCGGAACCGTGGCAGGGGGTGTTCTATTACAAGGCCATCGACATAGAGAATGCGTTGTTTGTAAAAACGCGGGTGTCAACCTCGTCGGCAGCGCGCATCACGGTGGCTGACTTCACCGGCGACGGTCGTCCTGATTTCGCCACTACCGGGTATTACACCCCAGGCTATTTTCTCTGCGATAACCCACAAGTGCTGGCCTTTTACAACCGCACTGGTGATGACGACTGATTGTCCTCGTTGCGTGTATGCCGGACAGCCCAGTGTTGTGGCGAAATGTCCGGCAGCCGCCCACTAAATTCAAAGCCCATTAGGGAGGCTATCCATGGCTTATCAACCCATTGAGAACTATGGACTGATCGGGGACATGCATACGGTGGCGTTGGTGTCGCTTGATGCATCCATCGACTACTTGTGCTTGCCGCATTTCGATTCACCGACGGTGTTCGGGGCGTTGCTGGATGATGAAAAAGGCGGACGATTCCGCATTGCCCCTAAAGGTGAATGCTGGAAAATACGCCAGTTCTATCTGCCTGACACCAATATACTGATCACCCGCTTTTTGTCCGAAAGCGGGGTGGCCGAGATCATGGACTTCATGCCGCGACCGGATGTTGAATATGCGCATCGGCTGATCCGTATGGTTAAAGTCATTCGTGGCGAAGTCGACTTCGAGGTGCTGTGCTCTCCCCGCTTTGACTATGCGCGTGCCGCACATAGGGTAGAGATCGGCGAAAATCAAGCCGTGTTTCGTTCGCAAGGAAATGACGGTACGGTGCTTCGGCTGCATTCGCGGGAACCGCTAGAGGCAAGCGGTGATGCCGTAGTGAGCCAATTCACTTTAAAAAGCGGTGAGAAAACGTCCTTCGTTCTGGAGGAAATGCGCAACGAACATCCGTGTGTTGCGGCAAACCCGGAGTATGTGGAACACGCTTTCGATTCCACGCTGGCGTATTGGCGGCGGTGGATGCGTCAGTCCACTTATCGCGGGCGCTGGACGACCTGGGTCAACCGTTCGGCGCTCACTCTGAAGTTGCTTTCCTCGCAACGTTTCGGGTCGCTGGCGGCAGCGGCCACCTTCGGACTCCCGGAAGGGCTCGGCGGCGAGCGCAACTGGGATTACCGATTTACCTGGATCCGCGATGCCTCGTTGTCAGCTGCTGCGTTGGTCGACCTCGGCTTTCACAAGGAGCCTGAAGCGTTCTCGCGCTGGATTCATGATCGCTATCGGGATTCGAAGCACGATGGGTCGTTGCAGATCATGTACGGCATCGACGGTCACAAAGACCTCTCCGAGCAGGTGCTCGACCACTTGGATGGGTATAAGCAATCCCGACCGGTACGGATCGGCAACGGGGCTTTCGACCAGTTGCAACTCGATATTTATGGCGAGTTACTGTACTTCATGGATGCGTATGACATTGCCGTCGAGCCGATTTACAACGACCTGTGGAGTAATCTACAGGTGTCTATCGCTTGGCTGTGCGATAACTGGGATCGCGAGGATGAGGGTGTCTGGGAAGTGCGTGGTGGCCGTCGCAAGTTTTTGTATTCACGGCTAACCGACTGGGTCGGAATCGACCGGGCTATTCGCATCGCCACCCGCAACTCCTTGCCGGGACCGATTGAGACCTGGCGCAAGGTCCGCGACACCATCCACGACGAAATCTACCACAACTTTTGGGACGAGGAACGCGGCTACTTCGTGCAATACAAAGGCAGTACGACACTGGATGCGTCGTGCCTGCTGATGCCGATTGCCGGGTTCATCGCGCCGCGCGACCCGCGCTGGTTATCCACCCTGGACGCGATCGGCGAACAGCTGGTCGATGATTCTTTGGTTTATCGCTATCGCACCGAGGAAGCGGCATCAGATGGCCTGGCGGGTACCGAAGGCACTTTCAACATGTGTTCGTTCTGGTATGTGAGCTGTCTGGCGCGGGCCGGACGCGTCGAAGAAGCGCGTTTGATCTTCGAAAAGATGCTGCACTATGCCAATCATCTGGGTTTGTATGCGGAAGAACTGGGCGCGACCGGTGAGCATCTAGGCAATTTCCCGCAAGCCTTTACCCATCTTGGTCTCATCAGAGCCGCCATGGATTTGGACGACGCA
>JAZBPA010000197.1:0-2754 GCA_036351435.1 Candidatus Competibacteraceae bacterium
GCCAAGAAGGTATCGCGCCCGGAAGCGTCAATGACGTAACGGGTTTCCCAGGTCTGTTGCCGGCCATCGTCATCGACGCTGTGGACTAGCGTGTTCTGTCCTGGGCGGAAATCAACGCCTGTGACGCGAACCCCTTCGCGGGCAGTAACGCCTTTAGCAACACTGTTTCTGAACAACAGCTCGTCGAATTCAGCACGGCGCACCTGAAAAGCGTGGGTGTGATTTTTATCCAGCGCATTGGCAAATTGAATGGTTTGGTAACGGTCTTGCCCAGCCGAACCGAATTCAGCGCCGTATTTGATCACGCCGATGTCTCTGACCTGCTCCAGTACCCCCAAGCGTTCTAATATCGGGAGATTCATCGGCAACAACGATTCACCGACATGAAAGCGAGGATGATGCTCTTTTTCCAGCAAAACAACGCGCCGACCGCTCTGTTGCAATAGAGTGGCCGCTGTGGTGCCGGCAGGACCGCCACCGATGATCAGTACATCGCTGACCGCTTCAGACATCTGGGTATCCCGTAATGACCGGTTAAAGGTTTTGGGCCATGATTAAGCGGCCATGTTCCGTCCAAACCGGTGTCTATGATGGAGAATTCAAGCGCTTATGCTATAGTGCATCGGCGTTTTAGCAACAATACCCAATCATCCCCTATTTTGTGAAGCATTGTCGTTCGTATTGAGAGGTACGCGCATGGGCAGTCTGTCCCCCTTTGAATTAGAAGTGGCTGGTTTGCTGGTCGAGACACTGAACTTGGAGGACGTCAACCCCGCTGAAATTGATCCGGAGGCGCCCCTGTTCGGCGAAGGGCTGGGGCTGGATTCCATTGACGCCTTGGAGTTGGCCTTGGCCGTATCAACGGCTTACGGCGTGCAGCTGCGCTCCGACGATACCGAAAACAACACGCGGATTTTTGCTTCGTTGCGGGCATTGAGTGCGCATATTGAGCAAGCCCGCGCCAAGTAGCGTTGGGCGAAACCGCTTACTGACCTTTCTTAAACCCGCACCTCGTAGTGGCCGCTTTGCACAGCGCCGATCTCCGTCTTCGCCGACGCTGGACCGTTCTCTGGTTAATACCCGTTATCGCCGGATTCATTTCGCTTGGGCTATTGGTGAATTATTACAGCCAGCGCGGTATGCCGATTACTGTGGAATTTCAGCAGGGGCACGGCCTGAAACCGGGCGATGCGGTGCGTTATCGAGGCATCGTCGTCGGGCAGGTGCACGATGTAAGCTTGGCCGCCGATTCACAAAGCATCCAAGTGACTGCCCGGTTGTTGCCCAGCGCCCGTCATTTGGCCCGTGATAGTAGCCGCTTTTGGATTGTGCGACCGCAGGTGGATATCGGCCGAGTAGCCGGGTTGGAAACCGTCATCGGCGCCAATTATCTAGGGGTTTTGCCAGGCGAGGGTGAATTTCGCGATCAATTTAACGGGTTGGCAGAACCCCCGGTTACGCTACTGGAACCCGGCGGCTTGGAAATCGTGCTGAGTACGCCCGGCAAAGGCGGGCTGCGGGCCGGCGCGCCGATCAGTTATCGCGAGGTTCAGATCGGTACGATTTTGGCAGTGGATTTTTCCGCCGATGCCAGCGCGGTGGAAGCCAGAGCCTATATCAAACCGGCCTACACCCATTTAATCCGTGAAAACAGCTACTTTTGGAAGACCAGCGGCGCACGGTGGAGCGCCAGTTTGACCGGCGTTTCCTTCGATGTGGATTCGCTGCGTAGTCTATTGCTGGGCGGTATCAGTCTGGCCACGCCGCCCGATCCGGCAAACCAGGTCGGGTCGGGCCAACGCTTTACGCTGTACGATAAGCCCGAACGGGCTTGGTTGGATTGGCAGCCGTCATTACCGGTGCAAGCGGTGTTCGAAACTCGTCGGCAGCGTCCGCAGTTGGTCAATGTGAAGTTGAGCTGGCAAACCGAGAATTTCTTTAAACTGAATCGGCAAGCTGTACTTCAGGGTTGGGTGTTACCGGTTTCGGGCGGTTTGTTGGGTTTGTCTGAGTTATGGAGTGCGCCTGATTCCGCCTTGCCAGACAGCGTTCAATTGACAGTGGGTGGCCAACCACAAACGCCACCCGCTACTTTACAAGCCGTAGATGAACAAATGGCGTTGCTGCCGCTGGCGCATGATTATCCAAGCTGGACGCAAGGGCGTCGGCCTGCCGTTCCTGAAGATACTTGGATTGTGACCGATACCGGTACCCAGGCGCGCTTTGTCGCCGCCCACCGCTATCAAATAAAAGATTCGCAGTGGATCATTGATCCCGCCATTACTTTCGATTCCGACTGGAACGGTGCTGGTGTTGTCGCGCAAGGTGATGGTGCGGTGCTGGGGTTTTTACGGGCCGATCAAGAACAGGTGCAATTGATTCGGCTCAGCGAATCCGCGCTGAATCTATTGACGAATGTATCGGCCTCGCCCCAGGATCGTTAGCCGTTGCAACGATGGTGCAAGCCGCTAATCCGCAGGCAGATTATCCAACAAAGCCCCATCATAACCCCGGCAAGCGTCAAGCAAATGCCGCGTGTACGGATGAGATGATTCGCCCTTGACCAGGGTATCGACATCCAGGGTTTCGACCACTGCGCCGTCACGCATAACCGCTAGCGCGTCGCACAAATGAGTTACCACGGCCAGATCATGGCTCACCATTAAATAAGTTAAGCGATGCTCTTGGCGCAATCGGGTCAACAGATTCAGGATTTCCGCCTGTACCGACACATCCAAGGCCGAAGTCGGCTCA
>JAZBPA010000198.1:0-2481 GCA_036351435.1 Candidatus Competibacteraceae bacterium
AGGGCTTACCCCATCCCAACGCGTCGCAAGAAACGCAATTAGCTGATGACCATTACAGACAACTGCATACTGAACACCTCGTGCACTGCAATATGATTGAGCCTGCCGAATGGCATTACTTGCCTCTTTCGAAGACTGCATAATTGACGCTAGTGAAACAATAGCCTTTCTTGAAGGGTTCGCCGGTAGATCAAAATAGTGCCCTTCTCTCTTTGCTTCCCAGATAACTACTCGTGGTTCGCCAAGCTCGTAGTCTGTGTGCTCCCGATCCTGCACTTTCTCAACATGGATCATAGGCCTAGGCCATCCTAGGCACTTCGTCAAGAACGGGTCGATAAATTGAAATCTTGTTTCAGCCTCATTCCAATCGGGTTTCCTCCGATCAAGATCAGCGATCAACCGGTTCAATGAGTTGCGTCCCTTGTCAAGGGTAACTGTGCCAACGAAGTCGTAAGCCATCTTATATATCTCTGTCGTGACTCATTTCGTCTTACATACAATAATAATCCGTAAAAATAACGTAATTGCTCATTAAGTCCTGGCAAAGTCGCCTTACGGGCCTTGAGCGGCTGCGCGAATCAGTGTTGGTAATGGGGGAATGTCATGTTGTTGATTGATCCGGTCGTTGAGGTAATCCCAAAAGGCGATACCCAGTTTCTGACAGGTTTTCTTTAAGCTCAGGAAGGTGTCCCGCGCTTTGCGGCCCGCTTCACTGCGGGTGGTGGCGCTAATCTTGCGCCGTTTCACATAATCGCGAATATCGTTCTCGCTGAGGTTGTTGTGCAGGGGGATGTCCGGCCGTTCCAACACCAGGAGCAATTCGGTTTTGTTGGTATGCAGCCGCTGGAGCGCGAGGTTGAGCATCTGCCAGGTCGTCTTCTGGGTGAAGATCTCATCAAAACGGTGCTCCAAAGCGACTTTGGTCATCTCATCGGGGGCCTGTTGGTAACGCTTGAGATCGTGATAAAACGTCCAGATCTGGTCACGCACTTGGGCTTGGAGGTCGCGTCTATCATCGCTACCCGGGATGAGTTTGTGGATCGTGCGCTCGGCATGAACCCAACACAGCGCGTTGAGAAAGCCGGCGATCTTAAACTGCCCGGCATCGTCGCTCACAATCACCAGCGCCGGCTGAATACCCTGAGCGACCAGGCAGCCCACTAAGGCCCCTTCGGTGGCGATACGGACATGGCGCTCGTTGCTGATGCCGAGCGTCTGCAAGTAACCCTCCCAGGCGCGCTTATCGGCATAGACCCCGTCGGCTGACAATAAAGCCAGCGGTTCCTGGGGGAGCTTCTGTTGCTGCATGTAGCCACGCGCCACCGCGTCAACCACATAATCGGTTTCACCCGCCCGCAACACCTCCAGAAAATTAATTCGACTTTTGCTCTCGGTACTGGAAAACCAGGCAAACCATTCGTTGCCGATGTGCGTGCAGTAGCCGTTTTGGCCCTGGTGACGGGCACCGGTGTCATCGACGTTGATGTGCGAGGAGACCTCCAAACCAGCTCGTAATACCTTGGTCTTTTCCTCATGAAACGACTCGTGGCCGTGAATCAGCAACCGATTCAGCTGCCCCGATGAAATCGCCACTCCCCACTGCCACAATTGCTTGAGCAGGAGCTTTTGCGGCACATGTTGTTCGTAATGTTGGCTTAAGATGTAGCTGCGCAACGTCGGTCCAAAGTGACTGCCTGTCACCGCAACGGGCAATTCACCCACAATCCGCTCCCCATCAGGTCCCAGAAAGCACGCCCGTCGGTAGCGCGTATTCTTTAGCTCAACCACCAGCTCTTGAATAACATAGTCTTCGTAGCCTTTGAACTGTGCTCCCGTCGGTAAGGGCAGGTGAGGCGCTATGACCTGCTCCTGGTGAATCTCCAGGTCCTCGGTCTTCTTGCGAACCGGCTTACCACGGTTGCGTGGCGACTTCTTCTCTGCCTTGGTGTCCTCCAGCGTCGCTGTAGTCAAGCCGCTGGGTTTTATCGTCGGACGCGGTTTCTCGCTTTTCAAGACCGCGATCTCATCCTTTAACCGCTGGATCTGTTCCGCCTGTAACGCCAACTGCTCCGCCTGCTCCAGCAGGTGCGCTTGCTGTTGATGGCAAATGGACAACAGTAACTTCACCGTCGCTGTTCGTTCCGCCTCGGGAAGGTCGGTGAACGATGGAAAGGGGGGCAAGACCACCGGTTTCATAAACGGAATCGTACTCCTGCTACTACAAATCCGCCAGCCAGGTCATGTGCTTGCCAGCAGAATTACCAGGACTTAATGAGCAATTACTATGAGAGCTTCATTTTCGGACAAGATGAATCCCCTTATTTCGCGGCTGCTGATCGCCCGCAAGACCGGCCACGCATCCACCGAACTTGTTGATGAGGTGCTGGCGTTGCTGCCATGCGGGCTACCGGTAACTGAGCGCCGCGCCGCTCGTGACGCCCTGATTCGTGAAGCTGCGCGCCTGATCCCCGGAAGCCCTTG
>JAZBPA010000199.1:0-2770 GCA_036351435.1 Candidatus Competibacteraceae bacterium
TAGCACCGGGATGGGGCTTGACCATGACCGGGTTACCGGTGACCAGGCTGGCGAATAAGCCGGGATAGCCATTCCAAGTGGGGAACGTGCAGCAGCCAATGACTAAGCCGATGCCGCGCGGCATGACGTTGAATTTTTTCGCCATCTTCAGGGGCGGATTTTTACCCTGAGGTTTTTCCCAAATGCCATTGGAGACGGTTTGCGTCATTTCCCGATACGCATAAGCGACCGCTTCTAATCCGCGATCCTGGGCGTGCGGTCCACCGGCTTGGAATGCCATCATGAACGCCTGCCCGGTGGTGTGCATCACTGCATAGGCCATCTCGAAACTGCGCCGATTGAGCCGGTGCAGGATTTCCAAACACACCCCGGCGCGCGTTTGCGGTCCCGCCTTGACCCAGTCTTTCATCGCTGCCCGCATGGCCGGGATCAATACGTCGATATCAGCTTTGGGATAGGTGATACCGAGCGCTTCGCCAAGAAAGGGGCCTTGCTCTTTACCGACCGTGCCTACCGTGCCCGGCTGGTCAATATCGAAGGGGTTATTCAAATACCCCTTGAATGCCGTCTGACCGTCGTCGTTGGCGGTTTCCCCGTAAATCTTGCCGCTGGGCATTTCCGGGTAAGCGCTCCAGTAACTGCGGTCATGAATGACCTTGAGGGCTTGTTCGAGAGTCGCCTGATGACGCTCAAATAAATTCTCGCTCATGCTTTCTTCTCCTGCTCGCTCAACGCTGGGGTGTTAGGGAACTAAAGATACACCAAACTTTTTGATACCGAAAGAACTATAAATAAGCGTAGTATTGTATCTCTTTTGAGAGATCCGGCCGATCAGACCCGTTCGTGCTTGGCGATCGTGCAAGCCTAGTCGGCTAAGATAAGTTGTAACATTTTCAATGATTGGCGGTGCGATGAGGCCATTCATCTACTGTTCGGCAAGATTTGTTTTTTGATACCAAAAATTAGGCTATAATCTTTACTATTGTATCTCTTTAAGATCGCGCCATCACAACGCCATGCCGACTTGTTCCGACATACTGCTCAGTCTTCCCCGCGAAGGCGTACAGCTAATTACCCTGAATCGTCCCGCTGCTCGCAATGCACTACGCACCCAAACACTCCGGGAACTGGCGGAGGTATTGGATCAAACCGCTGCCGTTGAGAAAATTCGCATCGTGGTACTGACCGGCGGACCTCAGGTCTTCGCCGCTGGTGCGGATCTCAAAGAAATGGCCGAACTGGATCTGGTCGACACACTGAATGACCCGCGCCAGGCGTATCGCAACCGCATCGATCGGTTTCCCAAACCGTTGATCGCAGCGGTTAATGGGTTTGCACTCGGCGGCGGTTGCGAGCTAGCCATGCAAGCCGATTTGATCATTGCCGCTGATAACGCCCGTTTCGGCCAACCGGAAATCAATCTGGGCATCATCCCCGGCGCGGGTGGTACGCAACGCTTGGTGCGCGCCGTCGGTAAAGCCCTGGCCATGAAAATGGTGCTGACCGGTGAAATGATTGATGCGCGTACCGCGCTGACGGTTGGTCTGGTGGCGGAAATTACTCCGCCGGAGCTGACCATCGAACGGGCACTCGCATTGGCCGAGGCCATTGCCGCCAAATCAGTTCTCGCCGTGCGCTTGGCGAAAGAGGCCCTATTGAAAGCGTTTGAAACACCACTGGAGACCGGCCTCAACCTCGAACGCAAAGCCTATACCCTACTGTCTGCCACGGAGGATCGTCGCGAAGGAATCGCGGCTTTCCTGGAAAAACGTCGCCCCCATTTCACCGGCCGTTAACTGAATCCTTCTACTGATGTCATGAATTACAACACCATTGAATTTGTTATTGCCGATGGGCTTGCCACCCTGACCTTGAATCGACCGAAGAGCCTGAACAGCTTCAACACCGAGATGCACACGGAAGTTCGCGATGCGCTGAAGCAGGTCAAGAGCACCCCCGAAATCCGTTGTTTATTGCTCACCGGAGCGGGGCGTGGGTTTTGCGCCGGTCAGGATTTAAGCGACCGCGATGTCGCGCCTGGCGAACAAATACCGGATCTAGGAGAATCGGTGGAAAACAATTACAACCCGCTGATCCGCACGCTCAAGACGCTGGAAATGCCGGTTGTCTGTGCGGTCAATGGCGTGGCCGCCGGGGCTGGAGCTAATATCGCCTTGGCTTGCGATCTGGTGTTCGCCGCCCGTTCCGCCAGTTTTATCCAATCATTCTGCCGGTTGGGCCTGATACCCGATTCCGGCGGCACTTGGCATCTGCCGCGCCTGCTGGGACATGCCCGTGCTATGGGCTTGGCGCTGTTGGGGGATAAGCTCAGCGCCGAACAGGCCGAACAATGGGGACTGATATGGAAATGCGTGGAGGATGACCAGTTGTTGGAAGAAGCCACTAACGTCGCTCGCCATTTAGCAACTCAGCCGACCTTCGGCCTATCCTTGATCAAGCGCGCGCTCAACGCCTCTTATACCAATACTCTCGATCAGCAACTTGATCTAGAGCGGGATTTCATGCGCCTCGGTGGACGCAGCGAAGACTACCTGGAAGGAGTAAAGGCGTTTATGGAAAAACGTCCGCCGGTTTTCAAGGGTCGCTGAGATGGCCGCATTACCGACTGCCGAAATTGTCGCCATTATCGGCGCAGGGACGATGGGCTCCGGCATTGCGCAAATTGCGGCACGCGCCGGTCACCGGGTGCTGTTATTCGACGCCATGGTAGGCGCGGTAGAAAAAGGTATGGCGCGTATTCAAAAGGATA
>JAZBPA010000200.1:0-9460 GCA_036351435.1 Candidatus Competibacteraceae bacterium
TGCAGCAGACAAAACACCAAAAAAGCCTCCAAAAAGCGTAATTCCGTTTCGTTGACCCCCAGCGGATCGAACACGCTCACGTCCAGCGAACGCAGTTCCACATAGCGTACCCCGCGCCGCTTGAGCGCCATCGCCGGTTGCTCATCGCGATGCGGGATTTGTTTGGGGCGCATGGTGCTGTAGTACTCGTTCTCGATTTGCAATAGATTAGCGTTGAGTTGGCGATATTCGCCATTCACGATAACCCCAAGTGCGGCATAGGCTGGATGAGGGGTTTTAAGCGCTGATTTCAAACTGGTTAAGTATTCATCCAAGCTGTTGTAGGAAATGTTTAACCCCGCCTTTTTCTCCAACCGGTTGGTGTAGCCAATATCGCTTAGGCGCAGCGAGGTAGCGTAAGGTAGAAAATAGGTGCTTTCGTCGAATTCCTGCAGACGGCTCGGCTTGCCGGCCAGAAAGGATTTACAGACCGCCGGTGCGGCACCGAACAGATAAGGCACCAACCAGCCAAACCGTTGCAAATTGCGGATCAAGCCAAAATAGCGGGCAGAGATAAAATCCTGCAAGTTGTATCTATCGCCTTCCAGGGTTTGAAATAGCGGCCAGAACGCTTCCGGCAAAGAATAATTGAAATGAACCCCGGCAATGACTTGCATGACCCGACCGTACCGATAGCCCAACCCGCGCCGATAAACATGTTTCATCATCCCGGGATTTGACGTGCCATACCAAGCCACAGGCACACTGTCCTCGCCTTGGACCACGCAGGGCATACTGGTCGCCCAAAGCATTTCATCACCCACATTGTGATAAACAAAATGATGCACATCGTGCAAAAATCGTAAAGTCTGCGGGAGGCTGGTCAACGGTGGGGTGATCAATTCCAGCAGCGCTTCGGAATAATCGGTAGTGATATACGGGTGAGTAAGAGCTGCCCCCAGCGCTTGCGGATGCGGCGTTTGCGCGATACAACCGTCAGGACCTACCCTTAGGGTTTCTTTCTCCAGGCCAATTCGGGCGCCTTTCAGGCAGTGCTGCTGACCGGTATTGATCAGCTTGGTTAAGCGTTGTTCGTAGACTCGGAACACAATAGCCCATTCAGTCGGCTTTTTAGAAAAGGACGATTCTGCGCTATTTTCCAACGAAAATCATCACCTATGCGACAATACCGACACACATGCACTTGAGTGAGATCCTTATGCCGTATTGTTTATTAGATCAGCAGCCGACAACCGCCATACCCTTGGAGTTGTTGGAGGAACACGCCTTTATGCAGTGGTTGCAAGCGCAGCCGGAGGTTCTACAGCGCTGGGTTGACAGCATGGGTTTCAAGGCCAAGCCCAATACGATGTGTGTAATTCCCTCAGGCAATGGCACAGTGAGTAGCGTCTTAGTTGGCTTGACCTCATTTGAAGATCCCTGGACATTGGGCAATTTGCCAGCATTGCTGCCGCCGGGTGATTATTTTCTGAGCACAGATCGTGATTCGGCAACACTCGAACGGTTGTTAATCGGTT
Organism: Candidatus Competibacteraceae bacterium; assembly: GCA_036351435.1. Lineage (GTDB taxonomy): Bacteria > Pseudomonadota > Gammaproteobacteria > Competibacterales > Competibacteraceae > JAAUQA01. The sequence continues at coordinate 1,518 of JAZBPA010000200.1, forward strand.
GGGGGTTGGGCGCTTACCGCTTCACTCGTTACAAGAAAACTCAACAGCCCTCGGCAAAACTGGTTATCCCCGCTGCGTGCAATGCGCAATCCATAAAGCATCAATTAAAAGCGCTCTACGAGGTTAGAGATCTGATCAATACCCCGGCGGAGGATATGATGCCGGAACAGTTAGCCGATGCCGTTTTCGCTCTAGGCGCAGAGTTCGATGCTCAAGTCAACCAGATCGTGGGTGAGGAACTGCTGAAAGATGATTTTCCGCTGATTCATGCGGTCGGTCGAGCCAGCGTAAATCAACCTCGGTTGCTGGATTTACGCTGGGGTGACCCGGATCATCCGAAAATCACTTTAGTTGGTAAAGGAGTTTGTTTCGATAGCGGGGGCTTGGATCTCAAGCCCGCCAACGGAATGCGGCTGATGAAAAAGGATATGGGTGGTGCAGCCCATGCTCTCGGTTTGGCTCGATTGATCATGAGTGCTGGATTACCAGTGCAACTGCGCCTATTGGTCGCAGCCGTGGAGAATGCGGTCGCTGGCAATGCGTTGCGTCCGGGTGATGTGGTGCGCTCGCGAAAAGGTCTGACAGTGGAAATCGACAATACCGATGCGGAAGGCCGCTTGATCCTTTGCGACGCGTTGGCTGAGGCTGTCACCGCAAAACCTGATCTAGTGCTGGATTTCGCGACCCTAACTGGAGCAGCGCGTACGGCGTTAGGCACTGAGATACCCGCCTTATTCTGCAACACAGATGAGCTGGCCAACGCGCTATTAGCCGCGGCAGAAACCGAATCCGATCCCATTTGGCGATTGCCTTTGCATAAACCTTACCGAAGGATGTTAAACAGCAAAATCGCCGATATCGCCAATAGCGCTAAGGGTCCTTATGCTGGCGCTATTACCGCAGCATTGTTTCTGCAGGAGTTCGTGCCGCAAGCCATACCCTGGGCACACTTCGATCTCATGGCTTGGAACATCAGAGCACAACCGGGGCGTCCTGAGGGGGGAGAGGCGATGGGTTTGCGTGCCGTTTTCAGCTATTTACGGCAACGATTTGGATCATCCTCAACCGACTAAGGGACGACGTAGCAAATCTACTCGCATGGGTTTGAGGAAGCTGGCCCCTTGTTCAGTCATGTGCGCCATAAAGTGTTTACGCACGGCCAGGTATAACGCATCGTCCAGCCGGTGTTCGGCATAAGTAACGTTGATAACCCGTTCTTCGAAAGTTTCGAAATCCGGGAAAGTGGCGGGTACAGAGAAAAACAACTGCTTTACACATTCCAGCTCGCCCGATTCGACCGTTCGGGTCACCGCCGCGAAGGCGGCTTCTCGCACCTGTTGTTCGTCGTGGAACAACCGCAGAATGTCATTAAAGTCGCCGGCATAGATCGGCTCTGATAGGAAAGCGAAGCCACCCGGCTTGAGGACTCGGCGGATTTCGGCCAGCGCCTGATCCAGCAGGGGTAGCGGTACATGATGCAAGGATTTAAACATCAGCACTGCATCGAAACTAGCATCGGGTTCGGCAATCGCCTCAGCTCCACCGACACAAAATCGGACCTGTGGCAAATCGGTAATCGCTAGATTTTTGGCGTGCTGAATCTTGTCCACTTCGGTAGCGACAATTTCTGCTACCGGAAACTGCTCGGCGATGAGTCGCGTCATTTCTGCCTTGCCACAACCCAGTTCCAACACACGGGCGTCTTCCAGAGGCAGGCATTCGCGGATGATATCGATCTCTGCGCAAGTGCGCTGTACAGTGGGATCGTGGATTTTCAAGGTGACGGCCATGGTATTGTGCTCGGAGTTGTACGTTTGCGAATAGGATGGGGCTACTCAAGTAATCCGCAATAGTTTACCGTAACGCCGTTTAAAGGAACGGCATATCGCAATCGCTAATGAACTATTTCGCATACGGTTCCAACTTGCACCCGGCGCGGCTGCAGCAACGCACACCGTCCTGTCGAGCGCTCGGCATAGCTCGCTTACCCGGTTTTGCATTACGCTTTCATAAGCGAGGGCGGGATGGTTCCGGTAAAGGCAATGCCTTCCATACCGGCAACCCTAACGATCAAGTCTGGGGCGCTATCTATTCACTCGCGGCGGAGGAAAAACCGCGGCTTGATCAGGCCGAAAGTTTAGGTCAAGGGTATGATGTGATAACTCAATCCTTGGTGTCGTCACTTGGCGTTGTTCACGACGTGTTCTTTTACGTTGCCGATCCGGCCTACATTGATGATGCGCTATGGCCTTATACTTGGTACAAAGAGCTAGTAGTTCGGGGAGCGCGCAAGCATCGTTTGGCGAGCGCTTACATCGAACAAATCGAACAGACCTCGTCTATTGATGACCCAGATGCAACCCGTCATGCAGCGCATTGCCGAATTTTACAGACTATCGCTCGATAGGGTCTGCGCTTGTTTTTAGGCCGATTAGTTCAGGAACAATCTTAACGCTGCGAACGTCTTAACGAACATCCATCTAACTACAGTTGATCGCTTATGCCCATGAACGCTATTAATCGCTTTGCTGTTGTGCTCTGCTTCCTAGTCGGGCAAGTTGCTGTACATGCCGAGACATTCATTTTACCTCCGCCCGATGTCGATCTGGTTGGGGATCTTCGGGTTGTTTACGCATCCCACCACGAAACCTTACTTGACATCGCTCGTCGCCACTCCGTCGGTTATGATGAGATTATCAAAGCCAACCCGGGTGTGGACCGTTGGGTACCCGGCGAAGGCACGCCAGTCGTTCTTCCAACCCGTTATATTTTACCGACTGCGCCACGCGAGGGCATTGTGCTCAACGTGCCGGAGTTACGCTTGTATTATTATCCCAAGCCTGCTCAGGGAGAAAAACCCACCGTCATGACCTTCCCGGTCAGCGTGGGGCGCATGGACTGGAAGACCCCGTTGGGGAAAACCAGCGTTGTCAAAAAACAACGGGATCCCGCTTGGTATCCGCCAGCTTCTATAAAAGCGGAGCATGCCCGTGACGGGGATATTCTGCCGGATGTGGTACCGCCTGGCCCGGATAATCCGTTGGGCCGTTTCTCGCTGCGATTAGGGATTCCCGGTTATTTGATTCATGGCACGAATAGGCCGGAGGGCGTAGGGATGCGGGTGACTCATGGCTGCGTGCGCATGTATCCGGAAAATATCGAATGGATATTCGACCATGTTCCGGTAGGTACGCCGGTTTATATCATTGACCAGCCGGTCAAAGTGGGTTGGTTAGCAGGAATGCTGTTTATGGAAGCCCATGCCCCGTTGGAAGAAGATGAGCTACCGATAACGGTTACGGTTGATGACGCCATTAAGGCCATTCAAACCAAGCTAGGTCCCGAAATGCTCGGCGTGGACGAAGTGGCGGTACAGTTAGTGGTGGATCAGGCCAGCGGTTTACCGGTGGTTATTTCGCAATCAACCACCCCTCAACTATCAGATACTGGAATCCTCAATGGCGTACCTGCCGGCATGCGTAATTGATTACTGCTTAAACCATTGACCGAACGCAAGTGTTGCACATTGATCCGATAGTGTTGAGCGATATCGGCTAGACTCTCACCCTGCCTGATCACATGGACTTGAGTGGAAGGCGGGTTGTGAACCGGCTTGGCGATCAAGTGGACTGGTGGATATGTAGATTGTCCGGTAGCCACCAAACGGACCTTCGGGAGCGGGACGGGTTTGGGGGGAGGAATCGGTTTCGCAACAGGTTTGATTGTTGGTTTGGTTGCTATCGGTGTAGGGGTCGGCCGAGATTGACTCGATGCTACTGCAATTGGCTTTGGCGGCGCACTCTCGGCGACCAAAAGGTATTCTTGCTGAGGCGGTTTTTTCTTGAGGTAGGCACGAATGCCGTCGAATATCGCATTGGCCAATTTTTGTTGATGGCCGCTACTGAGTAATTTTTTCTCTTCCGCGGGGTTGGAGATAAACGCAGTTTCCACCAAGATGGAGGGCATATCCGGCCCTTTCAGTACGGCGAACCCGGCTCTTTCTACGCGCTTTGAGTGAACATGACCGATTTTACCGAGCCGACTCAACACTTCTTCGGCCAATAGCATGCTATCGGCCAACACAGCATCGTGATAAATATCAAACACCACTGGTTTCAGAGAACCCTCGACGCTGCCGAGTTTACCGCCGACCAAATCAGCTTCATTCTCTTTCTTGGCCAACCAGCGAGCTGCAGCGCTGGAAGCCCCTTTAGTAGATAGAATAAACACCGAGGAGCCACGCGCGGAAGGCTTATCGAAAGCATCAGCGTGGATAGAGATGAACAAATCGGCGTTATGTTGACGGGCGATGTCGATCCGTTGATAAAGACGCAAATACTTATCGCTGCTGCGGGTTAAAATCGCGCGCATGCCCGCTTCTTGATCCACCAGTTTTTTCAACCGTTTTGCGACTTTCATGACCACATCTTTCTCAAAGGTCTTGCTGGGACCCACGGCGCCCGGATCTTTGCCTCCATGCCCTGGATCAATGGCGACGATGATATCGCGCTGCAACGGTACCTGCTTCACCATGCCACGACGTTCGGCAATTTTGCTGGAGCCGCCCGTTGAGATGTCCTGCCCTACTGCACTGGGCCGCTGAGTGCGATCGATAGCAATCACCAGGCGCTGACCGGAGCCGGTCCGTTCGGTATAGACTGAGCTTTTTCGTAACGAGGTTAAATCCACCACCAAGCGCAGGTTAACGCCTCTGCGCACGCCAGCACGTACGGTTTGCACATCGGTGGAGTGTAGCCCTAAGTTGGCCTGGAAGCGGCTTAGCTTGGCATCGTTGAGATCGACCACCAAACGCGGTGGATTATCAAGTAGGAAGCTGGAGTAATTGACCGGTGCGTTCAGGGCGAAGACCACCTCAGTGCCTTTAGCCAGTTCGGAGATACGCCCATTATCCACCCGCACTGCCGCTAACACCCCTTGCGATGCAATCGACAGTACCAACAACATCAGCCACCCTACCACTCTCATAATCTAATCTCTGCACGATTTTGCTAGTAATACAAAATTGGGCGATGCGCAACAGTTTGTCAATAGAGCTGCGTTCTAAAACCCATTTAAACGACTAATTTATTTTTTAAACATTGATTTAAGTCAATGTATCATTTTGACAAAAAATAGCGTTTTTTTCTGAGAACTGACAAGAATCCCGACCAGATAATTCGCTCTAAAATCGGCTGGACAAACGCAGACTTTTTCCACTAGACGTTATTGGAAACTAAAACCCATTCATATTCTAATAGACCTGGAAGCGGCAATAACTTCTGAAGTTGTGCAGACCAAAGGCAAGTTCGATGACGGTATCGGCATAGCCATGGGTGGTGTTGCGGAAGACGTCTTTGACGATGTGACACCGTTTGACTCCGACGATGACCTGCTCAATGATCACCCGGCACTGAACACTTAACCGCAAAACGATCTGCTTTTCCAAATCCGAATTGATGCATGACGCGGTCATCGGCTTACTGATTAACAAGGTCGTATTTAGGCGTGATATCCATGCCTAATTACTGGATTAACCCACTGCCCCGAGATTGAAGAAGCTAAACGGCGGTTTCTTAAGGCAGAAAATGATTGACGCAATGCACTATCACTGCTTACACTGCACTGCAACATTTGTTAACAATTCCTGCTCGTAATACCTGTTATACGGTTACCGACCTGGGTGTGATTAACCAACTCCTTGTTGCCTAATTGACTTGGCTTTCAAGAGGAAAGAGCACTACAAAAATCATATTTCTGGAGGATGTCGACATGCTTGACGCACCGCACAATAAATTTTATACTGCACTGCGACATCGCACTGATGTCCTTCTCCACACCCTCCTTTGGTGGTTATTGGCCGGGGTTTCCAACCTCGGCTTTTTTTTGCCTCCGTTCCACCTCCGCTACCGGCGATTTGGGCAGAGGACACAGAGCTTGGTCACCGTAAATTATTAAGATACTAGCGGAGAACAACGATGCTCTACCATGTTTACGAAATGCAACACGCCGCGCTGACACCTGTACGAGTCGCGGCGGACCATACCCTACACGCGCTGCGCAACCCCTGGAATCCATTGGCTTATATGCCGGGAGCGCAATTTATCGCCGCAGCCTGCGATCAATTCGAACATCTAACTCGTCGTTACGGTAAACCCAAATTCGGTTTGCACACCACTATGATCGACGGCCAGGAAGTGCATATCGAAGAAGAAATCGTCGATCGCAAGACCTTTGGCCAGCTGAAACATTTCCGCCGCCAGATTGATCGGGATGATGACCCTAAGGTGATGATAGTCGCCCCGATGTCCGGCCATTACGCAACCCTGTTACGCGGTACCGTAGAGGCAATGTTGCCGGATCATGAGGTGTATATCACCGACTGGCGCGATGCGCGTGATGTCCCGGTGTTCGAAGGCTCCTTCGACTTCGACGATGCCATTGATTACATCATCCGTTTTCTGGAAACTCTGGGACCCAATACTCACGTGATGGCCGTTTGTCAGCCTTGTGTGCCGGTGTTGGCGGCGGTTGCACTGATGGCGTCGAATCTTCACGATTGCACGCCGGCCAGCATGACCTTGATGGGCGGACCAGTCGATGTCCGTCACAACCCGACTCAGGTTAACGAACTGGCTGGCAGCCGCCCGCTGTCCTGGTTCGAAAAAAACGTGATCGTCACCGTGCCGCCGCCAAATCGCGGTTTCATGCGTCGGGTCTATCCGGGATTTCTGCAACTAGCTGGATTTATGAGTATGAATCTCGACCGGCATTTCGATGCGCACCGGACGATCTTCCGGCATTTGGTGGTTGGCGATGGCGAAAGCGCGACTGCCAAACGTGAATTCTACGAAGAATATCTGTCCGTCATGGATCTGACCGCTGAATTTTATCTGCAGACGATTCGGACGGTGTTCCAGGACTACTCCTTGCCCAAGGGTGAAATGGTCTGGTGGGACGGCGAGAAGGTCATTCCGAGCGCAATATCCCGCACCGCCTTGATGACGGTTGAAGGGGAAAAAGACGACATTTGCGGATTAGGCCAAACCCATGCGGCCCACGAACTGTGTGTCAATCTACCCGATAATATGCGTAACCACTATGAGCAACCTGGGGTAGGCCATTATGGTATATTCAATGGTCGCCGCTGGCGGGAAGAGATCGCGCCACGGGTTAAAAGCTTTATCCGCGCTCATGATCAGGAGGGCAAGGGACGACTCACCCAGCAACCTCTCGCTTTGGCCTAAGCAAGCGGAGGCGCTGATGGCAAGGGGCCTCCGTTTTTAATGTATATCGTTACTGACTCCCATTTCGAAATCGGTAAAACTCATCTGGTTTGCGAAGATTACGCTTGCAACGGTCAAGAACCAGTGCCTTATGTGATTGTCGCCGACGGCTGTTCTTCCGCTTCTGATGTCGATGTGGGTTCCCGGTTGTTGGCGTTGAACGCTAGGCAACTGCTACCTGCCTTTGTTCAAGGTGATCCAACTATCCCGGCGGCTGTTCATCATCGGCAACTGGGTCATCGGATTATGCAGCCAGCGATTGAACAAGCTGCCGACCTGGGACTCGACAGCAGCGCACCCGATACCACATTAATCGTGGCATTTGTGGTCGAGGATCGCATCCGTGTTCATATCTACGGTGACGGTTGCGTGGTGGGTAAGCGTCGGGACGGGAGTTTGCGCATCATTCACATCGAATTTGCACAAAATGCGCCTTATTACCTGTCCTATGCCGAGGATTGGGAACGCCAGCAAGCCTATGCTGACATCATGTCTTATCAAGAGATACCGCAGCGGGTCAGCATTATCGACCGAGGAATGGTGAAAGCGGAAACCCGCAGTTTCGATGAACCGGGCATTTTCGAGTTCGTCCTGAACGAGTTTCCACTGGTAGCCGTGGCCACCGACGGGTTGGATTCGCTAACCAATGTAGTGACCGAA
>JAZBPA010000201.1:0-2265 GCA_036351435.1 Candidatus Competibacteraceae bacterium
ACCAGCGACCAATTGGTTAAAAGCCACCGCTTCTAGCTGTCGTATCTTTATGTTTTTATTGTGATTTTTCAGTCTGAGTTCCCCACACTTTCGCCAGTTTCGTTACAGTTTTGACCTTGTTTGCTCTAGTTTTCTGGCGTTTTCGGTGGCAACTGTGGGGAAGGTCATAGGCCTCGGCCAGCCATCCGCGTGTCGGTTCTGCGCGGGTGTGATGAAGACCATGTAGCCAATTTCGCGCCCGACTACCGCACCGGGCCAGTATATCGAATCCCTGTCGAGGGATTCGAACCCTGAGCCATGCTATTTTACGCCTCGTCATGCCTCCTAATGCCTTGTAAATCAGAGACTTAAAAAATGAGCTTGGCATTAGAGGGCATCGAAGGGCATGAGAGTGGTCCCATGGTGGTCCCAAGAAGGATCCCAATCACAGGCCCACAACCGGTCTCGTGACGTCCGATCAGAAACGGGGGCGTTTGTAAATCTGAATTAGTAACTCGCCTTACGCAGATTCAGATACCGCGATACACGCTGCCGGTAACGCTCGTAATCGGCGGGATGCTTATCCGCAAGGTGCCGCTCTTCCCGCAGGATCATTCCGTGCACCAAACCGAAACCGATTACAGACAGTACCAGTAGGAGAAAACTTTGCAAAAGTATCGTATAAGCAGCGAACAACAGCAGGTAGGCGAGGAAATAGGGATTCCTGCTGAAACGGTAAACCCCCCGCTCTATCAGTTCGGTCTGTTGCTCCTCGATAACACCAACGCGCCAGGAGTCGCCCAGATCATTGAGCGATGCGGCGCCAATACCCAAGCTCGCTAGCATTAACAGCGCGGAAAAAGACTGCGCTACGCCTCCCGCCAGGCCAGTAGCCCGATGCGTGTTCAGACCCAGGGACAGCCAGAGTGCCACGCCGATGAAGATCGCAAAGAAGGCAATCGATAAGTTAGCCTCCAGGTTGAAACCCCTAATCGGCTGACTGAGCCTGCGGCGCAGCACGACGTTCTTGGCGAAGAACATGCCCTGAAATAGCATTTGGTGTAGCATTATGATCCATGTGTCCGAGGTCATGGTGAGATTCTCCGCCGTTTGCTTGAAAAGACCGGTTAAAATTCAGGGCGGTGCCTTCCTACGAACCGCGATACTTCTGACTTGTACTCTCGATACACGTCTCCGTACTGCTGTTCAAGCCAGGGCTCTTCAAGATAGGCGGCAGCTACATAGAGTGCGGCCCAAACTGACAGAAGGCAATACGCGAACCAAGAATGCGCCAGTAGTCCCAGCCCAACCAAACCCATAATCGTTACAACATAAATCGGGTTTCGACTCCATCTATACCAACCGCTGGTGGTGAGGCAGTTCGCTTGACCATGTGCGTCTTTCCAGCCTAGTAGGAATGTCACATAAAAAGCTGCGCCAAATCCTATTGTTGTTAATACAATGCCAGCAACGAGTTGAACAGAACCTTGCCTGCCGATGGCGCCAAAATCCGTGATACATACCAACAGGACACCAACAAAAAAGATACGGAAAAGCCACCAGAACACCCTGTACTGCCAGGTATCGATAGCAGGGGGTGGCCAGAACCTGATTCGTGGTCGCCACAGCGATGCGAGCGACAGTGCCAGCAAAGTGAAGCCCGCAACTATTGAAATGGTAAAAAATAAAACTGTCATCAACTGGACCTCAGTTTCCCAACCCAGACCATTCATCGACGTCGCCACGCTGATACTACAACCGGCGCCGCACAAAACGCCATATCAACGACCCAGTCGCCCCAAGCGCGTCCACGTTCAATTTTACTGGACGCCAACCCACTTGGCTTATGATGTTTTTCTTAAGCCCTCATCGGTGAACACGCCGATACACTCCAGAACGATGTCGTTCTCGGCTACAGCTTCTACTATCCTAAACATCTTCTTCTCTCTTACGACTATCCGTGACCGTATTTTTCAGCATCCCGGTGCATGCGGTCCGACCGTTCAAACTCCAATGTCGAATGGCGGATTCCAAACTCGTTTTCGAGGCGGGTTTTGATCGCCAGCTTGATCTCTTCGAGATCGTCCCAGCGCTGAATATCAATAACCACGTGTGTATCCAGCGCCGCCTCATGCTCTCCCATTTGCCAGAAATGCACGTGATGTACCTCCGTGACGCCGTCAACATCTACAACGGTATCGATCACAGTATCAGTATCGATTTCCGGTGGACTACCCAGCATCAGCGTGTGGATTACTCCACCTATTTCGGTAAACGCAAGATAGA
>JAZBPA010000202.1:0-6015 GCA_036351435.1 Candidatus Competibacteraceae bacterium
ACCCTGGCCAATCTTGAACACTGCCGGGCTGCCGGCAAGCGGATGGTGATCGGCACCACCGGATTTACCGCCGCGCAAAAAGAACTGCTCGCCGAAGCCGCAAAAGACATCGCCATCGTATTCGCGCCCAACATGAGCGTGGGTGTCAACTTGTGTTTCAAGTTGCTGGAATTGGCGGCACAGGTATTGGGCGACGGGGTGGATATCGAAATTGTCGAAGCCCATCATCGCCATAAAGTGGATGCCCCATCCGGTACCGCCTTACGCATGGGTGAGGTGGTAGCCCAGGCGTTGGGTCGCGATCTGTCCCAGTGCGCGGTGTACGGTCGTGAAGGCACTATCGGGGAACGCTCACGGGACACCATCGGTTTTGCCACGCTGCGCGCCGGAGACATCGTCGGCGAGCACACCGCGATGTTTGCCGATGTCGGTGAACGGGTGGAAATTACCCACCGGGCTTCCAGCCGCATGACCTTTGCCAACGGCGCGGTCCGCGCTGCTCGTTGGGTGATGGAACGCGAGCGGGGTCTGTTTGATATGCAAGACGTATTGGGGTTGCGTTAGACAGTGATTGGCATCATGCAGTAAAATACCAATATCAGCGATTGCAAAAGCAGACCGATTGAAGAACGGGAGGGGATAGTGCATTGCCCTCCCGTTTTGTGTGTCTGCGTGGAGGAAGTTTTGAGAAAACCTGCGCTTTTAGCCCTGCAAGATGGCAGCCTGTTTTGTGGGGAGTCCATTGGCGCCACCGGGCTGACCAGCGGTGAGGTCGTGTTCAATACGGCCATGACCGGCTATCAGGAAATTCTAACCGATCCTTCCTATTGCCAACAGATTATCACCCTGACTTATCCGCATATCGGCAATGTGGGCACTAATCGCGGCGACGAGGAATCGTCCCGGATCCGCGCCAGCGGTTTGGTGATCCGTGATTGCCCGCCGGTGGTCAGCAATTGGCGCAACGAGCAAGCGTTGGAGGATTATCTGCGTGAGCGGGAGGTGGTTGCTATCGCCGGTATTGATACCCGACGATTAACTCGTTTGTTACGCGAAAAAGGCGCGCAAAATGGCTGCATCATGGCAGGCGACAACGTCGATGCCACTGCTGCCATGCAGGCTGCCCAAGCTTTTCCGGGTCTCAAAGGTGCTGATCTGGCTAAAGTCGTCAGCACCCGAGAAGCTTATGAATGGCGTGAAGGCGTTTGGCAACTGGAAACCAACGACTTTGCCGGGGCTAATTCATCACCGTATCATGTCGTGGCTTATGATTATGGGGTAAAGCGCAACATCCTGCGCATTCTGGTGGATTACGGTTGTCGAGTGACAGTGTTACCGGCGCAAGCCCCTGCCGCCGAGGTTTTGGCGCTGAAACCGGACGGTATTTTTCTATCCAACGGTCCCGGCGACCCGGAACCTTGCGATTACGCCATCACAGCGATTCGGGAACTGCTGAACAGCGGAATCCCCCTGTTCGGTATCTGCCTCGGTCATCAACTGCTGGGGCTGGCGAGTGGCGCTAACACCGTCAAAATGAAATTCGGTCATCACGGCGCGAATCATCCGGTATTGGAACTGGCCACCGGTCGAGTGATGATCAGCAGCCAGAATCACGGTTTCGCCGTAGACGAGGCGACCTTGCCGACTTATCTGCGCGCCACCCATCGGTCGCTATTTGACGGGTCTTTGCAGGGGATAGAACGCACCGACTGCCCGGCGTTCAGCTTCCAGGGCCATCCCGAGGCCAGCCCCGGACCTCACGATATGGCGCCGTTGTTCGCCCGCTTCATGGCCATGATCAAGACCCACAACACCCTAACGGCTTAGCTCTGGCAGCCTGCCCCGTTTGAACAGCGGTGGACACCCTCCGCACATTGAGTGATAGGTATGCCCAAACGCACTGATTTAACCAGTATTCTAATTATCGGCGCCGGTCCCATCGTGATCGGCCAGGCCTGCGAGTTCGACTATTCAGGAACCCAGGCTTGCAAAGCGTTGCGCGAGGAAGGGTATCGGGTCATCTTGGTGAATTCCAACCCGGCCACCATCATGACCGATCCGGATACCGCCGACGCTATCTATATTGAGCCGATCCATTGGCAGACTCTGGCGCGGATTATCGAACGCGAACGCCCCGACGCCTTGCTGTCCACTATGGGCGGGCAGACCGCTTTGAACTGCGCGATGGACTTGGACCGCGAAGGCGTCTTGCAGCAATTCGGCGTGGAAATGATCGGTGCTTCCCCGAAGGCGATTGCCATTGCCGAGGATCGCCAATTATTCCGTCAAGCCATGACTGAAATTGGTCTGGACACCCCGCGCTCGGTGATTGCCCATAGCCTGGAAGAGGTGATGGACGGTCAAGCTGAGGTGGGTTACCCGACCATTATTCGGCCCTCTTTCACCCTCGGCGGTAGCGGCAGCGGCATTGCCTACAATCGTCAGGAGCTAGCGGAGATCGCCGAACGCGGTCTGGATTTGTCACCTATTAATGAAATTCTGTTGGAACAGTCGGTGCTGGGTTGGAAAGAATACGAAATGGAAGTGGTGCGGGACCGTCTGGATAACTGCATTATCGTTTGCTCCATTGAGAACTTCGATCCTATGGGGGTGCATACCGGCGATTCGATCACCGTCGCGCCGGCTCAGACCCTAACCGACAAGGAATATCAAATCATGCGCAACGCCTCTCTGGCGGTGCTGCGTAAGATCGGGGTGGAAACGGGGGGATCCAATGTCCAGTTCGCGGTCAATCCGCACGATGGGCGGATGGTGGTGATCGAAATGAATCCACGGGTGTCCCGATCTTCGGCCTTGGCGTCCAAAGCTACCGGCTTTCCCATCGCCAAAGTCGCGGCCAAACTGGCCATCGGTTATACCCTGGATGAACTGAGGAACGAGATCACTGGAGGCGCTTCACCGGCATCATTCGAACCGACTATCGACTACGTCGTCACCAAAGTGCCGCGCTTCAATTTCGAAAAATTCCCGCAAGCCGATGCCCGACTGACCACGCAAATGAAATCGGTGGGTGAGGTGATGGCCATGGGCCGCACGTTTCAGGAATCCCTGCAAAAGGCGTTGCGTGGCTTGGAGATCGGCACCGACGGTTTCGATCCGGTCCTGGATACGGACGATGCCCAGGCCCGCGCACAGCTTAATCAAGAATTGGCTGTGCCCGGTGCACAACGGCTGTGGTATGTGGCGAATGCCTTTCGCTGGGGCTATACCCTGGCAGAAGTGCATGAAATCACCCGTATCGATCCGTGGTTTCTGGTGCAAATCCAGGAATTGATCGCTATGGAAGAGACCCTTAAAACTCAGGGCTTGGCGGCGCTGAGAGATCACCGGTATTTGTACAGTCTCAAGCGCAAAGGCTTTTCGGATCGCCGCCTAGCCAAGTTAACACTAAGCCATGAAGACGAGATTCGCCGGCTGCGCCGAGAAATGAACATTCATCCGGTTTATAAACGAGTCGATTCCTGCGCTGCTGAGTTTGCTACCAGCACGGCGTATATGTATTCCACTTACGAAGAGGAATGCGAAGCGCAACCCAGCGATCGCGACAAGATTATGGTGCTGGGCGGCGGTCCCAATCGGATCGGGCAAGGCATCGAATTCGACTATTGTTGCGTTCATGCGGTGTTGGCGCTGCGTGAGGATGGCTTCGAAACCATCATGGTGAACTGCAATCCGGAGACCGTATCCACCGATTTCGATACCTCGGATCGCTTGTATTTCGAGCCTCTGACGTTGGAAGATGTGTTAGAGATCGTCGCCAAAGAACAGCCCAAAGGGGTCATCGTTCAATACGGCGGACAAACGCCCTTAAAACTCGCCAGAGCCCTGGCGGCGGCGGCTGTGCCTATCATCGGCACTTCGCCCGATGCGATTGATCGTGCCGAAGATCGGGAACGCTTTCAAGCCATGATCGACACTCTGGGTTTGCGTCAGCCGCCCAACCGCATTGCCCGCGATACCGAAAGCGCCGTGCTGCTGGCCGCTGAAATCGGCTATCCTTTAGTCGTGCGTCCGTCCTATGTGCTGGGAGGACGCGCTATGGAAATCGTCCACGGCGAAGAGGATTTGCGCCGCTATATGCAGGATGCGGTCAAGGTATCGGAAGATGCTCCGGTGTTGCTGGATCGGTTTCTGAATGATGCCGTGGAAGTCGACGTCGATGCAATTTGCGACGGCGATGAGGTGTTGATCGGCGGCATCATGGAACACATCGAAGAAGCGGGAATACATTCCGGTGATTCCGCTTGCTCGCTACCGCCGTACTCGTTAAGCGCCACTGTACAAGGCCGGCTGCGTGAACAGGTCGCGAGTATGGCAAGGGAATTGGGCGTGATCGGTCTGATGAACACCCAGTTCGCGCTCCAGGGCGATGATATTTACGTGTTGGAAGTTAATCCGCGCGCCTCTCGCACCGTGCCTTTCGTCTCTAAGGCGACCGGTCGACCGTTGGCCAAGATCGCCGCTCGCTGTATGGCCGGCCAGTCCCTGGCTCAACAAGGGGTGACCGGGGAAATCATCCCGGCGTATTATTCAGTCAAGGAATCGGTGTTCCCGTTCGTTAAATTTCCCGGTGTCGATCCCTTGCTGAGCCCGGAGATGAAATCTACCGGTGAAGTGATGGGCGTGGGTCGCCGCTTCGGCGAAGCCTTTGCCAAGGCCCAGTTAGCCGCAGGTAATGGCCTCCCGGTCCGTGGTAAAGCGTTCATCAGTGTGCGCGATGCCGACAAAGCCAAAATTGTGCCGGTCGCTAGAGACTTGCAAGAACAGGGATTTACCCTGCTCGCCACCAAGGGAACTCAAGCAGCACTGCAAGCGAGTGGGATCGATTGCGAGTGGGTTTACAAGGTGACTGAGGGTCGCCCGAATATTGTAGACATCATCAAAAACGATGAAATTGCATTAATTATCAATACAACAGAAGGCCGGCAAGCGATTGCCGATTCCTTCTCCATGCGGCGCGAGGCATTGATGCATAAAGTCAGCTACACCACCACAGTAGCTGGTGCAAAGGCAACGTGTCTGGCGCTGCGTTCGTTGAATGGCGAGGTGAATTGCCTTCAAGATCTTCATAAGGAGTTGCTAGCATGACAATGGTGCCCATGACAGCCACTGGCGCAGATAGATTGCGTGAAGAACTGCAAGAATTAAAAAGCGTGGCGCGACCACGCGTGATTGCAGCCATTGCCGAGGCCCGTTCCCACGGCGATCTCAAAGAAAATGCGGAATACCACGCGGCGCGAGAGCAGCAAAGCTTTATCGAAGGCCGTATCGCCGAAATCGAAAACAAACTATCCCGAGCCCAGATCATTGATGTGACCAAAATGCCGGCTTCAGGCAAGGTCATATTCGGAGCCACCGTATGCCTAACCGACGAAGAAAGCGGTGAACAGGTGCGTTACCAAATCGTAGGTGAGGATGAGGCCGATATCGACGCCGGTAAAATATCCGTCAATTCCCCTATTGCGCGTGCCTTAATCGGCAAAGAAGAGGGGGAGATCGCTGAGTTTCAGGCACCTAAAGGGATTAAGGCCTACGAAATTGACGAAGTATTGTATTGCTGAAGTTTTCGGAAGAGTGTTGACGAACCCGGCAAGGCTCTTTAGCATAACGAATCCTTCATTAATCCTTCTTTAGGGCGATTAGCTCAGCGGGAGAGCACTGCCTTCACACGGCAGGGGTCACTGGTTCAATCCCAGTATCGCCCACCATTTAAATCAATCAGTTGCGTTATCAAACCACTCGTCTAGATTTTGCAGTGGCACGCAATTGTCACGCAAAATTGTGAAGTACGCGTCGATAGCCCGTACCGCTTGCGTCAGATAAGCGGGATCGAAGGGTGCATAGATTTCTGTCGTTGAGGTTCCAGGAGCACGGTGGCCAAGCTGAGCGGCCACCTCCCATGCGGGTACGGATTGGCTGCGCAACCACCGCGTCAACGTATGCCGGAGGGAGTAGGGTGTCACGGTGGCCTCCAACCCCGCTCAAGTTCGGGTG
>JAZBPA010000203.1:0-2403 GCA_036351435.1 Candidatus Competibacteraceae bacterium
AGAGACGCTTTCGCCAGCCGAGACCACAAAGTGGTCAAGCACCCGCACATCAACCAGTGCAAGTGCGTCTTTCAGACGGCGGGTAATCGCCTCATCCGCATGACTGGGCTCAGCAACGCCCGATGGATGATTGTGAAAAAAGACCACTGCGGCCGCATTCGCCTCCATGGCCTGCTGCACCACGACTCGCGGGTAAACCGAGGCGCCATCGATGGTGCCCTGGAATAGCTCACGCACAGCGATGATCCGGTGACGGTTATCGACAAACAGACAACCGAAAACTTCGTTACGGTAGTCTGCCAGGCGCAGACGCAGGAAATCCCGCGTCTCGTCCGGTTTACTCAAAACCCGGCCGGCTCGATGTTTGATGGACAACACCTTCATCGCCAGTGTGATCACAGATTGCTTTTCCACATCGTTCAAGTCTGCTGGTTTCAAATCGGATAACCGGTCTTCTACCAGCGCCTCTACGGACGCATCCGTTTTCTTCATGACTGATCTCCTCAGGAAAATGGGAGACCAGTCCCTCGGAGGAATGATCCCCCGATGGGTGGAAAATGGCCGGGTAACGTGGTGTTATCCGGCCAAACGTTGAGTTACGCCGCGTCTTCTTGTGCGGTGTAGAACGGTTGCCCGTCGACCTTGGCCCACGCAATGCGCAGTAGCCGTGCCTTCAGGCTGATACCGGTCTCGCCGGCCTTGTCCCCGTTCTTGAAGGTGAAGGACTCGGCAAAGAGATCACTGAGTGTGAAGCCGATCAGAACCTTCAGATTGCCCTCGACGGCCGGCATGAGCTGACGCACGATTTCCTGCGCCTGCTTGCCGGATACGCGACACTCGAAATGCGTGTACTGGGCGTTGTCGACACTGCCACGCAGGGCAGCGATGGTGATACTCAGGAAGGGTTCACCTTCCTTGGGTGTCACCTCCCGGACACGATTGAGATAACCGATGCCGGTGGTGTGAAGATCGAAATACTGCTTGGTTTCGTTGGTTGACATAGCACTTGCTCCTTAGAGGTTAATAACTCCCGGAACAAGCGCGCCCCTGACGGGGATGCTTGCCCGGCAGGGTGAATGGAATGGAATCAGGTTCCACTCCCTTGAGAAAGGACCGACGACAGAAAACTGTCGCTGTACACCGATTGCACGGCCCGACGGTGCCTCGAGTGTCACTGAACCGCAGTGACGACGGATAAAACCAGTAAAACGAATAAACTCAGGCCGCATCAGAGGCTTCACAGACATAGCGCAGGTACTTGAGCATGCCGCGTGCATTGGCAAACGCAGGATGTTCAGCAATCGCTTGATGCGGGAACCAGTTGGAGATGTGTTTCGACAGTGCTACGGTCCCACCACCGACGAACAGCACACGGTCCAGCTCGATACCTAACCCCAATTGCCGGCGAGTCTCGTCATGAATGCGTTCCACGACCTCGCGCATGGCTGCCTCAACTAACGCGGCAACATCGTGCTCCTTACCTTGCAGACGAACAATCTTGTGTTCCACCGCCTGGGATACCAGTTGCTCGCTCAGCGTCTCCAGATCAAAGCGTTCCTGGATCCCATCGGCCACACTCTGTTTTACGTTCAACATTCCACACTGCAGCGAGCCGGATGAGGCATGTAAGATGCCCTGATCCTTTACCACTACGTAGTCCGTCGTGCGTCCGCCGATGTCGACGATGGCGAGCGGCACGGAGACACGATCTGCATCGAGGGTAACGCCATCCTCCAGTTCGACGATCACGTAGTCATACCAGGCGGCCAAGGCCTCCGGTATAACCTCATGAAACGCTATGCCTGCTGGCAGCGCACCAGAAAGTGGGCGAACAGTCTGCTTGAGGCTATCGCGCTTCCGGGCAATGGTTTCCTGCCTGTGCTCGCCGCTCTTGCGGTAGAAGGTGCTAACAGGTAAACCGGAGACAGCATGCACGCTCTTTCCGGCAAGGCCGGCCTGTTGCAGGGCGTGTTGAACAACCGACCGGTTCAGACCAGACCACGGGTAGCCTTCAAAATGCGTGGGTGAACCGTCCAGGGCGCCAACCGAATACACGGTATCCTCTGTCTCGTACTCAGAGATGCGTTGTTCGGCTTCATGGATCCAGGTCACACCGGACTGACCCACGCGAGCACGTGAAGGAATCGCGAGTAACCGACCATCCGGAAGTGCGATCTTGGTGAATGCATAGCCATCGTCGAGGCCAACCGGGATGGGATTTATTGAGCTTGCGTCAGCCATATGTTTTTAATCCTCTGATTCGTTATCGAGTATGTTTGTAGGTTCCCTGCCCTAGCCCATCACCTTGCCCAGCGCCGCGAAGGGTTTGGTACCCTCCGCGACCGATATAGGCTCAGCCTTCGCCACAGCTGGCGCCGATTCGGGAAGTCCAGCAGTCCGACG